>JAJRVS010000017.1 GCA_024277195.1 Verrucomicrobiota bacterium | reverse complement strand
GCCCCCTTCACTCCCGCCACCGCCGCCGCATACGAACACCAACGGTAATCCTCCGGAGCCTTCACAATCCCTGCCCGAATCGGATTCAAATCAATATACGCCGCCACCGTCCTCACCGCATCCCCACTCTCCAGCAGCACACTCTTAAAACGCCCATTCCACAGCGCCCCTTCCCTATCATTCATCTTATTATAAGCCAGAGTCATCTTCATCTTCAGCTCCTTCATAAACATCGACAGATCAAACAACCGCTCCTTCACCCCCTGAGCAATCCTACTAATCTCCTGATCACACCCATTCTCCCGATACATCACCACCTGACCCAGCACCTGATGCGTGCTCCACTCCTTCCTCAACACCCCCAACCTCCCAAGATAATCCTCCTCCGACCACCCCGCCGTCGCCCCCTCCTTATCCGGCACCTCCAACAGCAAATGAAAGTGATTGTCCATAAAACACCAAGCCAGCGCCCGCAGCCCACTGAACTTCAACTGCCGCATCAAAATATAACGAAAAGCCTCCTTCTCATCATCCCCAAACAGCTTGTATTTCCCCGCCGTCCGGCTCACCACATGATAATAATTCGTCTGCCCCGCCTCACCCAACAAAAATCCCCGCGTCTTTCTCATAAAAACCACCCTATCAACCCCCTCCCCGCAACACAAGCACAAAATATGCATGGCGTCAGACCCCAAAATATCTGAATGTGATAAACTCGATCTTTGCCATCTCCTCTTCTTCATAAAAATAATGCATCGCGCAAAAAAGCCACTTGCGAAGTCTCACAAGCTGTTTATGCTCGCGAACGCTTAAATGCGCCATACGACCAGCATGAAACTGGCAGAATTATTATCGCCCAAGCGGGTGATCGCAAACATGAAGGCCGCTGAACACTGGCCTGCGATCGAAGAACTGGTAGATCATCTCATTAAATGTGATGATCTTTCCTCGGCTAAGCGCACCCCTGTACTCGAAGCCTTCCGCGACCGTGAAGACCAATGCAGCACCGGTATCGGTGCGGGCATCGCCATTCCTCACGCTTTTCTGGATGATATCGACGATGTCATCGCTGTTTTCGGAAGATCCAACGAAGGAATCGATTTTTGTGCTTTGGACAATGCTCCAGTTCACTACGTAGTGCTTTTCATCGTGCCGCGCAGTCAATACACTCTTCACTTGAAAACTCTGGCTGCCATTGCTAAAAAACTCAACAATGGCGATGTGCGCAAGCAACTGGCAGCAGCACGGGGAGCCCATGACATTATCCGAGTTCTCGCCGAACCCGCCCCAGCCCGAGTGTAAAAACTCAGCCACTGTCTAAATCGCCTGGGAGAGCCCTCAGAGCTTACATCGGACACCTCTTTTTTCTAATCACCTACAGCCTGAACCGCTACCGCCTCTTGCCATGACCTATCCCAACCAAATCGAAACGCTCCTCCGAGCAGCTCTCGAAAAAACCAGTATCGCTGCTGATTTGCCGGCCGACCTCGTTATTCAAGTCGGCGCAGCCACCGACGCCCGCTTCGGTGACTACCAAAGCAATGTCGCCATGGTGCTCGCCAAGCGCCTGAAAACCAATCCACGTGCGCTAGCAACGGAGATCATCGAACACTTTGAACCCGGCGAGCTGTGCCAACCCGCTGAAATCGCCGGCCCGGGATTCATCAACCTGCGCATCACCGCCGCCTCACTCGAAGCGGGTCTGATAGCACAAATCAAAGATCCCGAGCGCCTCGGCCTCCCCCAACTGAGCGCCAATCTCAGCAAGACCATCGTCATAGACTTTTCCGCGCCCAACATCGCCAAACCCATGCATGTCGGCCATATCCGCAGCACCATCATTGGCGATTGCCTGGCGCGCGTTTCGCGTGCGCTGGGACACACGGTCATCACCGATAACCACATCGGCGACTGGGGCACCCAGTTTGGCATGATCATTTATGGCTGGAAAAACTTCCTCGATCAAGCCGCACTCGACGCAGACCCCATCGAAGCACTGCTCGAGATTTATAAAAAAGTCAACGAAGCCTGCAGCGACGACAGCGTGCGTGAATCCTGCCGCACCGAACTAGTCAAGCTTCAACAGGGTGACGAAGAAAATCTTGCTATCTGGAATCAATGCGTCGAACTCTCACGCAGTAGTTTAGAGAAAATCTACGCCCTCCTCGATGTGAAATTTGATCACTGGTTAGGCGAATCTTTTTATAACGACCGCCTCGCCCCCTTGGTCGAAGAATTGAAAAACACTGGTCTGGCGGAAGAATCCGACGGAGCTCTGTGCATCTTTTTTCCCGACGACCCCAACCTGGCAGAACGCGCCCCTTGCATGATCCAAAAACGCGACGGCGGATTCAACTACGCCACCACCGACATCGCCACCATCGAATACCGGGTCGAATCTTTCTCCGCCGATGACATCTGGTACGTCGTCGGAGCCGAACAAAAACTGCACTTCGACCAAATCTTCGCGGTGGCAAAAAAACGCGAACTCGATACCGAACTCAACTTCATCCCCTTCGGCTCGATCATGGGCAAAGACGGCAAACGTTTCAAAACCCGCTCGGGCGACACCGTCAGTCTGACTGACGTATTGGACGAAGCCGTCGAACGAGCAGGCAAAATCATCGGTGAAAAAAATCCCGACCTTTCCGCTGATGAAATGGAGGAAATCTCAAGAATTATCGGTATCGGTTCAGTCAAATACGCCGAGCTCTCCCAGAACCGCCTAACCAACTACATCTTCGATTGGGACAACATGTTGGCGCTCAAAGGCAATACCGCGCCTTACTTGATCAACGCCTATGTGCGCACCCGCGCCATCTTCAGAAAGCTCGGTAGCGAGTTCGAAGGCATCGACTCTGTGCAACTCACCGAACCCGCCGAAAAAACGCTGGCTCTGAAACTTGCCCAATACGCTGAAGCTGTGCCAACCGTGCTCACCGACTTCCGCCCCAACCTACTCGCCAACTACCTCTACGAACTGGCCAACACCTTTCACTCTTTTTACGAACATTGCCCAGTATTACGCTCGGAAGGCCAGATGCGCGAAACCCGTCTTGCGCTCTGCGATACCACCGGTAAAGTGCTCAAAAAAGGGCTCGACCTGCTCGGCATCCAGACCACTGAGATAATGTGAGCCTCGCTCAAAATTTAGAATTCAAACCAATCTTCACCTGCTGGCGTTCATAGTCCCGCAAAGGATCTCCTGAATCATAAGTCGTAAAGTCATACACCAGATACAAATCCGTATTTGGCAACAAAGCGTAACTCAGTCCCAGTTGCAGCATCAGCGCATCATCCGTGTAACCGGAGACGCCCTCTGCTCCGCTATCAAACTCACTGCGCAGATAGAAAAAACCGACTGACGCTTTTAATCGATCACTCAACTGCTGATCCACCGACAAGCCGGTGCGGAAACTATAACGATCCCTGAAATCTCCCAGCTCAGCATCCTCAAGCCCCAACCGCGCGCGCCAACGCAGCTCAGTATGCTGAGACCACTGTGATTGAAACGACGCCTGCGCATAAGGTCTCCACAAATTTGAAAACCTTTCGAAGCTGCGCCTTTCCGCTCCTGCCGCCAGCGACGCTTTCGCGTCGGTCGATAGCTGATAATCCAGTCCTCCGATGAAATAATGGGACTGACTGTCATTGGCCACGTTTTGGAAATTACTTTGCCCATACCGGTATTCCAAAAAGGCCACCTGCTGCTCATTCCACACATAATCAAATCGCTGACCAATCAAATGTCGCCAGCGCTCCTCCTGCAGGCTCAAGCTCCCGCTCTCATACTGAATCGTCGATACATTGTAATAGGTGCGTGTCGCAAAATGCTCGGCCCATCGATAAACAAAGCCCAAGCGGTTGTAGGCAAAAACATACTGATCCGTCCGGAAACTCGTTGTTTCTCCAGCAAGAAAATCCGGCTCCGCATCATAAGTGATGCCCGTTTGATTCGACAAGGAGACCCGATCATTCAGCTCATGCTGCAAAGTCGCTAATAACCGCCCGCGATAAATCAAATTCTCCAAATTCACCGGCGTGTTCTCGTTGTAACGAAAACCAAAACGCCCCCTGACATCAAAACGCGTATTTCTAGTGAATCTCGAAAAATAACTGGCCACCCCTGCACCTACAAAATAGGAATCACGAGCATCTCCACCGGGCGCCGTATTGATGTTCGAGTCAAAACCGTTGTCTGCATAAGCCGACCAGCGAGCTTGATCACTTTTTTCGGCTTGCTTGAAATCACTAACCACCCCACTGATCTCTGGCCATACATAGTCAAAAACAAAAGCATCATTCAAAACACCCAGAACATCCGGCGACATTTCCAAAACCTCCTCCCCCTCAGTTGCAACACCCAACTCAACCGTCTCCTTTGACGACGCCGTCCCTGCCTCCGCCTCCGCACTATGCGAATCAACCCCCTGATCTTTTGTCCCAGTTACTTCATTCATCTGCAGCGACACCACCGCAGCTTCGCCCCTATCCTCCCCCTTAACCTCGTCTTTTGATTTCCTCCCCGGCATCCATTTCCCTATCATCCGCCCCAAACCAGACGAAGAACTTTCCGGACGCATGGTTTTATCACCAGATTCGGGCGATTTTTTTTCACTCCCCGCCACCCCTTCCACCCTCTCCGCAAAAGCCTCTCGAATCGCCTGCATCCGAGTCGGTGCTGCGATCGCCGCGCATTCAGCGATCGCCGAGGCCATCTCCCCCGCATTCTGCAAAGCTGTGCTAACAATATCTTTGACCGCTTTCTCGCTACCGTCACTAGTCGAAATAGCTGCCGCCAACAACTCGCAGGTGCAATGTTTTGATTCCAAAACCGCCTGTTTAAAAAACTCGTTCAATCGAGAAGGATCTGCTTCAATCGCTTTCAACAAAGCATCCGTCACTTGCGAACAATCATGCCTCCCCTGGGGCAACTTGATCGCTCCGTCCTCTTGCGCCGCTGCCCGCAGAACGGGTGCCGCCCAGACTGCACCCATCACAGTCAGGCAATAAATTAAACGCAAAGCTTTCATCACGGGGCATCGATCCAAAATCAACAGTGAAATGGAGCGGGTAGTGAGAATCGAACTCACGTAATCAGCTTGGAAGGCTGGAGCTTTACCACTAAGCTATACCCGCATTTCACTGGATGAAGTCTCAACGAAAACCACTGAAAAAGCCAAGAACAATTTAACAAAAGTTAAATATTTTCTTCGCTGGACTAAGGAAAACTCTCATCTTCCGGTCACTTCTTTGGTTTTCACTGGTCTTTCCGACCGGCGTAACGCTCTCGCGAGCTATTTCCTACGCCAAATTTACAGCCCTGCCAAGTCCTTTTTGGTTCCAAATTGATCAAAAACAGCACAAAATCACCTTGTGCTGGATTCACTCTTTTCATCAACAAGCTCCAACTGCCGCAAAATGTGGCTTTCCCGTGATCCCCTGGCACTGATCGCTCTGGTTGCTATCGCAGGAATACTTCTGGCCGACCACTATCAACTGCCACCCGCTGCACTCGCCACAAGCATCCTGGCATTGAGTTTTTTGGGATTTTTTTATCGGCACAACATATTGCCCATCCTGCTTTTGAGCGCCACCTGCTTCGCTTTCATCCACACTTTGCAACTACGTTGGATCGACAGTTTTCCTGCTGCGTCCCTCGTGCAAGCCAAAGCCTCCCCTGACCATCCCCCCTCTTCACAAGTTTCGGCCCGAGGACAGGTGATCAACGAACCTTCTCTCAGTCAAGGCAAACGCAGCGCCGGTTTTCTGCTGCGCCTCGATTCCCTGACCCTTGGGAATCAGATTTTTCCCACCCACCATCATCTCCGGGTTCGCATTGATCTGTTGCCCAGAGAACTACACAATCTCGCTTACGGCGACCGACTACAAATCAGCGGACAACTCCAGCCCTTAGCCCATGCCAGAAATCCCGGCGCATTCTCTGCCGCAGATTTTTATCGCCGCTCCAATGCCGTTGCCGCAGAACTCCACTGCCACAGCGGGCACTCCGTCCGGCGCTTGTCGAGCGGAGGTGGCCATGCCATTATCCGCCTCGCTCACCGCAGCCGTGATTGGCTCGGTTCCGCCATCACCGCTGATCTCGAAGATGACCCGGAAACCGCCTCCATCATTCGCGCCATGGTGCTCGGCACACGCGAAGACACACCTGAAGCTATCGAAGAACAATTCCGCCTCAGCGGAGCTTTACATATTTTTGCCGTCAGCGGCCTTCACATCGGACTGTTCGGCCTAATCGTCTGGCAGTTGCTTAAACTCCTGCGCATTCCCCGCCGCGCCGCCATATGGCTCATCATACCCGCCATTCTTTTTTACGCCACCGTCACCGGCCTACGCCCCTCCGCCTGCCGGGCGGCGATGATGGGAACCATTGTATTGTTTTCCTTCGCCGTCGGACGTCGCCCCCGATTGATCAACAGCCTTGGCCTGGCCGCCCTGTTGTTGCTCGCTTATAACAGCCAGCAATTATTCCTGCCAGGATTCCAACTCTCCTTTGCCGTATTAGCGGCCATCGCCGGCCTCACACCTCTGTTCATGGGAATATTCGGCCGCCCTTTTGCCCTCGACCCTTTTATTCCGCGTCACCTCATCCCCCGCCCCCAGCTTCTATTCAGTCAATTCGGACACGCCTCCAGCAACTACTTCAGCCTCTCCCTGGCGGCCTGGCTAGGCTCCCTACCGCTGATCATATATCATTTCCAACTGGTCACACCGGTGTCCATTCTGGCCAACTGCTTTCTCGTCCCCGCCGCCATGGTGGTTCTCAGCCTAGCCGTCATGAGCCTCTGCACCAGCCTCGCGCAAATGAATTTTTTATCCGTTTTATTCAACAACGCCAATTGGCTCGCCGCCAAAAGCTGCAGCCTGATCACCGCCTTTTTTGCCAGTCTGCCGGGCGGGCATTTCCACTTCAGCTTCACTCCTCCTCCGGTGAGCTCCGAGCAACCCGTCTACATTGCCGTGCTCGACACACAATCCAGCGGCGCCTGCCAAGTCATCTCAAGCTATCGTCACAACACTTGGTTGCCCAAACAAAACTCCTTCCTTATTGATACCGGCAATGCGCGCAACTTCCCCTATGTCACCCACCCCTTCCTCAGATATCGCAGCATCAACCGCCTTAACAGCCTCTTCCTGACTCACAACGATCACCAACACATTGGCGCCACTTCACTTATTCTACCACGCTACCAACCGGAGAAAATTTACCTACCCCCTCTACTGACTGATTCACAAACGCTTCGCCCTTTAATACCCAGTCTGCAAAAGCAACAAATATCCCTGATCCCCCTCACTGCAGGAAACCAGCTTGCACCCGACCCGCAAATCGAATTTGAAATATTATACCCACCCAGCGATCAAGCCACCGGTCCACGAGCAGACGACAACCATCTCGTTATACGCATGCACTGTGAGGGATGGCGGATTTTATTGCTCGGAGATGCCGGTTTCGAAATCGAAAAATGGCTGCTTCAGTATCAAAACCAACAACTTGCCAGTGATCTGATCATCAAAGGTCACCACGCATCCGATCTGTCCGGGCTGGAGGAGTTCATCGCCACCGTGAACCCGCAAGCGATCATCTCGAGCCAACGGACTTTTCCCGCCAATGAGCAGATCACCCCGGCTTGGCGAGCCATGGTGAAAAAACGCGGCATCCACTTATTCGACCAGCAACAAAGCGGATGCGTCGAAATCCTCATCGGATCCGACGCTCTGACCCTACAAGGCTACCTCGACGATCAAACGCTGGTCTTGAGCAAACGCAAACCCTGAATGCGACGCCCCACCTCTTTCCACTGACGCTCAAAATCCGTCTCGGCATAGAAAAAAGCATCTTCCGGCCAATCCAGCACTTTAAAATAAGGACAAATTTCCGCCGCCTCCTGCGCAACTTCAAAATACTCTTCGTGATCGGTCTTGAACAAAAATTCACCTCCCTCTTCCAGCAAATCTGCCACCGACTTCAAGAACTCCGGCTGCGCCATCAAACGACGTTTGTGATGTTTCTTTTTTGGCCAGGGATCCGGGAACAACAAATGCACCCGCTGCGCACAAGCACGAGGCAACAACCACTCCACCGCATAGGTGGTTTCCAGACGCAAAGCCCGCACATTTTTTAAACCCGCACGCTCACTGCGCCGGCAAACCTTACGCACCCGCCCCAGCAAGCGCTCAATGCCAAGATAATTGCTTTGCGGAAAATGCTCCGCCATCGCCTGCAAAAACCGCCCGTCCCCACAACCCAAATCAATCTCCAGCGCCGACTCCGTCGCCCCAAACAAATCTCCCACAGCAAGACGCTGAAACAAATTCTCAGGATACAACTCCAAAGCAAACGGTTTAAACTCCTCAGAACTCATCACTCACCACTCTTCATTTTTCACTCGCCATCACCGGAGCATCCACCCACTTGCCGTGTTCACGGATCAACCCCACCAACTGGTCAACCGCTTCAGCCTCGGCGATATTAAATTTCACCGCCTCCTTGCCCACATAAAGATTGATCTTACCCGGTGCCCCTCCCACATAACCAAAATCCGCATCCGCCATTTCACCCGGACCATTCACAATGCAACCCATCACCGCAATGCGCACGCCTTTGAGATGGCCTGTAGTTTCCCTAATCCGCTGCGTAGTCGTCTGCAGATCAAATAGAGTGCGCCCACATGAAGGACAAGCCACATAGTCAGTCTTAAAAATCCGCGTACCCGCCGATTGCAAAATATTATACGCTAAGCGCAAAGAAGCCTCAGCCTCCTTCTCACCACGAACCCAAACCGCATCACCAATCCCATCGCACAACAGTGAACCTATGCGCGCACTGCCCACCAACAAATCCGCATCAGAATCCGCCTGCTCTTCATCTGAAAAAATATCTTTCAACAAAATCGGATGCCTCACTTCAAGCACCGATGCCAAAAGCCGATAAGCCGCTACCACCGGCAAAGCCGTTTCATCAGCCACCGCAACCAACACCTCTTCAGACAAAGCATTAATCTGCTCCACCGCCGCTGCATCGGTCGGATCAAGCATACGGATCGCTGTTCCCGCATTTTCCACTACAATCTCCGGTTGAAACTCCCCAAGCGACTCCAATCTCCCCTTTACTTCATCGAACACCTTCACCGAACTCACGATACGAACCGCCTGCTCACCACCCAAAGCATAAGCATCAACGTTTGTCTGCTTCGATGGACGGCGATTAAAAACAAACGGATCGTAACTCAATTGATCTTCATCAAAAGGCACTCCATCCAAATCAAATCGAGCCCCTTCCGCTCCAATCCACTTCACCAAAGCCTGTGCCACGGGAATTTCGTAAACCGAATCCTCAGTCAAACTCACCCGGATCGTATCACCAATGCCGTCCGCCAACAATGAACCTATCCCAATCGCACTTTTGATCCGCCCGTCCTCACCGTCCCCGGCTTCGGTCACCCCTAGGTGCAGTGGGTAATTCCAATCCGCCCCCTCTTCTTGCAAACGAGCTGCCAACAAGCGATAAGCTTCGATCATCACCTTGGGATTGCTCGCTTTCATCGAAAAAATCAGTTCATGGTAATCATGGCTCCTGGCAATACGCGCAAATTCCAAAGCGCTCTCCACCATGCCCAAGGGCGTATCACCGTAGCGATTCATAATGCGATCACTCAGGGATCCATGATTGGTGCCTATGCGCATCGCCACCCCGTTTTCCTGACAGCGTTTCACCAGCGGTGAAAAGGCCTCGTCAATGCGCTCAAGCTCCTCCTGATACTCCTCGTCGGAATACTCCAGCACCTGGAACTTTTTTTTATCCGCATAATTACCCGGATTCACCCGAACTTTTTGCACCCATTTTGCCGCCTCCATCGCAGCATCCGGCTTGAAATGAATATCCGCTACAATCGGCACCTCACTGCCCGCTGCGCGAATCCCCTCCACGATGCCTTGCAAGTTCTGAGCGATCTTCCTCGTCTGGGCCGTCACCCGCACGATCTCACAACCCACCTCCACCAAAGCCAAAGCCTCCTGCACACAAGCCCCCACATCCCGGGTATCGCTGGTCAGCATCGACTGCACCCGGATGGGATGATCTCCACCAATCCCCACGCCACCCACCGACACTTCGCGAGTGGAGCGCGGTGAATATTTAAAATAACTCGGACAGTATTTCATGGCCATATTTAAATCCCTGCCAAGAGCAGCCCTATTACTTAACCTCACTCGCCGCCGCTTCTTTCGGGGCAAATTTCAGCTCTACGCCCTTACCGCTGCCTTGCACTTGGTCGCTCACATTTTTGACATCCTTGATCGAAACAAAAACCATGAAACCTAACAGTAGAATCACAAACGCCGTCTGCACCATTTCAAGCACCCGGAATTTCATCGGTTTACGACTGACCCATTCAAAAAAGGCCATCGTGATATGACCCCCGTCCAGAACAGGAAACGGCAACATGTTCAAAACCGCCAGATTGATATTCATGATCACGCTGAACCACAAAACCAATCTCCAACCACCCTCCATACTGAACAAATTGTAATACAGATTCATGATGCCCACCGGGCCGCTCAGATGACTCACGCTCACTTCCGATTTCGGAGTAACAATCGCACCCAGAGTGTTTTTCATCATACTCAAGCTGTTGGAGACCTGCTCTAGTATACCTGGGTAAGACATTCCTCGAATGCCTGCACCATCCCACAAAATACCTGTGTGTGGCTCCTTTTCCTCTCCATCTGCTGATTCTGGAAGCAATGGGAAACGGGGCTCGACCTTGATCTCAAATTTCTCTTCATCCTCACCACGCAGCACCGAGTAAATCAAGGGCTGCCCAAGGTGCTCCTTTTCATAATCAAACACCTGGGTAAGCGTGGTTATTTTCTGACCATCAATTTTTTCAACGATATCCCCCACTTTCAGGCCGGCTTCCGCCCCTGGTCCGGGCTCCACTAATGCCATCACAATCGGTGTCGTCTGCGGAGCAATACCAATTTTTCTCAACTCTGGGCGACCCAACAATGACTTGATCCATGTCACTTTCTTTTTAGCGGAGGCCTTTTCCGCATCCGTCGGCATGGTCACTTCAATGGTTTTAACCTCCTCACCCGAACGCTCCACCTCTATTATAATAGGATTACTGGTACCCGAAGCAATGTTCCATTGCACGCTATTGAT
This sequence comes from Verrucomicrobiota bacterium, assembly GCA_024277195.1. Classification (GTDB taxonomy): domain Bacteria; phylum Verrucomicrobiota; class Verrucomicrobiia; order Verrucomicrobiales; family DEV007; genus JAADHD01. The sequence continues at coordinate 48,385 of JAJRVS010000017.1, read as the reverse complement.
CATCCCCAAAAAGCTCTTCACCTTATGCCCATCGATTGTCAGAATTTTATCCCCCACCTGTAACTCGGATTTCGATGCCGGAGAGTCCTTGCCAATGTAACCCACCACCGTCGTTGAACTCGCTTCATTAACCGGTTTGCCGATGAAATGCACCGCCACCGCAAAACACACCGCCAGTAAAAAGCTGAACAAGGGGCCAGCAAAAGCCACGATGATTTTATCTAGGGGAGAAATCGGGGGCAATTCCTTCGGCGCTTCCTCTTCACCATCCTCACCCACATTCTGTCCCTCGATGGACTCCATTGGCGCCATCTGCGGCAAAGCCACAAAACCACCTGCCGGGATCGATCCCAAACCATATTGCACCCCGTTAACCGTCTTTTTCCACAGCGGTTTGCCAAACCAAATCTGAAAACGGTCCACCTGCAGCCCCCGCCAGCGCGCCGCCAAAAAATGCCCCCATTCATGCACCACAATCAGCAGATTGAAGGTCATCACCACCATAAAAATCACTCCAATCACACGGAGAATGTTTAAAATCGTATCCATAATATAAAAGTTTAAAGCAGGCCGTCCAGACTCGGCCGCAGCATTGCCTCCGAGTATAACACGCTCCCGTCATATCTCAATCAAGCAGAAGTTTTCCAGACAGCCGGGGCTTGTCCACTGCTCTTACCTGCTCTATATTCCACCTACGAAGCGTTGCAAGAGCCTTTATTCGTCTAGCCCATCCGCCGCATCATGAACAAAATACAAGCCATCGTCTTTTTCGGAATCATCCTGATCGGAGCCATCACTTCGTATTTCATCTTGTTCAACAAAGATGCCAGCCCTGATCCCGCCACCACCACACCCGCCGCTGCCAGCTCACAACCCGCAGCCAACAAAGCGCAATCCGATAAGGACCAGAATCAGCAAGCCGCAACCAAATCCAAAGCTGACAAAACCATGGCAGCGCTCAAAAACGCCGCTCAAAAACCTTTAGTCAAAAAAACACCCCCGAAAGCCCCCGCTCCGGCCAAACCGGCAGGAGGCTTCACCTCTGAAAAAGCCTTGATGGATGCCCTAGCCAAAGCAGTGCAGGACAAAAATACCGAGCTCTTTTTTGAACTCAGCGGACAAAATACCCTCAGCGCATCCGCCAAAGCCCGCTTGACAGCTCTGTTAAAACGAGAGGATTTAAAAATCGACCCACAACAGGCGCTCTCCGCCATTGGCCGCAGCCAGAACAGCACCCGCTGGGCGCTACGACTGCTCACCTCCTCTGGCGAAGTCATCGAAATCCTCACCGATCTGGATAAAGATGCCAAAGGCACCTGGAAAGTGCTTAAAATACGTCCGCCACTCGCCATGAAAAAATCCATGGCGGCGGCCAGTTCTTCAAATCCCGCAAACAGCACCGGCACCCCCATCAAAACCGGGGCACTCACCGGCTCTGACATGGAAGACTCCGAGCTACCCGACGCCATGATGGTCGCTTACGCTTTCTCCAAAGCTGTCATCAACCGCGACATCAAAACCGCCCGAGCCCTCACCGATCCCGAACGGCTCAACAACGAAAAACTCGCCGCACTGCTGATCGCCCTCGAAGAAGGCGAGTTCCGGCTCAAGACCGACAAACCACTCGTCATCACCCTCAGCCGTGATGACCTGACCTGGGCCATCACCCGGGTCGAATCGAGCAAGGAAAAGTCCGAATTCGGACTGGAAATGAGCACCGATCAAAAAGGCCGCTGGACGATTGCCGGACTCACCTTTTCCAAACTTATCTCACTGACCGCCATGGCCGCCGGAGGCGGCGACATCGCCTACACCCCGATCCACAAAAACCCCCAAGGAGGAGATTCCCTGGTGCTTTATTTTGAATTCGACAACGAACAAGTCAGTGCTCGCACCCGTAAGCAGCTAGCCATCGTCGCCGCCATCCTCGGCGAAGACAAAAAACGCAAGCTGCACATCAACGGCCACGCCGACGCCAAAGGCGAAGACAACTACAACGTCGCCCTCAGCAAGCGTCGTACCAGCGCAGTTAGAAATGCCCTCATCGAGCTCGGCGTCGCTGCAGATCAAATCGTCACCCAAGCCTTCGGCGAAACCATGCCACTCAAACCCAACTTCAAATCCGACGGCAGCGACAACCCCACCGGCCGCGCCCAAAACCGCAGAACAGAGATTTATTTGGATTTCTAACAAATTTCACAAGCGCGTCTCAAGCAACTGAAAACGTCGGTCGTAGCGACCGGCGCTGTATTGTCTGCAACAAGGGTAACAAGAAACATAACCCTTGATTTTCCGCACCCTTTCGATCACCGCTGCGCAGGCTGGGCAAGTATAGGCAAATTTTCTCCGTATACGCCGCTCCGGCAGAGCCAACTCGTGACAACGCGCTTCTCCAGAGATACCCAGATCCACACACGCTTCACGCCACTCCACTCCGTGTGGCTGCAAGCGCCGCCGCTGTAATTTGCCGCAGCGTTCATAAGCCACCAAGTGGGCCAATTCATGCTTCAACGTTTGCTCGATTTCCGCCAAATCCGCGATCTCTATCAAACGTGGGTTCAACTCAATTCGGCTTTCCGCATAGTGAGCTCGTCCTGCCGTCGTTTGCAGCCGTGGATTCCATTTCACATGAACCTCTCCCATCAACCCCGCAAGCTGTATCGGGAGCAACCAGTCAACCACATGCTGGGTCAAAGAAGCTTCATCGAGGCCTGCCATCGAAAGCTCACTCGTTTGCTGCATCTGCAGGCTTTCAGCAGGCTGTTCTTCACTCGTAAAAAGCTCCAACTGCTCGGATGACCACTTCATCTATTCAGAAGGCTTACCATTCAAGTTTTTAAAATTCAAATCGCCGGGGTATCGGAAAATTCATGCAAAATAGCGCCAGTGCTTTTATTGATCACCCGCAAACACTCTCCTTCGTTGGAAACAAAAGATCCCTCCGGCACACTCTGCCGAAGAAAAACATTTGCCCCCACCGTGCTGCCCTTACCAATCGTCGTTTGCCCGCCGAGCACCGTCGCGTTAGGATAAACCGTCACCTTATCCTCCACATTTGGATGACGTTTATTACCCTTCACCACCCTCCCGTTTTCATCTTTGGGAAAACTCCGAGCCCCTAAGGTCACCCCGTGATACAGCTTCACATAATTGCCAATCATGCAAGTCTCCCCCACCACCACTCCTGTGCCATGATCGATGAAAAAATGCGTTCCAATTTGGGCTCCGGGATGAATATCAATACCCGTGAGTGAATGCACCCACTCCGTCATGATGCGCGGGATCAATGGCAAATCCATCGAGTACAGCACATGCGCCAAACGCTGAATGGCAATCGCCTCGATGCACGGGTAGGCCAAAGTAATTTCGTCAAAACTTTTCGCTGCCGGATCCCCCTCGTAAGCCGCCTCCACATCCGTCTGCAACACTTGGCGCAAACGCGGCAGCTCGCTCAAAAACTCGCAGACCATGCGGTGAGCCTCGCCCCGCACATCATCCGTCCGATCATCCACATCCCGCAAGCGCAGGCTTTTAGCCACCTCCACCTCGAACTGCTGGATCAACTCCGCAATCCGCTCATTGGTCACCATCTCCAACTCATCAGAAGCCACCGGCTCCTCATCGTGATAACCAGGAAATAACAAGCGCAACAACTGCTCACAGATCGCCGCAATCTTACGCTTGGAAGGCAAATTACCGCAATCAATACGGTTGATCCCTCCCTCTTCGTGATAAGATTTGATCAAATTAGCAACAATATTTTTCAGCGTGCAGTCCATGGCTCTAACAAATAGCTGACGTGAACCTAGCCCCGCCCTTACAAGATTCCAATTCTAAATTATCAACCCACTTCACAAAAGTCTTTCAACGCGGCAAAATAGCGTTTCCGGTTCCTAAACATACCCACGCCCAATCGCACCACCCGCGTCTCCTCCTGCGAATCCCGTTTCACCTTGTGCAGCCACATGCCTCCCTCAATGATCGCCTCTTCTCCACTGGAGCGCTTGCTGAAATCAACTGTGACCGGATCTTCCCCCCGTAACTCCCCCTCCCACACCAGCACACTTTTCCGGCTGTCGTGATTTTCCGCCTTGGGATTCTGAACGATGAACAATAAGCGCCCCTGATTGGTGCCCACCAAATAACGCTCGGAAAAAAGGTCCATCGGATCACCCGCCTTGTCGGATTCGCGTTGCTTCGAGCGCCGCTTTTTGACCACAGCCTGAGCTTGGTCCAAAATCCGGGCACCGGCATAGATCAACACGGCGCGTTCACCTCTCTCAAAAAATTCCGGCAATACAAAAGCCAGTGACACCGGCGCCTTGGCCACCGGACTGCCTTGAATCAAAGCGGATGACGCCCGATCCACATAACCCGAATTCAAACGCCGCTCAAGCTCGCGCCATTTACTGTAACGAAAATACTCAGCTGATTCGCGAATCACCCAATAGGAGCGCAACGAACGCTCCGGCGAATCCATATCGATATCAGCAAGATCCAACAAAAAATCCTTCACCAAAGGGCTTCCCGGTTCGAGGTCAGGCAATACAAAAGCCGCCGGTCGCTGTTGTCTCAGTGTGACCAGAGTCTCTTGTAGATATTCCTCATCCATCTGCGCAGCGATGGCTGTGGTTTTCAACCGTTGCTCCACTTGATCCCAATCACGCGTCTCCAGTTCTGTTTCCGCGACCACCGCCGCTGCCGCCGCGCCGAGAAAAGATGCCTCCGAGTTCAAACAATCCGCCAAGCGCTCTCCCTCCGACATCGCCGCTTCATATCCACCCACCTTTGGCTCCACCCCTAATCTTGCCACCACTCCAGCTCGCCAGGCGATCACCTTTTTCTCCTGCCGCCCATGCACATAACGCACAAAAAATTCTTTCAGTCGTTCGACAATCTGCGTCCTCACTTCAGCCGTCATCAAGCCCTGCTGGGCAAAACTTTCCGGCTTCGGGCTGACGTGCTGAGTCACACAGCGGTAGAGAAAAATACGATCATAGCTACTACGTAACGGCACGGAACCTAGTTCTTGCATCGCCCCACGCAAAGTGTCTCGCGACAATGGAAACTGGCTCACCAAATGTGCCAACTCCATGGCGTAAACCCAGTCAGGGTCACGGTAACGGTGCTCTTCGTCAAAAATAGACGCCGTTTCCCACGCTATGATTCCCAGCGATTGTTTCATCAAAGTCAACAGATAGGTGTCCATCACCTTTTTCCCCAAACGTTTGCTGCCCTCGACCATCAACTCGGAACCCGCAATCCAACCTGCGGCAAACAATGGATTGCTCATCATCAAAAACTTACTGCCGTGCCATAGATAACGCACCGGATCGAGCATCGGTGACAGCTCTTCGTATTTCTGATACATCTTGCCCGCCGTGCGCACCCCCTCATACATTTTGCGCAGATTGTAATCCTTCACTGATAAAACCGGCAGTTCCTCCAATAGCAAAATCACCTGCAAAGAAGCTCTATTCACCGCTTTGAGCAGCGATTCCAAATTAGTCTCCAACAAAGGTTTTTCCGAATCCGGCTGATACACCCGCGCAATACCCTCCATAAAACCCGCCAGATCTCCCAGCAGCAAACGGTGTTGAAACTGCCCGCCCTCCCAGTATTCCCCAGAGGAAAAACGTTCCAACATACGATCGGATTCCACCTCAACCAATTCGCGCACCTCCTCATCTTTTTCCGTCTTTTCCGTCGTCGCCCACTCCAGCTCTTTGAGTTTGTCCAGATCAGGAAACTCCATCAGCTCTCCATAGGTCATCAATAATTTGCCCATCTCCTCCCGCCGCTCCTCCAAAACCTCCATCTCATTACGTATGGTCTCCCGCGCCTCATCGATCATCGCCTGGGTTTGCGACGTCGTTTCCTCCTCTTCACTGGTTCGCCACAAAAACAGCGTCAATAGCGCCCCCAGGCTCATGACAAATATCACCGCCGCTTTCCACCCCAGCTCCGGGTAAAGGGTAATCGATTCCGCCGCCACCAATACCAAAACCACCGCGGCGATCCAAACGGCACCGCGCGACGAACTTGATCTCTGACGAAAGGAAAAGGCCACGTCTCAACTAACCACGCCTGACAATAAATTCACCCGGTGATTTGCTTAAGTTCGATCTCCGCTAGATCGAACTCCCCATCACGTTTCCATTTTTGTCGCAGCGGTTCTTGCCGCGGTTTATTTGACCGCTTTTTTCACTGCTTCAATCACTTCCGAGCTATCAGGTTTGATCCCCGTTTTGAAGCGACGCAATAATTTGCCATCTTTCCCGATTAAAAACTTCTCAAAATTCCAGCCAATATCCCCCTTTTTGTCAGGATTTTCTGCCGTCGTCAGATATTGAAACAGCGGCGCCTGATCGTCACCCTTGACCGATACTTTGGCAAACATGGGAAACTCAACCTGATAAGTTGCACTGCAGAACTCTTTGATTTCCGTATTCGTTCCAGGTTCCTGTCCACCGTAATTATTAGCCGGAAAACCGATTACCAAAAAACCTTTGTCTTTAAAGGTCTCCTGTAGTTTGACCAAATTTGCATACTGCGGAGTCGCACCACATTTAGAAGCTACGTTCACGATCAACAGCGTTTTACCTTTGTATTGGCTGAGGTCGACTTTTTTGCCATCAATACTTTTAACCGAAAAGTCGTGCACGGATTTGGCATCCCCGGCAGAGGCCGAGGCAAGGCCAAAACTAAAAACGAGCGCTGCGATCAGCAGGGTAGAAATAGAGATGTTTTTCATTTTTAAATATTTACTTGGGTTTGGTCTGGGGAAAACCTAGCCGATTGAAACCGCTCGCTCCCACAGACAAACAACACTGTGCAATGTTTTACCCGGCTTTCAAGTTTTGGGGTCGTGATTCCTGTGATTTTGATTAGAATCGCGACAGACAGTAAATTTGTCTTATGCTTGCCCGATGACAATCCAAGACGAAGACAAGCGGAGAGCTTATTAGACGGAACAGATGCTACTGGGTTATCAATTTGCGCAGCAGTTGATCGCTTATGAAGTGAACGAATGCGGCGAAGGTTTCGCCTCCATACGGGAAGCAGCAACGGCGGCTAACGTCGAAATGCTATTCTCAGACAGCAAGATTGTCGACGGTCTAGATCGAATATATTTCATCCGGCAAGGTCTGGTTGATGATTTGATCACGATCGGTCGAGATATGAATGAGCGTGGATGGATTTTAAAAATCGAAGAAGGTTACCGCAGCAAAGAGATGCAAACCCGTTTGGTAAGAAAACCAGCGGTCTTCGATGCCATCTTAAAAAAATGTATTTGGGAAAACAAAGGCCAACTGCCATCCACCGAGGAACTCTTCCAACGCGCGATTGTGCTCGTTGCCAACATACCCAAAATAGGCACTCACATGTCTGGCTCAGCGGTTGATATATCAGTCTTCCATCGCGATGACGGCAAGGAAGTCTGGCGCGGTAATAGCTACCTTGAAATGAGCGAACGCACCCCCATGCGCTCGCCCTTCATCGAAAACCAGGATTTGCAAAACCGCCTTAAAATCACCGCCATGATGGAGGCTCGCGGCTTCATGCATTTTCCACAGGAATTCTGGCACTTCAATAAAGGTGACGCAGGCGCCCACTTGCTCACCGGTCAGCCAGGTGCGGCAAAATATGGCCCCGTTCACTGGAATCCAGAAAGCAACCAAGTGACTCCCTATGACACCCCCTTAAGCTCGCTCAATCCACTTGAAGTGATCGAAGCAGAAGCCGCAGCTGCCATGCAGCGCTTACAATAGCAGCTCAGATCTCAGCTCCCGTCTTTCACTTTTTCCCTTCGGTTTCCAGCAACAGATCGATCAGCGGCCTCACATCCTTCAACCAACGTCCACCCCAACGGACGATCCCATCTCTATCTATCAACACATAATGCGGTATGCCGTCTATTTGGAAATACTTGCTCAAAACCCCTTCATCATCCCAACAAACAGGATAGGGTGATGGATGCTCCTTGAGAAACTCACTGATCTCTTCTTTTTTCACCCGACCTGCATGCACCCCAATCACCATCAACCCCCGCTGCTTATATTCAGAATACAGGTCATGCACCAAAGGCATCTCAGCCACACATGGATCACACCAAGTTGCCCAAAAGTCTAACAAAACCAAAGAGCCGCTGGTTTTCGGACGATCCCCCCACCAGTGTTTCACGTCTAAGTCTGGAGCACGCTGATTGACTGCACCTTGCTCAACCCACTTATCTCGCTGTTTGCCAACGCTATTCAGTTTCGCCATCACCAAAAACAAAGTGCTCCCCCATCCACTCTTCTTCTTTCTCCGAGCCGCCGCGATTTGCCACTGCCCCACCACAAGTGTGCTAGTGACAGCTAGAGGCTGCTCCCCAAACCACTCGGAAGTCTCGGCGACTTCGCTTGCACTCAAACCGAGTTCCTTACCCGTTGACGGTGCTGTCCTTGTGATCAAATAATCCACCTCAGCTGAGTGAGTTGCTACCAGCTTCGACGGCTTGAAACTCATTTTTAAAGCCACGTTCCCATTAGTAAAACCTCCACCGACAGGCACCACCGTCATCTTCATCCCTCCGAGATCGAGCTTCGATTGGTAGCCCTCCACCCATTCCAATTCCCTCTCAGCGCCAATGGCAACAGCTTTACCATCAATGCGAAGCTCATGCACGTGTTTCAGTTCACCCTCACCACCAAGGCTGTCGGCATTGATATATTCCACTCTTGCCTTCTCAGGCACATCCAAAACATAAAGCCGGTGACTCACCACTATCAGGTCCTTGCCATCACTTTTAGGGCTAAACGACTCCGCCTGAGCATTGCTAAACAATGCTCCGAAAAAATAAAACCCCACACTTAGATACAGTAAACTCCCATTCGTTATTCTCATAATTTTAGTCTTGTAAATATGACTCCTTTATAAACCCTTCATCCAGATCAATGCACCAATAGAATCATAGCCTTGACGATGTTTCTCGTAGTACACGGCCAATCATCAGCGCGAAACGGAACTCCTGGTAAGCCTTCCTTGTTGTAAAAGTTCACTTGCTCAGGATGCTGGCTCCAAGCATACCGCACGCTCACGGGCTGCTTCACCAGATCGCTGCTCAATATCACGCTATCTCCATCAATTCTTGCCTCCGCTTGGTAGAACTTCTTGTCAGCACCCGCAACGATAAAATTATTCAAAGGTTCCGATAACAGCTTGATCTCACAACTCCCCGCGCTCACACGAGACCCACTCACAAGTCCCGCGCCTTGGTGGGAAAAAAATAGCCGCACCTTGCCTTTGCCAATCTCCATTTTTTTGAACTTGGGCCCACTATATTCAATAGCTTTTTGGTAATCTTTAGCAAGCGCGATCAACGCAAGTCGCTCAGCAGGCAGCTGTTTGTTTTTCGGGTGAAGGTTGCCGTCCTGATCTGAATCAATAATCACCGCAAGCTCCGCATTCTCATCCATCTCCACCGTCATAGCCTGCGCCTCCCTTAATTCAGCAACATTACTGCGCCCAATGGCAGTGTCCTTAAAAAGATCAGGTAGCTGAACCGCGTAGAACTTCATATCAGCTTGCTCGAAGCGCCTGCGCCACTCAGCGATCATCATAGGCAGTAACTTCCTATATTGATAAGCTCTCCTCATATTAGCCTCCCCTTGATACCAGACCACACCCGTAACAGCAAAGGGAAACAAAGGGTGCAACATTCCGTTAAAACAACCCCCAGGATAAGTTCGCGAATCGGTGAGTTCCAAGTCTTCTATTTTCTTTTTTTTACCGATGACCTGAAGGACTATGCCTTTTTTGTTCATGGCGATCGGCTTTAAATCTACGCGCCAGTTACCCTCACTGCCGGCTTTTGTCCCTAGCTCTTGTCCCGCAAACTTTACGGTCACCCGCTCACCAGGAGATGCCCACCCCCATACGGGAACCTTTTGGTCTCGCTGGATCACCATGCCATTCGAGAAAATTTGGGCAATTTCCACTTTAGCAAATAGGGTGACCTGACTTACAAACAGGACGCATAATGTTCTCAAGATTAGATTCGTATATGGCAACATTTTACAATTTGTTTATGCTAATTCTACAAGCTGAAATCCAATCAGATTTGAGCCATTCTTACATAAAGTTTATTTTATAGCGTCAAGCCTCTGGTTTTTCAACTCCCCAAGATTACGTGTAAAGTGAACCCCTCTCTCAGGCTCTGCAGCGAATAATATAGTCGTAGTGAACATCCTTCTCATAAACTTAGACTCTCAGACCTCAATTCTGCCTATATTTTTACAATTTAAGCAGAATCGCCACTAATAATTTACTTCAGCCGATCCGCAGTAATTCGACGCATCCTGGCGAGCATAACCACCTGACTTATCATCTAGGCAAACCCCGTTCCAGCATGATTCAATGTCACCGCGCCCCTCCCGCTTTAGCTATAGGAATTAATATCGCCAGGATTATGTCCTCAAATTCGAATAATTCGGCAGATTAGGCTCACAAACGTCTAATAGATATACAAGCATTACTTTTTTCCAATTATTTCATAAGTGTTTCAACTTAATCCCGCTCAATGTACACCGATACGCTTCCCGTTTTGTCTGGAAAAATAACAACACCTAAAAATGACTGAAAGCTCAACCATGAAACTATTACTGACGATCTTAACCCTACTAATTCTGCAACCGATCCACGCGCGCGAGTTTCGAGATTTGACGAATTCAGAAGGGAATAAGATCAAAGCAGAATTGCTCGACTTGAGAGATCAAAAACTTAAAATCCGCTTTAAGGGCCGTGTATTTGAATTGCCCATGGATAAATTGTCTCAAGAGGATCAGATTTTTGTAGCCAAGTGGCAGGCAAACCGCAATGAAGGAAAATCAGAGACAGAAAACCCCTCTGACATGGAGACGATATTCGAAGATGATTTTTCCGGAGAAAGCTTTGATGAACAATGGCACCATAATGATGCGAGCATGATGAAAGAGGGTGTTTTATATGTTACCAAGGAACCCGACTCCAGTCATCCTGGAGGCTCCTCTGTTCGGTTCGAAGGCAGGAAGGACATGCACATCAACGTAAAATTCAAATTTTCTGGCCCTGAAGCAAAGGGCTTCATGGTCAAATTTGGTGACAAACAATACAAAGGCTCGCACGCAGGGCATATTTGTCGCGTAGGGGTCAATCTTAAGAACATCGTTCTGTTAGATAGCAAAACAGGTGGTTTCAAGAATGAGATTTTTAAAATGAAGCAGTCCGGGAATGGTCTCGATGAAGCGACCAAGAAGTTGCTCAAAGAAAAAGAATTTCGGCAGTCAATTACCCTCGAAAAGGAGAAGTGGTATCAACTAGCACTACAGACCAAAGAGGATGTTATGACCCTGTTCATAGACGGTGAAAAAATTGCTGAGTTGAAATCAGCTGGCATAGCCCACGAAAATAAAACTCTGGCAGGCATCGTTGCATCAAACACCGGTGTGGCTTTTGACGATTTTACCCTCAAGGCAACCCCCATTAAGATTTCCGTAACGAAAAATACGGCTATTAAGTGACCCTCCACCTTGTTCCCAACCGGGAAAGTTTAGCACCTCCTTTTCATATACTAACATCTATGAGCAGCCTCATCTCAAGCCCCACTGTTCTAGGGGCATGTTTCTTTCTCTGTATAACTTGCAGCTATCCTGTGCACGCCGAGACAGCGCCCGTTTCTGTCGAATCCATCACACCTTTCTTGAAACAATACTGCATCGATTGCCACGGGTCTAAAAAGAGCAAGGGGGATCTACGCTTGGATCAGCTCTCCACCTCACTTTCCAACGAAAGAACCGCCGAAACCTGGCAAGAAGTATTGGATGCTCTCAACATGTCTGAAATGCCTCCCGAGGATGAAGATCAACCTCCGCGGGCGGCAATGATTGCAGCCATTGATCACCTAACGAACCGTCTCTACAAGGCAGGGAAACAACTTACAGATAAAACTCAAGCCACTATGCGGCAGCTTAATCGACGGGAATATCACAACTCGATTAAGAGCCTTCTGGGCGTTCCCGTGGACATCTCTCGCCTTCCTAACGACAACACCTTCGAAGGGTTTGATCGCGTTGGCTCTGTTCAAGAAATGTCCGCACAGCTTTTCAACAGCTATCGCGCCATAGGCAAGCAGGCACTAGACAAGGCATTTTCTCGTGCACTCGGGAAGCAAGGGGCTGAAACGTTCTTGATCCAAGCTGAAACGGAGCACAACAAATATATTTCCAGGCAGCTCAAAATTCGCAATAAATCTCTCGAAGCAGAATCTCGCCTTATCTCCAAGGGGCAAGAAAATAGCCGCCGCCTTGATAGAACCGCAAAAAAATATGTAGTCAGCGCACTGTATCAAACTATTCCCGCTACGAAAACAGGTTATGTTTTTGTTGGCGATGAAAATGGCTCCCCTCAAGAATTCAGTACGCCATTTCCTAACGATAACATCGGCACCTATCATCTTACGATACGTGCTGCTCTCACACACCCCTCCCCAGACAAACCGTATATCGCACAGGTATCTCTGATTGGGGAAGATGGCGGCAGCACACCGCCAAAGGATATTGGAATCTTTAAGATCGAAAACACATCACCTGAAACACAAACTTTTGAGTTTGAACTCAATCGCTCAACCGACACTCTGGATACGATCGTCATCAAAGTGCTTGAGCCTTCCATAAAAGGGGGGGGCCATGAGAGCCATTACCTGCACACAATCAAACAGGCCGAAGCAAAACTCAAAACAGCTTTAGAAAAGGGAAACAAACTGCCCCTCCCCCTCTACCCTCAGAACTCCACCCCCACAGGAAAGACCTGCTTCCTCTGGCTAGATTCAATTAATATCGTAGGGCCATTAAAAAACCCCTCATCTGATCAGGCTTTCACTTTCTTTACTAGTAAGCCCCCAACTCAACCCGAAGCCGAGTCAGTTTACGCTAGGAAAATTATCGACAAATTTACCCGTCACGTTTTCCGCGGACAAGCTCCAGCAGATAATTACATCACTGCACTTCATCAAATTTATCTCTCCTATCGCGAAATCGGCACGACTCCTGAACCCGCGCGAAAAGCCATTAGCCCTCGCGACAAAAAACGCATTAGAATGCTTACTCGTAAAAAACGAAACAACGACACCACAACCATAGATCCTGAATTTATAGCCGCTCTAAGGGAAGCTCTATCAGTAGCTCTCTCGTCTCCTAGGTTTCTGCTACATGCAGAATCTTCTTCAGATAAAAACTTGAGCGCTCTCGACCTAGCCAAACGCCTATCTTATTTCCTTTGGAGCGCTCCGCCCGATACTCAACTCAATAAGCTTGCCAATCAAAACAAGCTTGCGGAACCTCGCGTTCTGAGGTCGGAAGTAGAACGCATGTTAGCAGCTCCCCGAGCTTCATCTTTCATTGACTCCTTCACCACTCAGTGGTTAGGGCTAGATCGCCTACAAATGATCGTAGTCCATAAAGGCTATAAAAAGTTTAATGAAAAAATTCGCACGGCGTTCAAAGAGGAAACACTAAGCTTCTCACGCGAACTTATTCGAGAGAATCTCAGCGCTCGAAATTTCATCGACTCAGATTTCACTATGGCCAACGGCTTGCTTGTTGATTTTTATAAATTAGGGGAACCTCATATCGACGGGTTTAAGCGCGTAGCTATTCCAACTGATTCTCCCCGCGGCGGGCTGCTTGGTCAAGGCGCCATACTAACTCTAACCTCAAGCGGGGAAAGAACCTCACCTGTCTTACGTGGTAACTTTGTCCTCTCCCGCATGCTAGGTTCACCACCGCCGCCACCTCCTCCAAATGTACCCCAGCTCCAATTTGATGGAAGCCCCGCAATGCCCATCCGCGAGCGACTCAGGGCTCACACACAATCCGCACAATGCGCTTCCTGCCACCAACGCTTCGACCCTATCGGGTTTGCCTTGGAAAATTTCGATACTATTGGCGACTGGCGCGATAACACCTCCGTTGAAACCATGGTTTTACTACGCAAGGTGAAAGGCTCGAGAAAGAATACTGACCTCGCTGAAATCAACTCCCGCAGTGAGCTTCGTGGTGAAACTTTAAACGGTTACGAAGGGGTCAAACAATACCTCTCTTCCAAGGAAGACGTTGTGACCAATCACATCCTACGTTCCATGCTTATTTACGCCCTGGGAAGGCCCCTAGGATTCTCAGATAACCAATGGGTCTCCGAACTTCACAAAAAGTGGCAAGTGAACGACTATCGCATGCGTGACCTTGTTCAGATCATAGTTTCCAGTCAACCCTTTCAAAGCCAATGAACACACAATTTTCTCGTCGTCAAATACTTGCAGGCGCCAGTTCTGTAATAACACTCCCCTATATGTCCTCGCTTTTTGCTGCTACCGTAGCCGCACCCGTGCCACCGCGACGCCTTGTTTTTCTGAACACGGGATTTGGTGTTTCCAAAGAATTTTTCCCTAATGTTGCAGACACGGGCAAATCCTATGCACTGCCCAAAGCCATGGAAGCTCTCACCAAACATCGTGAGCATTTTTCCTTCCTATCAAATCTCTCCAATATCGCATCTCTGCGGGTAAATCCTCATTGGGGCGCAACCACTTTTTTGACCAGCAGCGATCCCCAGCCTATTCTCGGACAAGGATTTCACAATTCGATATCCTGCGATCAAGTGGCTGCTCAGTTCATTGGAAAAACTAATCGCTACCCTTCAATCGAACTCACCACAAGCGATACCGCTGGTAAAGGTAAGGGCCTTTCTCTCGCTTGGGATGCTAACGGAGAAAGCCTCTACGGAGAAGCGGATCCTCTCAAGATTTTTCATCGACTTTTTGCTAGCCAATCTAGCTCCATCGATAGCACTCGAAACAAAATTCGACGAGAGCGTAGCATTCTTGATGCAACTCTTTTGGACGCAAAGTCCCTATCCAATCAACTCAATACAAACGATAAAGCTAAAACCGAACAATACTTCAGTCTCATCCGGAAAATAGAGAAAAATCTTGCTCGTGAAGAACAGTGGATGAATTCCCCTAAACCTAAAGCCCCTTTTGCAGCTCCTGCAAGCGGACTCACTGGCACGCCTGGCGCCCTCATGATGTTTGATCTCATGACCGCCGCACTTCAGTCCGACACGACTCGAGTTTTCACCTATCAGCTTCCCCTTGCCAGCTTGCTAGACGAGTTTGCCCAAGAAACTGGTGACTCCGTCGCCGCTCACCGCATGACCCATTACGGCTCTACCGAGACCAAAGAATACCAAGCACTGTTATGGCGAGATAAAAAACTTTGTCAGCTCTTCGCAGCTCTAATCGACAAACTTAATAAAGTGATTGAAGTAGATGGAAGCACTCTTCTAGACAATACCCTGATTGTCATGGGTAGCGACATTCGCACTGGTCACATGCGTAAAAACGTACCTATTTTACTTGCTGGAGGTCGTGCAGGGAAAATTCAACAAGGGCAACATCTCGCCTATCGTCAAAACGAAAGTCGCCTCTCTGATCTATGGCTAAGCATGCTGCATTTTGCAGGATGCCCCGTTGAAAAGTTTGCTGACAGCACAGGAGGATTTTCAAATTTATTTATCTAAACCCATGCACTCACTCATTCCTATTCCCAACCACACAATCACATGAAGAAGCCAAGTTTATTGAAAAACATGTCCACTTCGATTGCGCTCATATCGTTGTCCATCTGCCAAATGAACAATGCAATAGCTCTCGATCCCCTGCTCCTTAAAAAGGGTGAACTCGTTTATGCTCGTGACTTTGATGACGGCAAACCCTTGGACAAAAACAGGTGGCAAGAAGTTCAACATTCCAGATGGAGTGTTAAAAATGGAAAAGCCGTAGGGCAACCCTCTAGTAACGAATCTAGGAAAAAAATCATCCAAGAACAAATTGCTGCCGGCAAAGGCGAACGGGCTGGACGTAGCCACATGGGAGACCTTGCCAGACTTCATATTAAAAAAATTCCTGATCCAGCGATTATGGAGATTAAATTTAAAATGGTAGGCGGCAATGATCGAGACAGTCGATACCACCGCGTCATCGAATTCCGCGTTCACGGTGCCAGAATTCAATTCGCAGTTAATAAAACCCTCATGCTTGCGGACCACGATAAATTAGTGCTCAAAGAGGATCCCTGGGTATTACCTGATGACACATGGTGCCACATGCTGGCTGAAATTCGTGGCGATGAATTGATCTTTCAAATCGAAGGCGGCCCGACCCTTCGCGGAAAACATCCATCCTATCTGCGAGACAAACCGATGCTGATCAACCTTTTTGGCAAACAAGAGGGCGAAGTTCACATTGATTATATTAAATTCTGGAAGGGAGAATAACTCACAGCCAATCTCAAACATGAAAACAAGATTATATTCCTCAGTAGAATCCTGCAAACGAAAAGCTAGCTTCGAAACTACATCCCCCTATGTCCCCTGGCTTTAAATTTAAATGAATAGCGCGCGACAATCACTAATCTAGCTCCACGATCTGCAACCCCAACAAAGTCGACCGATTATTGCGAGGCGCCTTCTTCATACGGTCTATATTTTTCAATGTGTAGTCATCTATTGATTCTGTTATGATAGTAAGCCAATCTTTTGAGTTTTTTATTTCGACCTCGCCCATGGCATAGGTATAGCCCTGCTCCCACTCTGGCACACCCTCATCTTTCATCGGAAGCACCTTCATCGGCTCTGACCACGCCTTCCTCAGGTTCGCCCCAATGCTAACGTTATAAGTAGCCTTCTGCCTACGAAAAGATCGACACAACACATACACTCGATACCTGCCCTTGGGCAAACCCGACACCCTCATCCCCAATTCGTCGTGGCAGAATAGATTATCCAAACTAAGAGCTGAGTTAGCAACCCCGCGCGCTCGCTTATAGACTTTACCCAATCGATCCACAGGAGCTGCCTGCCAATTGATTTCGCCGTCCCCTTGTCCGTAGTCCACCTTTATCGGAAATGGGCAAAGATTGCCATCAGCCATCACAAAAGAACCCGCCTGATCACCAATGATTTGATTCCAAACGTTTTCATGTGCGAACAGGTCGCCACCACTGTGCCCAGGGGCGTCCGTCCCATGGTATAGCCCTGCCCTACGACCAATATCAAATTGAAGTTTGACTGGTTGTGACTTGATCAAAGAATCTCGACGCAACTCATCAAACATCGATTGGTTATAAGCCATAGGCGCAATTTCTCCTTCACTCGAATTCAAAACCACCGCCGTATTCTCAGTCAGTTCTTGTCTTTCGATGACCTCACGGGTGTCATCCAACAGGGCTACGTTCACCTTGCCATTCAAAACATGAACATTCGTTTCGCCCTCAACTCGTGTGTTCAACGCAAACTCCGTTCCAAGATCCACAACCTCTCCCCCACGAAATTCGATAGTAAAGCCGTATGCCGACTCCGGACAATTCGCCACCAGCATCCCAGAGTCGCTAAAACACTTTAACGGCGAGTCAATCCGTAACTGTGCTGGACCTTCCAACGACACTGAAGCCCCGCTACTGAACACCAACTCCACCACGCCTGCGTCAATTTTCAACCAGCCACGCTCCAAAGCCTCCCCGATCTCGCCTCGGAAGCGAGTGGGATGAGACCACTTGACGTCGATCACACGCGTCAACACAGCGATTGGAGGTGCTTGACTTGATTCCAGACTGAAAAACACCAAGCCTACCACGATCAGCGCTGCTGCTGCTGTTGTGCAAAAACGAACCCAGCTCCTCGCCTTGGGCATATCTTTCACCAATCGCTCCTCACTTTTTTCATTTTGCCCCTGTCCAAGCGACCCACCGGGAGCCAGACCATGGTGAACCTCTAAAAAAGAAGTGTACACCCGCCTTGCGTTAACATCCTCCGCGAGAAGTTTATCCAACTCAACAAACTGCTCATCATCAATCAGCTCATCGCAAAGAAGCCCGGTCAGTTCCAAAACTCGCTTAAAGTCTTCCTTCATACGGTAAACCCTTCATCTAAAACGCGTTGACTGATACAACGATACAAGCCCACTCGTATTCTTTGCAAAGTCTTATACAAAGAATTGGCACTGCGTCCGGTTTCATCCGCCAATTTGCACAACGACTCTTTAGCCACATAACGTTGCTCGATCAATGCTCGCTGCTTTCCCCCTAAACCCTCAAGACATAGCTCCAGAGCTCGCGACATCGCCTGATCCCTTTCCTGAAAAGCTGGCATCTCGGCAGCGAGACGCTCGATGGTCTCATCACTGAAAAAATACTTCGCCCGAGTCGCTTGTTTACGTCGATATGTCTGCACCTGACGATAAACAAATCGATTCGCCCAGGGAAGAAATGGCCGCTCCGGATCATATTGATCAAAATGCTTCCACAGCAAAACCAGCGCCTCTTGAACAATATCATCCGCATCAGCTCGTAGCGGCACCAAAGAGTAGGCAAAACCATACATCGCACGTTCGCTATCCGCGAAGTGACGAGTGAACAGCACCTGCTTTTGATTGTTGTGTGGTTCTGACGACATGCCCTTACACTAACTTAGTCTCGGACTCATCGATTCTGCCTTTATTTTTTCAACAATTCCTTAAAAAAACTTTAACCCCTATCAAAAGAGCCGTCCATTCTTCACTGTTTTAGGGGCTTCCTTTCGGATCAGGCTTTTCTCCTTTGATCAACGCAACTGCTTGTCTTGCCATACGCTCTCCCATCAACTTGTAACCTTCAGGAGGATAGTGCAGCCCATTGCCTGCCCCGTTAAGGTCATCCGTATTCACCATCGCAGCTCGTTTATCTTCTGCCACGATACGCTCTTGCGCTTTGCGAATCTGCAGCCATCCAGGAAATGCCTTTCCTCGTGGATTTTTTGTCCCGTAGTCACTTATCCTCGAAATGACAATATTCATATCAGGGGTATCCAGCTCCTTTCTCAACCTACTTATCAACTTTATTAGTGCCTCTTCATACACCTTGTCCAATCCCGGTTTGGCATCGGATTCACCCTGCATCCATACGAAAGTAAGCGACTTAGGTTTCGCTTGCATCAAAGCCTTACTCTTCGCGATGATACTATTGTAATAGGGGGTTCCCTCCTTTGTGTCTTTTGCCCGAGCAGCCTTGACGTCCACCTCTTTTCTCTTGGCTATTTCATTCCACTCTTCCACCCATAGCCGGATGGGCTTACCAGGAAACGCAACCTTTATATATTGTATATCTCCATTCGGAATAAGCCTTTTTATTTCAGGAATGAACCCTTCGAGCTCCTTCATACGAACCATGTTAGACTGTCCGGATAGGATGAATAAATGGGTTTCTGCACAAGCAGAATTGATGAGGAAGCAATAAATTGCAACTAACGTGACTTTCTTCATTGGCTTATATTCACATCAGTTATTTTAGACAAAAAGACATCACAATTTCCCTACAGTTCATCTTTGATCTGCGGATAGAGCTTCTCCGACCAATGTTTGGCGCCATCCACGCTTAAATGCACATTACCCGGATTCATCGCATCCTCGAGAGTGGTGAGCGAGCGGCCATCGATCAAAAATAAATTTCCATCCCCCTTTTTTTGCCGTAGCTCAACCACCTCAGCTACAGGCTTCCTGAAATCTATCATTTTGATCTTAGTCAAACGACTACTCTTGTCCTCTGGGATCGAGTGGATAGTTATACAGAAAATTTTTGTTGCCGGATGAGATTTTCTTATCAATGACAACATCTGATCATACTCCTCACCAAACTGTTGCAATGACTTACGTCCGCTATCATTGATACCTATGTAGATCGTAATCAGGTCTATTTTTTCAAACTCCTTAAACATCTTCTCGACCACTGGCAGCTTGATTGAGGCCCCGCCTACAGCTAAACTATGAACTTCATAATCAAGCTTCTCGGCAAGCTGATATGGCCACGTAAGATAACTCGCCGACTTCTGCCCCGTGCCGTGCGATACCGAATCACCATACGCTACGTAGACCTTCTTTTTTGATGGGGTAATGGCATCAAGTTGATAACCCTGCTCAAGCTTCATGCCTTGCAAAAACGGATTCGACCAACTTGGAAATGCAATGGTATATCTCACTGCTTCGCCAGGGTTTATCGATTCAATCATCCATTCCATTTTTCTTTTTTTACTGGAAAAATCAATCGACTTCCACCACTGCCCATTTTGATACACACCAAAATTCGCCCCACGATGGTCATAACCTTCCGGAGTCTCAAAAGTAAGCGTAATGACCGGGCTCTTTGTTTTAAAAACCATTTTCACACAAGCTGTCGTCTGCGCTTTTTTCATTGCCACCGTTTCGCCCTTCGATGCCCGAGCTGGGCTCAGTTGATACACCTCCTCGGTAAAACGGCTATAGCGAAATCCTTCAGGCTCTTGCGTGATATGATTGACCCCCTCGTAATATATTCCCGGATCATCTGGAGAGATATTTTCAGCAAAAGCTTCACTCCCTCCCCAAAAAAATAGAACACTCGAAGTTATAGTTGTGATTAAGTACGCTTTCATTCTAATAAATATAATTTAATTTCGTTACTAAGCTCGAATTATTTTTCACCCTCCATCTTGTTATTCCAGACCTACAATTTGCAAACCAAGCAGCACTGCTAGTTTATTTCGATAAGGCTCGCCGATCATCCCATCATCGACTGACCTCGTTATGATAGTGAGCCAATCTCCCGTTTTTGATATTTCCACTTCACCCACAGCATAGGTTTCTCCAGAAACCCAACTTGGATTTAATGCCTCCCCCATCACCCCCACCTCAATAGGGTTCGATGACAATTGATCGAGGTTCGTGCCGATACTCACTGCGTAGGCCGCCTTCGGCCTACGAAAAGACCGGCACAATGCATACACCCTGTAACGCCCCTTCGGTAAGCCCGAAATCCTTACACCCAAATCATTAAAATGATGTAAATTGTCCAAACAAAGAGCCGTATTAGCCACACCCTTCGCCCGCTTATAGACCGTTGCAGTGTAGGTAACCGGCGATGCTTCCCAATCAATACGACCCTTGCCATGACCATAATCGACATTGATAGAAAACGGGCAGATATTACCATCTGCTAATACAAAGGCACCCGATTGATCCCCTACGATTTGCGACCACTGGTTTTCATGGGCAAACATATCCCCGACCTTGTGAGCCGGAGCATCTACACCGCGGTATAGTCCGGCCTTTTGCCCGATATCAAATTGGAGTTTGATTGGCTGTAATTTCACCAAGGACTCACGACGAAGCCCGTCAAACATTTTCTGATCATAACTTAGATAAGTAAGCTGACTCTTTCCAAAAGTTAGATTTACTGCATTTTCCTTAAGCACGGTTAGCTGCTGCAAAAGTTTCTTTTCATTATCCAACAGCATCACGTCCACAGCCCCTTCCAGAACATACACATTGGTTCCCTCTCCCGTTCTTGTATTCAGCGCGAACTCAGTGCCCAAATCGACTACTTTGCCACCACGGAATTGCACGGTGAATCCAAACGCCGATTCCGGACAGCTCACCACAAGCTTGCCAAAATCGCTAAAGCAGTTCATCGCAGAATCTATTTTTAGTCGTGCTGGTCCCTCCATAGATAAAGAGGCTCCGCTACTAAATGTCACCTCTACAACACCTGAGTCAATATCCAGCCAGCCTTTTCCCAATGCTTCTCCGAGTTTCCCTCTATTTCGAGTTGGGTGCGACCATTCCACCTCAATAGACCGTGTCAATACCGCAACAGGCTGCTCTCGTTTCAAATCCAAATGGAATGCCATCCACCCAATTGCCGCAAAGACAAGCAGTGCGACTGCCGAACAAACGTTTACTAAACACCTGCTTGTTGGCACTAGCTTTTGTTGTGCTTGCCAATCTTCCGCCCCCCACTCCTTAGCAAGTAAAGCTCCTTGCTCGAGCTCGTGATGCATCCCAACAAATGATCGATACGCTTCTCGCAAGGATAGATCATGCAAAAGGATTTCATCCAAATCTTCGAATTGACGATCATCTATCAACTCATCACACAGCAGACCAATTAGACCCAGCTCTCTATCATTATCACCATCCATCGATTATTTCCTCGATTTGCCAACATTAACGTCAATAATCTGTCCGTATTTAAGTAGCTTTTTTTCGAGTTCATCGTAAGCCACCTCCTGCACCTTACACTCGTTTTCAATAGCCAAATTTGCAGCAATCCCTGCAGATTCTCCAAGCACCATGAAAACATTTTCCATTCGTGCTGAAGCATAACCTATGTAGCTAGAAGAAAAACAAACTGGCACAATAAGATTTGAACATTGTGACGCCTTGGGAACGATCGACCTGTAGGAAATAGCGTAAGGCTTGTCGGTAGGCCCTCTAGCGTGCCCTATGAACATGATCCCCTCAAGAGCCACATGGTACTCACCCTCTTTTTCAAACCAAATGCGCCGACATGGGTATGTATCTATTCCGTATTGAGCCAAGCCAACTGGATCACCAACGGTCTTTTTACCATAAACATCTTGCTCTGTATGCACATATTTGCCCTCCATCCTACGCGCTATTCTGATGTATAGTTGGTTGGGCCATCCAAGAGTGTCCGGGTGCTGTCTCTTATCTCTGCCCAGCTCACGTATCTCCTTCCTATGCCATTCAGGAACACGAGAGTCTGTACTGAAAAATTCATGCATACCGCTCAGGTAAGTTTGATGCATTTTCCAAATTTTTGACTTTTCTGCATAGTCGCCATCAGCATATTTCCAACTAACGCCCAACGGAGCCTGAGAGAACAGTTGTCCTCCCCATCGCATATAATTATGTTCCCCAGAATTCAAATTCCCCGGAAAGATGAATGTCAATTTACTCGAAAGCTGTTTGCGTTGAGAGGGGTTTTTGTATTTTTCCACAAGCGTTTGAACATAACGTCCAATCAATTCATAGTCTTGAGCATCATAGTCTGCGGGCCTCGTAAAAGGAATACGAAATTGAGGATCATTAGTTGTGTAATAGCGATAATTATACGCCTGCGTATAACGGTCTCCATCTCCCAGCGCTTTATCCCCTTCATCCTCTACCCATTTAAGCAAACCGCTTGCTGGGTCACCTCGCGTGACAAAAGGGTCTAGTTGAACTGCGTTTAAGGGCTCTTGAACACCCGCATACTGCTCATTAAATTCATTTTTTCCCTCACGCCCTGTGCGATAATTCACACCTGAACGCGGAAGGAAATCTCCTTCATAACTACAATCAATAAATACTTTTGCCTTTACCGATAGATCACCCTTTTTTGAAGCAATTTCGGGAGGTGTCGCGGTTGAGTCAAAAGGGGCAAAATCAAATATGGCTGTTTTGATTTCAAGGTTCTCTTTGATCACCGAGGCTATTCGATGATCATAAATGACCTTCACCTTGTTATCTTCAAGCAATTTTAAATAATCTTCTCGCACGTGCAGAGGATTGATTCTCACTTGATTCTTTTTATTCTTGATCTCTCTGAAACTTAACCCTTTCAGATCGCCTCTCAGCCCTAAAGAAAGAATAAGCTTATGACTGAGTCCTCCCACCATGTTGATATTTGGGCAATCCTGGCTTGGTTTTATCCCAGCTCCTGACATTCCTCCAACCCAACGGCTCGGCTCCACAATTATCACACTCTTCCCCTCCCTTGCTACAGCAATCGCTGCTACGATCCCTGAAGGAGTCGCTCCATACACACACACATCTACTTCCTGCTCTTCACTTGCGCAGAGAGAAATGGAGAAAATTTGCATCAAGAGAACTATCTTTTTTATATTTTTTTTCATCAGCATCAAATTTGTAGCGAGTGAACACCATCACATCCCTACTACTATTAGTCCCGCCACTGCTCAACCTGCCTTTCAAATCGCCACAAACTCCCACATTTTCCGCTTCACCGATTGCGATTCTAACTTCTAGCTAAATAACGCATAATATATACGTTAACTTATATCTAGTCGGGTTGATCTTTTTCTGAGGCAGATCTGGCACCCGAACGCCTATGCTAGGTGATGCATGAAATCCTAATAGATTTGTTGTGCCGTTGAAATGCTACAAATACCCGACGCGATGACTGATTCAGAACAACTCCTACTGCTCAAACTGGAAGTTTACCCTGACGATTGGAACAATCGTCTCGAGCTTGCTGAAAACATGGCGAAAAAGGGGAATCTCGAAATCGCCGAAGCCGTATTGAATACTGCCCCAAATCCACTGCCCGACGACGAAACTCTAAGCAAATTATGGCAAACATTGCCTGAAATCAATGACGATGTCCTAACAAAGATTACGACTGACTATTTTGCCAACAATCCCTACAGCACTTTAACCGAACACCCTCGCCTTCTCCCTTCTAGTCACTCAGAATCCACCCCTACACTCCAGCTCGCACCCCAACTCCAATCCGTCACCACGACAGGCCCTACTGCCCTCCCTGTAGCGCTCACACCAGTAAAACTTACCCCTCCAAAGAGCTGCCCTTCTGAGTTTCGGCCTATACTTACAAGTGCCCTACCCTCAACACCCCATCCACCTTCCTCGCCCACCATTTCCGATAATAAGACAAAAGTCCCCGCCCCCATAGAATCCCCCTTCGACAACTCCACCCAGACGACCAGAGCCAAAGTTCATCAAGATACAAACACTGCCTTATGCTTCAGTGAAGTCCCCCTCCCTAGAGATGAAAAACTATCCGCACAAGAAAAACAATCTGCACTCAAAGATAAAATATCATCCCTAGCTGTATCCATACTAGCCCATATAGCCATTATCCTCCTACTTACTCTAATCATTCAATCTGTTCCCCGCCCCCGCCCTCCTAGTTTGATTGTATCAGCCACACCATCGATTGACGAATTTCAGATTGATAAACAAGTTATTCAAAAACTCAAAACATCACAAATCGCCCCTCAGGCAGCAGCAGCACCGCCAATTGTGACAGTTTCCGCGATTTCTCCTGTCAGCATGATGGAAGTAGATACCAGCAACCTCAGTCTTGAAGGGGTTGGCATGGGAGTAATGGGGATGAGCATGTCATTTGCTACTACTGCCGGCTCGGGGTCAGTTTCTTTTTTCGGTTCCCGTTCGAAAGCTCAAAAAGTTGTTTTTGTCGTCGATTCGTCAGCATCAATGCGCAAAAAGGGTTCTAACGGGAAGAGCAAGCACTTACTTATGAAAGAAGAACTTATCAAATCTCTTCGAGCGCTGCCTTCATCAGTAGAGTTTCAAATTATTTTCTTTTCTGGTCCCGTCTGGTTCGTTGGGGACACAGCTCCAGACCCCAAAGATCCGGATGACGATTGGCACAATACGCAAGGAATAAATTTCTGGGAGTATAAAGATGGTAAACCTAGTCAACTACCCGTTGGTAAGTATATACGAGCCTCATCTATCAACGTACGTAAAGTCATCAAACAAATTGAGGAAACCCCAGTTAAATTGGGTACAGACTGGAGAACTCCGCTTAAAATGGCAATGCTTATGAAGCCCGACGTCATATTTTTCATGACTGACGGAGTAGTCAAAAAACACCCTACTAAAGAACCCGTTGTGAAAGATGTGATCGCATTTAATAAAAAGCACAGCAAAGCAAAAATCAATGTGATTTGCCTGATGGTTCCAAAAGCTACTGAAATGCTAACCCAACTAGCTAAAGATTCACGCGGGAATTTCACACTCGTACATGAAGACGGCAAGGTCACTGGCGGCAAAGATATGGGATCCAACTGAACCTCGGCATGCTTGAATCAAGCCTTCGCCTTTATTCTATTAAATACGATTAACCGGGTAATTGTCACATTTTATTTGGGAACGGGCCTTGCTAGATCCGCATGACCCGTATTAGCTCTAGGAATTGCCTCCATATTTGATCTCTTTATTGATGGTTCCTTGCCATGTTTTTAACAGCATTTTTAGTTCCTTCAAAATTTTGGGTTTTGTGGCTGAAAGCTCATTCTGCTCCCCTATATCATCGGCAAGGTTGTACAGCTCAAAGCGATTACCTTCATGGAAGTGAATCAGTTTGTAATCTCCCCTACGCACGGCTGAACTTGCTCTGCTTCCAGCAGAATGATTATGCGGATAATGCCAATACAGAGCCTTGCGCGACAATGCCGTGGCCCCCTTCAATAGCGGGACCAAACTAGTGCCATCGACATGCTGACGAGGTCTCAACGAAATCCCGGCGATATCTAACAAAGTCGGATAAAAATCTGTACTGATCACAGGCACCTCACAACGAGTGCCAGGCTTAGATACTCCTGACCAGCGAATAATCATCGGCTCGCGAATCCCCCCTTCGTACATAAAAGCTTTGCCAGCACGCAGTGGTAAATTGGAAGTCGGACCACCAAATTTCCCCTTGGTCGAAAGCCCTCCATTATCAGACATGAAAATGACTACCGTATTATTTTCCATCTCCAATTCCTTCAATTGCATCAAGAGTCGACCAACACTGTCATCTAAGCTTTCAACCATCGCAGCGTATACAGGGTTGTTCTGAACAACTTTTTGCCGATTGAATGTGATTTCTTTATCACTCAGTATCCCCATTCTTTTGGCTTCCTCCTTATATTTCTCAATCACCCGAGGTCTTGCTTCCAGCGGTGTGTGCACCGTATAATATGAAAAATAGAGAAAAAATGGATCCGCTAGACCTTTCCGACTTTTCATAAAATTTAATGCCTCATCGGTTAAGCGCTCAGTCAGGTATTCGCCTTTATTACCCCTCGTTAAACCTGGGATCGGATGCGGAAACTTCTTCGCCTGTGACTCATCGAAATAAGGGTAAAAGTAGCTCGGGGGTTGACCATAATGACATCCTCCAATATTGATATCAAAGCCCTGATCTTGCGGCAGGCTTTTTCCCTTACCATTCCCCAAATGCCACTTGCCAGTAAAGTAAGTAGCATAGCCCGCCTCTTTCAACGTCTCAGCAAGAGTGACTTGCTCTCGCTTCATGGCTCCTCCTATATTCGTATGCCCCGTTCGGGCTGGATACTTGCCCGTCAAAATGCTATTACGAGTTGGTGAACAAACGGGAGATGCCGCATAAGCGTCGGTGAAAAACATTCCATCTATTGCCAACTGGTCAATGTTTGGTGTTTCGTAAAATCTACTCCCGTTGCTAGAAAGATCTGCCCACCCCAAATCGTCCGCCAACAAAAATAAAATATTAGTTTTTTTCTGAAGCTCACTAGCGGCACTCTTGGAAAATCCCAATAGCAGGTTCACAATGATTACGCTCATCGTCACCCCAAAGACTAAACCCCTCCCTTTCCCTCTCATAAGTATTTTTCTATCATTTGCCGTCAATCTGTTTTGCCGGCAAGAACAGCCCCCTCAGTCACAAACGAGTAATCAAGAATCGCCCGTAAAGCAATCTCTTGTGATAGTTTTTCCGCAAAATTCTCTGCCTCTTCCTGACTAAAGTGAAGCCCTTTATTATTTGAAGTTAGCAGCTCACCTCTAAGAAAATATACATTCGCATTTCCCTTTGCATTATTTTCTCCAACTACCTTAACAACCACTTTCCTAAACTCATTCAAATGAACGCCTGTTTCTTTTGACTTCACATCAAGCGGATAAGTTGGTGAAATACATACGATTTTAGCCTCTGGATGATTTAGACTAATTTCACTCAAGAGCTTCGTATAAGCTCTATAATACTCATCAACCGAGCGCCCACCTCCCATACAATCATTAAAACCAATGAGAATGGTAACTAAGTTTATATAAGTCCAGTCCTCTAGCATCTCTCCAACTTTCAGAGGAACCTTTCCTCCCCCCACAGCGAGGTTAAAAAGCTCAAGATTATTTTTATGGGCAAATTGCCAGGCATAAGTTCGGTGGGTAGCACCTTTTTGCCCTGTCCCGTGGGTTATAGAATCCCCAATCGCAACATAAACCTTCTTATTACTTCTTGGCGGTTTACTCAGGTCATAGCCCTCGTTGAGCTTCACCCCTAACAGATACGGATTCGCATGTGTTGGGTATGTAATTTCACACAATCTTGGTCGGCCTTTTTCCGCTTTAGTTTCGAAAGTGAAGCTAAAAGGAGACTTGCGCTCTGTCACTCGAGCAGCAAAATGCTTCTCCTGTAATACCCCATCAAGAACAAGGCCGAAATCCAAAACACTTCCTGGATATTGAGCCTCCACCCCCCACGACAGCATTACCTGAGGACTGTCCGTAAAAATCTTTAACACAATGCCACTAGTCGTACGCGCCATTGTAGGCGAAAAATTCAATTCTTCTACAGACAAAGCAAATAACGCCTTTCTGAACCGGGACACTTCGATGTGGGTAGATGATCTGTCTACATATTTTGTACCGGTAAACATTATTTTTTCATCCTCTAGTGAAACCGTTTTGTTTAAATTTGGATAAATCGTATCCCCTTCAACATATTTTTTGTAGCTATAGTCAAAAGATGAAAGTTTATACGCCCCTTTCTTCCAAAGCATCACACTGAATTTGGGTGCGCTACTTAATTCCTGCTTATCATAGTCCCATACCGCTGAGTACTCACACTGAAGCTCTTTTTGCCCTCTAAGATTTTTCTTTATTTTTAAAAAATTCGGAGACCCTCCATCTTTTAAGTTAGCTGAAAACCTATAGCTTATCCCTTTATTTTCTTCAGATTCAATTTTAAACCTGAAAGTCACCATACTCCCTTTAGGCGGAGGGTCATTCCATGCATCAAACACAAATGCGCTCCTATCTTTCTGGGTCACCACAACCACCTCCCCGTCCTTCATAGCCAACGGACCTCGTTGCGAATTCAATCTTATTTCTTTCAGCATATCTGCTGCAAAAACTTCACCCGCTCCACTGATCACCAAAATGGCAAACACCATCCATTCACAATACTTTTTCATAATCAAAACGGTTGCAACTCTCTTTAGTGTCCGTGATACCAATTTTCCATGCTATCCAATAGCGCAGAATTCATCATCTCCTCTTTCGCAGCAGCCATCCTGTCTTACTAAGGAGCAGGTTGCTTAGGGTCTCCGAATACACGGAAGCTACTGTATCTATGCCCACCTAAATCGTATGACCAATACACACGTCCCCCACCATTGTTCAGCTGCGGCGTGTACCTCGCTCTACGGCGATTCTCCCTCGCTTCTTCTTCCGGAGTCAACGCGCGATCCGCCACTCCGAACAACCAATGAGGTTTTTGACCTGCTTTTCTCTCGATCACATCCCCACCACCATCCACTATATCTCCCATGATCAAATAATCACGCTCGCTGTAACCAAACAGATCTGCTCCTGATTGATTGAAAAACAAAAAGTTGAACAATCCCACATCCGGCACAAAAGGGTCGATGATTGCGAGTATATCCAAAGAACTGTTGGGCACACCCGCTAAGTTACTACTTGTCAACGAAGCCGATGGAGTATGCGCTAAAGGTGCAGCAGCTACAGGCGCTATCGCATCATAGTAAAAAGTGTAATTCCCAAGACTGTTTTGAAATGGAGTCAGATAGGCAAGCTCCCCATGAGCATTGACCGATGTTCCTGCCCCCAAATTCCCTCCAGCTACTGCTGATAGCAAATTATCAAAACCTCCAGGTGTGTCCACTTCTGCCATACTACCATCAGGGAACGCGCCCCCTCCGAGTCCTATCGCGTCTGCCCACCAATCTGGTTGCAAATAGATCTCGTCCTCACGTTGAAATGGCGCCATCACACCTCGCACTCCCGCTTGCGTTGGCGCCACGAAGTCAAGCCCCCCTTCGTTACCCACAAAGGTCACCGTTCCGCTGTTCAAACGAGTCAAACCTACCAACAGTCCATTACTCGATCTTCCTGGCATGTAAAATCGCAATTCATCAAGCAGGAATCCCCCCGCTTGTGAACCGCTGGTAAAAACCGAACCGCCATTTCCTGATGCATTGCTGTCTATCAGCATTCCAGAACCTCCAAAAAATGGATTGTTACGACTCACCCCGATGATCGTTGCTCCAGTCGTATCACTTGTAGGAAAACCTGCACCCATATCACGATGTCCTACCAGAGTGCGATCAAAACTCGCAGTATTCCCCACATAGACAGTGATATCCCCTTCTCTACTACCTGTTCCGCTCAAGGTCGGAGTATCTCGCATCCAGTCTCCATGACCAATTTTCACAGAAGAATTAGTATCGCCTTCACCATCCTCGGTGGTTAGATTATTACCCACCTTCACCACGATGTCCCCTGTTATAGCTCCATCCATTTCAGCACCACCATTACCAATCATCACACTAGCTGCTAAATTCGGTGCATCCGTAGTATTTCCGCCTTTGCCACCAACCATCTGCAAGTCATTTCCAACAACTACCGTTACGTCCCCATTAGCAGTTCCAGTTGCACCGTCAGAATTAGCCCCTGTTCCAGAGTTGGAATTACCAATCTGCACGAAGCTATTAACCAGAGACGCAAAATTACCTCCGCCATCCATCTCTGCCGCCTCGCTTCGCAAGCCCGCCGTCATCGTCAAATCTGTTCCCACAGATACCGTAACGTCCCCATCTATCACAGCCACATCCCCACCGGAGGTTTCCCAATAGGCTCCACCGTTCCCAATCAATACATAGGAGTTGGTTACCTCCTTACCAAAATTATTGAAATTTGTAGGATCAAGAATGTAAACTTCACCATCAGGATTAGCCGTCATCTCCAATGCTCCCTCCACGTTCACCGTTACATCCCCGGTGAATTGACCTGTATCATCAACACTCGGATTGGTATTTAAGCTTCCAGCACCTCCATTACCTATTTGGACAAATGATGCTTCCAAGCCCTTGCCGCTTATCATGCTCGCATCGCCTCCCACATTCACAACTACAGCTCCAGAAAAATTCACAAAATTCCCATTTCTCGTCCCTCCATTTCCTATCGCTACAGGGTTAGCTGATGCAAAATGACTGAATGTCCCGTTACCATTATCCCTGCCGAATTCATTATCCGAAACATTGGCATCCATCTTCAACCCACCATCCACATACACCGTCACATCCCCGCTGTAAGTCGCCTCCCTGTTGTTAACCTGGCGGTCATTACGGTTAGCCCCGTGACCAATACGAGTGTACCAGCCATTCGTCCCTCCGCCACTCTCCATCGTCAGGCTACCAGATGTATTTACCGTCACATCTCCCGTTTTATCCACGTATTGTAATAGTGCGTTTGAAGTGCTTTGTGTCGTATCTGCACCGCCGTGCCCAATAAGCGTATAAGCATCATCCATATCCATCTTCGCCGGAATTTGTGTACCTACGGTATATTCTACAAAAGGGTCATTTGGCTTCAGATGATCCATCACAATATCCCCATCCACGGTCACCACAATATTAGCAGTCATGTTGGGATCCAATTGAGCATCCCCCACCCCCATATTACTTGTCACATAATTCACATTCCTCACACCATCGCTACCCTCATCTGCAATAAGTATAGTTCTACTATATTCTCCTCCCACTTGACCTCTTGATTCTTTCCCACCGTGTCCAATTTGACTGAAAGCACCTCCATATCCTCCTCCGGTCATCGTAAGCCCACCTCCCACAGTCACCGTGATGTCTCCATTTTTGAAAGTAGAGTTCGACTCTATCCCTCCATGCCCCACCAAAGCATAAGACTTGTAATTACCTGAATCACCCCCAGTAGCTCTTGGAAACAAGCGGGTTCTCCCGCCACCTTCTACCACCATATTTCTACCGACTTTCACCACAATGTCCCCCGCAAGATAGTCTGATACAGTGCCTGCATTGCCACCATAAAATCCAATTTGAGCTGGACTACCCGCTCCATTCCCCGCTATCACTGAAAGGTCACGAAAAGCATCCACCACAATATCCCCCCTCACATTCACTCGATACATTACAGCATCAAACAGTGCTCCATGGCCAATACGTGCAACTGAATTAGATACTCGTTCCCTGGCAATATTTGGATCTCCTACGGCTCCCTTCACGATCACATCTCCAGTTACACTTTTCACCAATATATCCCCGCTCAAGTTAGAGAACACATCCGCTCCAGCACCTGTCACCTCTGTATTCCCATCATAAATACCCACCCCTAGATCAGGCAAGGCATACCCTGCGAGATCCTCTTTATTTAATGAATTATAATCCAAATTGTTGGCGAAAATTCTAAACTGCTTGTGCAAGCCTCCACCAAATTTTCCATCCGGTGTCACCCCAGTATTTTTGACAAGCCCCTTCCCGGCTCTTAAATCGTCAACATTAGAGACTGCATGACCTATAACAGCACTGGAAGTCCATCCTAAACCAGATTCCACCCCAACCGCTCCTCCTGCTACGATATTAATACGCCCCTCAACACTGCCCGCTTGATTCACCCCCATGTGCCCTATTTGAACATAATTATTTATCGTGCGAGCAACCGTCCCTCCGCCCTTTGGCGCTGCCAACGACACGATCCCAGCTGCGCTGCTAGCTTCCAAAACTCCATTACCCCCATTTTCCACTAAACCCGTGCGAATATTGATGTCACTATAGACTGGTGCCAATCGCCCAATCGCCGTAGAGAATATAGTTCCACTGTTATTGGCGTTTCCCCAATTCATCGCCCACACCTTATTGAGATCCTCCCTCCTTAAATTACCGCCCCTATCGGCATAAGCACTGCCCCCGTGTCCAATTTGGGCATAATTGGAATCAGCACTGCCATCATATCTTCCCGCCCTCAATATCAAAGCCCCACGTGCTTCAATATTAATGTCAGCTTTGCTTTTGACCAATCCTCCATAAGTATCAATTGCCAACAGCTCATCTGATATACCCGCGCCCATTTCAGGTAAATTGTCTCCGACTCCAGAACTCCCATTAGCCTTGCCATCCAAAGACCTCCACCACCAGTTACTTTCTGATGTCTTACCATCAAAATTGTCTGCATACTCTAAAAAATGAATCCCTCCCACTCCATCCACATCTAACCCGTCAGCTGAAGAAGCGTTAAACATTCTAACCCCCACTTCACCTCCAATCGTAGTTTCGTTCACCCCTACTAGCCCCACCAGCGGGCTACCCGCCGTCACTCCTACCCCGTCAGTCTGGTGTGCCGCATCATTGAAAAAGAACACCTGCCCATTATCTTTGAATCCCAATTGAGCGTATCGCCCCCTGCCAGTTGGAGCAGCAGTAATAAACACGTTGTTTGCCGCTACCTGCGTCTTACCATATCGAGAACCTACCTCCACCGCACGATTGTTGGCAGCATCATTGATATACACATTTCCCCCAATCCCAAATGAACCTGCTGCAGCCCCGTTAACATAATAATCCCAAGCTGCAGCTGGATCATTTGAAAGAATTTCGGGATCGCTCTCCGCCCCTGTCCACCCTGCGATCACATTGATCGAACCCGCACCAGCGGTTCTTACACTATTCAAGAAACGCACATCTCCCGATGCAAAAATCCCCAAACTTGCGTCCGTATTCCACTGCACAGACACATCCCGGAAGTTTCCACTCAAACTATCAAATACAATATCACCATTTTCAGTTGAAATGATTAAATTAGTATTGCTATCCAAAATCGCATTCACGCCAGCAATGGGCAAAGAGGATGCACCGTCACCGACATTCACATCGCCGGGATCAAACAGAACCGTGCCACGATTTCCACTCACCGATGTCGCGCTGATCACTCCATTGTAAGTCAAATTTCGTTTGCCTGAAATTTCCACCAATCCTCCTCTACCCGTTGTCCCAAGCGCTCTTGCTCTGATCTCTCCACCAAAGATAGTATCGCCATCCGACCAGACAACCACTTGCCCAGCGTCCCCTGTATTCACAGCATCTGCTTTCAAAATAGCTAACCCACCCACTACGGTCGAATCCGAATTTCTCAAGCTATCATTTCTCCCCTGAAAACCTCCACCGACATTGATCTGTCCGCCACCGGTCAAACCACTCACATCCATCGTCGCCTGCACCGCCACCACCACGTTTGCTCCCGTCACATTGGCAATCCCGCCTTTACCACTACTTCCCAAGGCAGTGATTGTTCCTGCTTGAGTAGTAGTTGACTCAGCATCAATAATTACCAGCCCACCCGAAGCCCCATCCGCCGCTATCATCGCATCCGCTCCTACATTCACGTTACCCGCACCCGTTGCCGAAATCACGCCACCCACTCCGCTGCCACCCACCGCGTTGATCGTGCCATTCAAGTTAACTGCACCGCTCGCATCCTGACCAATGATAGCCACCGACCCACCGTTCACTCCGCCTCCGGCATCAATCACTGATCCCAGTGCCGTATTGATCGTGCCTCCTTGCATCGTCACCAATCCTCCATTCTGTCCTCCCGTAGCTTCAATACGTCCGCTGCTAGACACGCTCAACACGCTAGTCGAATCCCCGAGCACCATCACACTACCGCCGTTGCCACTGCTGCCGTTAGCACTCACTGTCCCGCCGATGCTTACCGCTTGTGTGTCTTCTGCTGATCCAATTAATATCGTCCCGCCATCAGTGCCGTTAGCCGTCACTTCCACGCCCTGAGCGATATTGATCGTTTGCCCGATCATCACCACATCTCCACCTACCGTATTACCAATGCCGTTAGTTGAAATTTTTCCACCTAAAATACCAACATTGCTGCCAGGACCGCCGTCGATCATGATAAACCCTCCACTACCATCTACGTTATTAGCTTTGATCTCACCAGTATTTTCAATGTCACCACCAGTCTTCCCATCCGCACTGCGCGAGGTTAGCATCACCCGACCATTGATAACTTGTGACCCTGTCGCACGGATTATGCCAGAATTATTAATCGCTAGCGCATAGACATTACCATGCGCCTTGAGTTCCGCAGCAGCACCTGTGATGCTTCCAGAATTATTCACCCCAGTAGCCGCCCCCACTCCAGATGCCTGTACTGAAATCTTATTCTCCCCTTGTGAGTGCACCACTATATTTCCACCTGCACCCAAAGCCACCGTGCCGTCTGGAGCTCCGATAATTCCAGCGTTATCCACAAAATCCCCCAACAGAACAACATCGCCCCCAGCTGACATAATGGTTCCATAATTAGTCACCCCCGCGGCAGTGGTTCCCAAAAAAGAATCATCCATCCCGTTCAAAAAATCTGCATCTTTAATATCTAAAGTAGATAAAACCAGTCCGCCCGCCGTATCAATCACTCCACTAGGAGTAACCACGATACCATTCTGATTCACAACAAGCACCTTGCCATTTGAACTCATCAACCCAGCTATTGCTGAAGGGTTCCCACTTACCACCCGGTTCAATATCGCGGCCATTTGACTCGGTTGCACAAATTGAGTATGCTCTCCAGCCCCTATTGAAAAATCCTGCCAGTTGATAATCGCCTTATTGCTACTTTGTATAATTTGCAAAAAAGACGGATCCAATTCACTCGCTATGATCTCCGCGCTTCCCGCTGTTACTACGCCACCCCTTGGGTTAGCTTGCCCCTCCCCTCCGCATAATAACAAAAACATTACCACGATTTGGCTAAACCAAACATTGCCCCCGCCACCGTGACTGCACTTAAAGAGTAATGCTTTCACTCTACCGTTTTCGACTTTATCTGAAATTTTCATGCTGAAAAAAATAACTATGCAGCTAGAACTGCGGTGCGTGTTTTCACGCTTTACCAGTATTAGGCGTTAGCCCAATAGATCTGCCTTCCTTTTTTTATTGCGAATTATTTTCTTTGAGAACTAATTATCCGCAACCACTAATCAGAGGATTGGTTACTACGAGAACCCAACATCAAAGCTGGTTATCTTAATTAGCTGTGAACAACCGCATTCCATAGTAACATTTCAAAACATCACGAGTTCGAAAAGTTCGGAAGTGATTACATCCACCTCTTCCATAATAACCATCACCAACGCCCGCTCAGAATAGAACTCAACCGGCTTTGAAACCTGCCATAAAATTTAGTGACGTGATCACGTATCCATAAGCCCTAGACAGTTAAGGCATATTCGCTATACCTGATGTCATGAGAATATTAATTCCCATTTATGCACTATTCACCTGCGCCTCCTTCTTCACCGCCATTACTTCCATAGCTACAGCTGAAGACAAAATAGACTTCAATCAGCAAATCCGCCCCATTCTCTCGGAAAACTGTTACCACTGCCACGGCCAGGACGCCGAAGGACGCAAAGGGGATCTACGGCTCGATCTGGAGGAAGAAGCCAAAAAGGCCATCGACGGGCATGTAGCCTTCCATCCGCAAAGTCGTCAAAAAAGCAAGGCGTGGGAATTAATGATCAGCGATGACGCAGACGAACGCATGCCTCCGCTCAAATCCAAGCGCACGCTTACTGCCAAACAGATCGAATTACTTGGCAAATGGATCGATGAAGGGGCTCATTACGCCCCTCATTGGGCATACATTCCTCCCCACCGCGATGATTCCGCGCGCGGGTCGCAAGCGATCGATCACTTCGTAGCCCAACAACTGAAAAAACAACAGCTCACCGCCCAGCCGCCAGCAGATCGACGCAGCCTACTACGCAGGGTCTCTCTCGATCTATCAGGATTACCTCCCAGCCCTGCAGAAATTTCAAGCTTCCTAGCCGACAAGTCAGATCAAGCCTACGAAAAAACAGTCGGCCACCTACTCGCTTCCAAACACTTCGGCGAGCGCTGGGCACGCCCTTGGCTGGATGCCGCGCGTTACGCAGACTCCAACGGCTTTCAAGCCGACCAACTGCGTGACAGTTGGGCCTACCGAGATTGGGTGATCGATGCGCTCAACGCCAACATGCCATTTGATCAATTCACCATCGAACAATTAGCTGGCGACCTACTTCCCAACGCAACTCTATCGCAAAAAATAGCCACCGGCTTTCACCGCACGGTGACCTGTAATGTGGAAGCAGGAGTTCACCCAGAAGAAAACCGTTTCAACCAAGTGATTGACCGCGTCAATACCACCGGCACCGTCTGGTTAGGCACCACTCTGGCCTGCGTGCAGTGCCACGACCACAAATACGACCCCTTCTCGATGAAAGATTATTACGGAATCTTTTCCTTTTTTAACAACACACCTCTGGAAGTCGAGAACCCTTCAGGCAAAGGAGTGAGCTTCAGTTTTTATGGACCTAAAATGGACTTGCCCGTAGCTACGAGTATCACCAAAAAGAAAAGTCAACTAACAGCACAAATCAAAAAACTGCAAAAAAACCGCAGCAGCTTGCGTGCAGATAAAAATGCCGGACGCCAAGCTTGGGAGAACAAAATGCGCGACGCCTTAGAACACCCACCTAAATGGCAATCCCTGAAAATTTCCCAATTCAAATCTACCGGAGACGAAACCGTCCGTATACTCGATGATCATTCCGCGCTCATCACCGGTCGCCTGCCTGGCACCGCCCACTACGAAATCACTTGTGAAACCCAACTCTCAGCTATCACCGCCTTCAAACTCGAAGCACTCACCCATGACGAACTGCCAGGCAAAGGCCCGGGACGCGGGGACGAAATACGCACCAATTTCATCCTCAATAAATTTGAAGTGCGCGCCTCTGATTCAAATTCTCCCAATGAAAAAGTCATTGAGCTAGTGAGCGCCCATGCAGATTTTTCACAAAAAGATTGGGATGTGCAGAATGCTATCGACGGCAAAGCAAAAACCGGATGGGCCATCGCTCCCCAGTTCAGCAAAGACCACTGGGCCATCTTCACCACCGCCAAACCCTATCAAACTGACATCACCAAGCTAACTTTCACCCTCGATCAAAACTACGGGCGCGGCAGAACTCTAGGACGGGTTCGTTTATCCGCTCTCACCGGCGACCCAAACACAGTCGATATTCCCAAGCAAATCGCCGCCACCTTGAAGCTCCCAAAAAATAACCGATCAAAAAAGCAAACCGACGAACTAGATGCTTTTTATGTCAAAAGCAATCCCTTGCTCAAAAAAATAGATGCGGAACTTAATCAGAAAAAAAAGCAGCTGGAAGCCTTACCAAATCCCAGTACACTGGTCATGGTCGAAATGGATAAAACTCGTGAGACCCATGTGATGAAACGAGGCAATTATTTGTCACCCGCTGAAATAGTCACTGCCGCCACTCCGAACTCACTTCATCCCTTCAAAGCAGGTTTACCCAAAAACCGCTTAGGGTTCGCCAAATGGTTGATGGATCCCGCCAACCCCTTGGTCGCCCGAGTCACGGTCAACCGATGGTGGGCTGAGCTTTTCGGACAAGGCCTGGTCAGCACCATTGAAGACTTTGGAACCCAATCCACCCCTCCGACCCACCCGCAGTTGCTCGACTGGTTAGCCGCAGAATTTATGGAATCGGGTTGGGACATGAAACACATGCTCAAGACCATCGTCATGAGCGATGCCTACCGCCGGGATTCCAAATTGACTGATTTGCTTCGGGAAAAAGACTTAGCAAATCGGTATTATGCCCGCGGACCACGATTCCGCATGAGCGCCGAAATGATCCGCGACAACGCGCTGAGCGTTTCCGGCCTGCTATCAACGAAGATGCACGGCCTTCCCATCATGCCGTATCAACCTAAAGGCATCTGGCGCCAAGTCGGACGTAACGAACCCAAGTGGATCGAAGAAAAAGGCGAAAACCGTTTTCGTCGCGGCGTGTATGTCATCTGGAGACGAGCTGCCCCCTACCCAAGCTTTGTCAATTTTGACGCCCCTGACCGCAGTAGCTGCCTGGTAAAACGCCCTCGCACCAACACCCCACTGCAAGCGCTCACTCTGATGAATGACCCTGCTTATGTCGAAATCGCCTTGGCCTTGGCAGGACGAATCATTCGCGAGCGCCCCCAGCCGGATATCAGCGAACGCATCCGCCATGGTTTTGAATTGGTGCTGGGACGACAACCTAAAAAACAGGAACTCAACTACCTAATATCGGTTTTTCAGGAAAGATCCCAACGCCTTAAAAACGATCCCAAAGCTGCTGAGGAAATCATCAAAAACGGTGCTTATATCAAACTCTCAACAGAGGTTCCAGCTACCGAAATGGCCGCCTGGTTTTACATCGCAGGCATCCTGCTCAACCTCGACGAAACCATCAACAAAGGGTGAGCATTAGAGCAAGTATTCAGAATTCAAAAAAAGGAGCTAGAATCAATTTCCAAGAAAAAACAAATCAGATGCCCGCACAAGTAGCGCGCGCCTTAACCCGACGCCAACTATTCCAGAATGCTGGTGCAGGCATCGGCGGCATGGCATTGGCCTCACTGCTTGAAAAAGATGGTTTTGCCAGCACCTCGGCATCCACTGGCGTGCTCGGCAACAAGGGACTGCACTTCCCTCCCAAAGCAAAAAATGTGATTTATGTGCACATGGTCGGAGCCCCCTCCCACCTCGATCTCTTCGATTACAAACCGCAGCTGCAAAAACGCAGTGGGGAACTCTGCCCGGACTACATGTTCAAAGGCAAACAACTCGCTTTCATCCGCGAACAACCCACTCTGATGGGAACGCCCAAAGGCGAGCAATTTGCTTTCAAACGCTGCGGAAAATCCGGAATCGCTATCTCCAATTTACTGCCCAACCTGCAAACCTGCGCCGACGACATGTGCTTCATACGCACGCTGCACACCGATCAATTCAATCACGCCCCGGCGCAAATGTTTCTGCTCACCGGCTTCCAGCAATTCGGTCGCCCCAGCATCGGCGCATGGACCTCGTATGGGCTTGGTAGCGAAAACAGCAATCTACCTAACTTTGTTGTGCTCGTCACTGGACAGGTTCTCGGAGCGGGCAACTCAGCCTGGGGCAGTGGCTTTTTACCCACCATTCATCAGGGAATCGAATTCCGTAGCCAAGGAGATCCGGTGCTATTTCTATCGAATCCAAAAGGGATCAACTCCAAGGATAGGAAACGGGTAGTGGATTCGGTCAATCGACTTAACCAGTTGAACCTCGCCGCTGTCGGTGATCCAGAAATCGAAACCCGTATCAACCAATACGAAATGGCCTACCGCATGCAGACCTCGGTGCCCGAATTGATGGACATCAAGGACGAACCAAAAGAAATCCATGAAATGTATGGCACCCAACCTGGCAAAACGAGTTTTGCCAACAACTGCCTGCTTGCCCGTCGTCTGGTAGAGCGGGGAGTTCGTTTTGTGCAATTATTTGACCAAGGCTGGGACCACCACAGCAGCCTGTTTTCTTCTTTACCGAAAAAAGCAAACCAAGTGGATCGCCCGCTCGCCGCTCTGATCAAGGATCTCAAAATGAGAGGTCTCTTAGACGAAACTTTGATTGTTTGGTCGGCAGAATTTGGTCGCACGCCGATGGCACAAGGAGCCAATGCCAGTGGTGAAAAAACCAAGGCCGGAAGAGATCATCACAAAGAAGCTTACACCGTGTGGATGGCTGGGGGCGGTGTGAAACCCGGGCACATGCACGGAGTCACCGATGAATTCGGCTACGGCATCGTCGAAGACGGTGTGCACATCCATGATTTTAATGCAACCTTGATGCGCTTGCTCGGCATTGATCACGAACGCCTCACCTACCGCTACCAAGGCCTGCGCCTACGCCTAACCAGTGTGCATGGTGAAGTATGTGAGGGAGTTCTAGCATAAAACTCATCATACTAACCCTTAGTCTCTTTACCATTCATGAACAAAACACTCAATCGTCGAACATTTCTACGCAGCACAGGAGCCTGTATTGCCCTGCCCTTCCTGGACGCCATGATCCCTGCACGCACAACGGGAGCAAATATCTCTAGTCCCTATCGCTTCGCCGCCAGCATTATCCCCTTCGGAGTCTATGGCGACACCTGGTGGCCAGCTACTGACGACACGGGTTCCGATTACCAAATGCCCGAAGTTCTTAGCGAGCTTGCCCCCATTCGCGACAAAGTCACTGTTTTCTCTGGTATTGATCACAATCTCAAAGGCGGACACCATATCACTCACTCTTTGCTCACTGGAGTGCCTAAAGATCGTGGTCCTGAAATGCCGGACGGTTGCATTTCACTAGATCAGCGCATCGCCGAACTTGTCGGTTCCGATACACGATACCCCAGTTTGAACCTATGGTCATCAGGTTCGAGCTTCACCCGTATGTCTGCAGAAAAAGAAGCCATCGACAACCCCTACGCAACTTTTCAACTTCTATTCGGCAACCCTGAGGTAAGTGTGCAACAGCGGCAACAGGCAATCCTTACGGATCAGAGCATTCTGGATACAGTTCTCGCCAGTGCCAAAACCCTCAAACGCCTGCTTGGACAACAAGATCGTCACCGAATAGACGAATACCTCGAATCTATACGAGGCGTCGAGCGCCACCTCGCCAGTTCTAAAAAGTGGTTACATCAGAGCAAGCCTAAAGTTAACTACAATGCCAACGAACTGCGCAGGGAGCCTAGTGTCGCCAACTCGATCCTAGAAGAAAGCAAAGTTTATGATTCATGGTATGACCTCATGCACCTAGCGCTTCAGACCGACTCTACCCGCTCCATTGTTCTTAAAATCGGTGGCAAAGGCGCCTTCTCAGACTCCCATGGTTTTGGCACTTACGACTACCACGCACTTTCGCACCACGGAAGTCGCCCCGAAAAAACTAAAGCTCTCAATCACCTTGAACGCATCCACCTCAAACAATGGCGCCGTTTCATAGGAAAACTCAAAGGCACGCAAGAAGCAGATGGTTCGACCTTGCATGACCGAACGGTTCTATTTTTTGGTTCAGGCATGAGCGATGGTTCTCGCCACACTACCTACAACCTACCCATTATTCTCAGTGGCGCTGGTTTTACCCACGGCAATCACATCAACAATCGCCGCCAACAGCCACTGACCAGCCTCTACCTTTCTATTCTCCATGCCATGGGACATGATGTTCCAAGTTTCGCTGGCAATGAAAAAACCTTCACCGGCCTTTCTCGATGAATCTGATTTCAAAAACAAACTTTCTTCTTACTCTTTTTATTATCTGCATCCCTGATGCTGCCTTCGCCGACCCTTTGGGTCTACCTAAACATGGTCAGGACGCGATGATACAATTCGCCAAAGACCACTGCCTACGGTGCCATGGACCTGAAAAACAGAAGGGTCATTTCCGCATCGACCAATTAGCATGGCAACCTAACAACACCGAACAGCTCACAAAATGGGTGGAATTACTCGACAACGTCAGTTTCAACGAAATGCCTCCAGACGACGAACCACAGCCCAGCACAGCTGAAAAACAGCGTTTCGAAGCCATCCTTGAACAGTGGTTCTCTAGCATTGACGCACACGCACCTCGCCCTCCACTGAGACGTCTCACCCGGCAACAATATCGCAATACAATTGCAGACTTACTCAAGCTACCCGACACCCATGTGGATCCAAGCCGCGACTTCCTGCGCGACAATAACATCGATGGACTGCAGACCATCAGCGAAGTTCTGGACATGTCGGACTTTCGCATGCGCAGCTATCTCCAGGCTGCCAAATCCATCATCGACGCCGTCGACATTCCCGAGCATCAACCAGTCAGCACCAAGAAAACGCTCGATTTGAAACTAATACAAGGATGCATCACGGGTGATGTTGACCGGCCAGCTGTGCTGTGGTTTGACCGACTCGCCACCCCAACCGCCCCCCTGATGTGGTCGCATGAGGTCACTCCAGTCAAAAAAAAACGTTCCCGAAAAAAAATCGGACAACCCCTCTACACACACCCTGGCACTTATCGCATTCATCTTAAAGTCGAAGCCAAAGGCTTACTCGATGATGGCACTCCTCACTATCAAGAAAAGTATCGCAGTGACCACGGAGACCTTGTGCTGGGAATCAACATCACCTCTCTTCCCGGTGCTACCTCGGCAACTGACCAGCGAGTTGCCCATTTTGAACTCCCGCAAAATAAAATCATCGAAATCAGCCAAGACATATACGTGCCAAAAAACCAATGCCTATCGCTTTCTTTTCCTGAAGCTCAAGTTTCCAATATCAAACGCTTCATCGGTTTCTCTGTCGCAGCAACCTTGCCAAACTTAAAGCGCGACCCGAAAACTGGAAAAAAAGTAATCTCCGCAAAAAAAATACGGCGTTTATTTTACTCCGCCAACCCGGAAGGTAAAATCGCTTATCTCAACCAATGGAACGTCCCCCGCATTCTCATCCACAGCATCGATATTGAAGGGCCACTCTATGCAGACTGGCCGCCCCAAAGCCATGTCGCTCTCTACGGCGAACCTTCTCGCAGCGATGAACAGATTATTCGCAGCTTTGCCGTTAAAACCTTTCGGCACCCAGTAAGCGATGAACTACTAGAACCATTTTTCCAACATGCTCAAACTGGCGCAACGGGATTAAAAGGCGCCCTACGAGCAATGCTTTGCTCCCCTCACTTCCTCTACCTTCGTGAAAACAATGATGAACTCGATGCCTATCAGCTTGCCTCACGCCTTTCGTATTTCCTCTGGTCCTCGATGCCTGATGAAAGACTGTTCAAGCTCGCCCGTAGCGGCGATCTCAAAAATCCTGACGTCCTGCGAGGTGAAGTCGACCGAATGATCGCTGACTCTAAATTTGAACGCTTCATCGCAGATTTCACCTGGCAATGGCTCGGACTTGAAAATAGTAAAACCATGCCCGCCAAACTACCGAACATGGACATGCGAACCCTGTTCACCGAGACCCAGCTGTTTTTTCATCATCTCATCAAACACGACCTCCCGATTGCTCACCTGATTGACTCCGACTACACCTTCGCCAATAGCAAACTGGCACAATACTATGGGCTCGACGACCGCCCCGGAAGGCTAACCTTTTCCAAAGTCTCCCTCCAGGACTGCCCCGAACGCGGAGGACTGCTCGGTCAAGCATCTGTCCTCAGCGCATCGACTAACGGCGTGGAGACCTCTCCAGTGACGCGCGGCGTTTGGGTTCTTACCCATTTTATGGACAGCAAGCCACCTCCACCTCCACCCAACATCGAGTTTCCCGCCGTCGATACCACCGGAGCCAATACCGTTCGCCAAATTCTCGAACAGCATCGATCGGATCCCAATTGCGCCCAGTGCCATCAAGCTTTCGACCCGATCGGCTTTGCCCTTGAAGGCTACGGAATCGATGGACTCACTAGAACGCGCTATCCCAAAAATCAGGGGAAAGGAAATATCGATACTTCAGGACAACTTTCGAGTGGAATCAAATTTGAAGATTTTCAAAGCTTCAAAGACGCTTTAAAATCGCGTGAGCAAATCATTTTTAAAGCGCTCGCTACAAAGCTGATCGAATATGGCACGGGTCGCAAACTACACCCAAAAGATCATAGTGACTTACTCCGCCTACTGTTACAACAACAAGGAGGGTTACGCAGTTTACTGCACAGTATTGTGCAAAGCTCCCCATTCACTGGAAAACCCCGCGCAAACGCCTCAGCGGAATGAGCCAATCAAGTTATCCATTATTTAACTCCGCTTCCGCTCGTTCCAGATCCTCGCTTATTGTATCCCAATCGGAATAAGCTTTCTGCATCTCGTATTCCAAATCCTTAAAACGATGCGCCGTCACACGTGCAAGATCCGGCTCTGATTTAAAAAAATCAGCATCTCCCAATTTAGCCAACAACTCGGGCTTTTCACCTTCCAACTTGGCGATCAAAGTCTCGACAGTTTCCAGTTTTTCCTGCAACGGCTTCAACACCTTTGAGCGTTGCTGACGGCGCTGAGCCTCCAAGCGACGTTGTTCTTTGCGATTACCGGAGCCTGACGAACTTTCGCTCCCTCCGGCTTTTGGCTGAGCCGTTGCTTGAGCCTCTTTTTCCGCAGCTTTTTTATCCAGATAATCACTCAGATTACCATGAAACAAACGCGGTGCTTTTTTAGGCACAAATTCCAAAACCTTGGTCACCAAAGGATCAAGAAACGAACGGTTATGAGATACGATCACATAAGTTCCGGTATAAG
This sequence comes from Verrucomicrobiota bacterium, assembly GCA_024277195.1. Taxonomy (GTDB): domain Bacteria; phylum Verrucomicrobiota; class Verrucomicrobiia; order Verrucomicrobiales; family DEV007; genus JAADHD01. Next base: position 3,485 of record JAJRVS010000017.1, on the reverse strand, counting down.
TTGCCAAAGCTTTCTGCAACACCTCCTGTGATTGGATATCAAGATGGTTGGTCGGTTCATCGAGAACCAGAAAGTTCGCCGGACGCAACAACATCCGCGCCAAAGCCAGTCGACTCCTCTCTCCTCCCGACAAAACAGAAACCAGTTTGAACACATCATCTCCCTTGAACAGAAACGAACCCAGGAGCGTCCTCAAATTACCCGCCGCTTGCCGCGACACGGTCGCCTCCACCGTTTCCAACACGGTGCGCGTTGGATCAAGTTCATCAGCATGAGTCTGGGAGAAATAAGAGATCACCGCTTTATGCCCCAAGACACACTCGCCGCTCGACGCCTCTTCCACCGCCGCTATAATGCGCGAAAAAGTTGATTTGCCCGCCCCGTTCACCCCCACAATCGCAATACGGTCTTCCCGGGTGATCTCAAAATCAATTTTCTCCAGCACCTGGAGTTCTCCATAATTTTTACTGATTTTTTCCAACCGCAGCACCGAATGCCCGCTTCGTTCCGGTTGGGGAAACTGAAAACCTATGGTATCCGCATCATCCTCCAATTCGATGCGCTCGATTTTATCCAACTGCTTGATACGACTCTGCACCATTTTTGCCTTGGTCGCTTTGGCGCGAAAACGATTGATCAGTTTTTCCGTGCGCTCGATTTCCCGTTGCTGATTTTTAAACGAGCGCTGCAACTGCTCTTTACGCGCATCGCGCTCCTTCAAATAAAAGCTGTAATTGCCAGAGTAATGCTGCACCCGTCCGTTCTCAAAAGCGATCGTGCGATTGGTCAACGAATCCAATAACGACAAATCATGGCTGATCAACAAAATCGCTCCACCATAATTTTTTAACCACTGCTCCAACCATTGCACCGTCTCAATATCCAGATGGTTGGTAGGCTCATCGAGCAACAAAACACTTGGCTCACGAAGCAACAATTTAGCCAAAGCAATTCTCATCTGCCAACCGCCACTGAATTCCTCAGTCTGCCGTTGCAAATCTTCTTTAGAAAAACCCAGCCCACTGAGGATCGTCTCAATCCTCGGTTTCATGCTGCCGACATCATGATGCTCCAGGCGCAGTTGCACATCCCCAAAAACTTCTAACAAATCAGCATAACGCTCCGGATCCGCTTTGTGATCCAAATCATCCAACTCCGCCTCCACCTCCGCCAGTTGAGATTTCAACTCGATCACATCATCAAAAGCCGTTTCGGTCTCGGCAAATAAAGTGCGCCCCGAATGCATCACCCCCTCCTGTGGCAAATAACCCGTGGTGATCTGTTTGGCCCGGACAATGCGCCCGCTGTCGGGAGTCTCGAGACCAATCACAATTTTTAATAAAGTGGATTTGCCTGCTCCGTTCGGTCCCGCCAAACCCACCCTCTCTTTTGCCCGAACGACAAAAGAGAGGTCGTCAAACAATGTCCGCCCCACAAATCCTATACTGACTTTTTCTACCGAAAGCATGGTGGTCGACTGTAGCGCACATCCTTACTTTCGCCACCCCGACAAAGCCGAAATCTCACCCCTCCTCAAACCTAGCCCTATAGATCTTTTTCTAAATTCGAAATACCTTCCAGGTAATTATTCAAGTGCACGGATCTTTCTCCCTCGTCAATCAAGATCCCCTTGGCATCCTTTTTGGGCTTCGCACTCTGAGCGGTTTCCACCAGCCTTCTCGCCAACTTTAAAATCGTCACTCGCTCCTCGCGAGTCGTTGCCGACTTATAAGCTTCCAGCAACTCAGGAATCGAGTTTTCCATTTTCCTATCCCCGAGGATCCGACACAAAGTCAATCGTGCGTCCGAATCAGGAGCCAATTTAATCTTACCCAACAGAATACCATCCACTTGCCCGCCCTTCATTCTGGTCAAAGCGCCACGCGCCACATCTCTCTGCTGTAGCGTTGATTTATCTGAATAAATGAAGCCCAGTAACAAATTGATTGTTTTGTCGTCAGCAATTACCTCTTTCTGTGAAGCTATCACATTCAAGTCATTCTCATGTTTAAAGGAGAGCGCTTGCATCGCAATAAAATAGACCGCCACCACAGCAGCCACCGACATCACCCCCTTCACCACGTTGCCTCCCGTCCCCTTGGATTTAGCCTGCTTGCGCGGCGTTGGTCGAACCCCCGGTTTACCCGACAGCAAAGTGGTGGCACCACCAGGCTTTCCCGTTATCAAGGTCGTGGATGATCCCGGAATCTTAACCAAACCCTTTGGCACGTTCGCTCCCTGCACATGTTCTTCCACCGGCTTCACCGCCATTACTTTCACCTTGCCTGTTTTCTCAACTGGAATCTCCTGCAATTCCTGCTCTTTCGGTAAATCAGGGTGCCTTGGTAATAAATCCAAAGCGGCATGCGCGCTTTCAGGGCGATTATCAATATCTCGATTAATCAACCACATCACCCACTGGCAAATAGAAGGAGCCAGATCCGGTCGTAAAATTTCCAAAGGTGTCACCCGATGCTCCAAATGACTATTCATCACATCGGCGGAAGTTTTCCCGTCATAAGGATATATTCCGCTGAGTGAATGATAATACACGCAGCCCATGGAATACAAATCCGTCCGCTCATCCAACTCCTGGCGCTCGAATTGCTCTGGGGCCATAAACAAAATCGAACCCATCACCGTGCCGTCTTGATTCAAGGTCTGAATCGAAGGCTTTTTGCTGAACTTGGCCAAACCAAAATCCAAAACTTTCGTCTGGAAACGCCCACTGGGCTGCCAAATCACCATCACGTTGGTGGGCTTCAAATCCCGATGCATCACATTCACCGTATGCGCGGCGATCAAAGCCTCCTGGGTTTGAATCGCCAACTCTACAAAATCCTCCTGAGTCAACACCCCTCGATCGACGGTGTCATATAAGGTTTCCCCATCTAGCAATTCCATCACCACAAAGCCCCCTTTGTCATCAAGCCCCACATCAAACACCGTGACGATATTAGGATGATTCAAAGTTGATAAGGTTTGCGCCTCACCAAGCAAATTGCGCGCTGCCGTCTTTACGTCTGCATCTGAAGATTTATCGGTTGTTAGGATACGCTTGATCGCAACATCTCTTCTTAAAAAAGTGTCGTACCCACGATAGACAAGTCCTCCCCCCCCCTTGCCAATTTGTTCACCTATTTCGTAGCGCTCGTCCATTTAATCAATTCCCTATAATACACACTATTTTCCTTAGCTTAAAAAACCTATTCTGTAAGCCTTTTTTTGATTTTTTGTAGTGTGGAGTAGTCTGAATGCATACGCTAGTTGCTTCAACCCAAAAATATTACGGGATGAAGCCACAAGCGGCCCCTGTTCATTCTTGACATTACTGCAGAAATCAAGGCAAAAAAAATCATCCCATGTAAACATGGGATGATAATAAACTGGCAACGTCCTACTCTCACATGGCCTATCGCCACACTACCATCGGCGCTACAGTGTTTCACTTCCAGGTTCGGAATGGAGACTGGGTGGTTCCACTG
>JAJRVS010000391.1 GCA_024277195.1 Verrucomicrobiota bacterium | reverse complement strand
TAGCCAGCTCATCTCCAGCGTTAAGCGGAAGCTCTCCCTGCCACTTGGCGTCAATCACATGAGTGAGAGTTGCCAAGCCCTCCTTATGATCTTGGGCGTTAAACATCAGGGATAATGCCACTAGCGCTGCGACCGCAATAGCGGCAACAGCCGCCGCCGCAGAACCCCATCTACGCCAAGCAAAGAAGCGAATCATCTTGCCCTCGACAGGCTCAGAATCCCCTCTTATTTCCGCCATCACTTCCTCAGTTATATCTGGCGACTCATTGCCAAGACGAATGCTCTCCAGCACTTCCTTGACCACGCTTTCTCCATCGCTGTTCTCCTCCAAACCATACAGCAAATGACTGGTTCTGAGATCTTCGACAAATCGATCTTTTGCAGTGGAATCCGACGCAAAAAATTCCAGCAACTCGCGGGCACCTTCTTCATCAATACTGCGATCGACATAACTCTCGAACAAGTGTGCAAAACGATCGTCCGTCATGACAGCACCTCCGGTTCACTTCGATTCTCCAAACAAGCTCTCAATGCCTTCCTGACCCGACTAAGCGTCGACGTCACCCAGGTGAGACTGCGATTTTTTTCTGCCGCAATATCCTTGCAGCTCAGCTTGGCAAAATAACGCCGCTTGATCAATTCAGCACTACCTTCCTGAAGTTGATCCACACAATCGCGCAAGGCATCCACTCGATCCTGTTTAAGATCAACACTCATATCTTCCGCTGCCGCTGTGGCTATTTCAAGTTCCAACACATCCCGAAACCTGTCTTTATTACGCACTTCACGACAACGCTTTTCGAGCTCACTCAGAATCAGGTATTTTGCCGTCACACAAAGCCACACGCCAAATTCTTTATCCGGCTGAAATTCATCAAGCTTTTGATAAGCGCGAATGAAAGTCAACTGCACCACTTCCTCCGCCAATGTCCGATCACCCAAACGACGCAACGCGTAGCCCAACAGCATACCTTGATATTCTCGCACGACATCTCCGTAGGCATCGAGATCACCGGCGAGGATTTGTTGTTTTGTTTCGTGATCCATCAACAAAATTAATTTGTTTCAGCTTTTACTGTTGGAAAAAAAATGAGAAGTGATCTTTGATCACATCCAAAGGTCCTCCTATTTTACTTTTGGTAGAGGTAGCTACAATGACCATTTTTTCGTCCGGGTAGATACTCATGTATTGACCTCCCGCACCAATACCACTGATGAAATTCACTTTTTCTTTGCTGGTGAATTTACGCCGGTTGTGGAAGTAGTAAAAATACCCCTGCCCTTTATTGGTGTCCATGATGAGCTTGACGTAATCTGGGGACAACCATTGCTCGCCTGCATACTTTCCCCCTTGAAGAATAGCGACGCCAATCTTGAGTAGTGAACGAGAGGTGAAATGGCTTCCTGCTCCACATTTGGGAATACCATTCGCTGTCCCCCATGTGTATTTTGCTGCAACTTTATCAGCCACTTCTTTTTTTATAAAGTCTTCCACTTTCCCTCCGGTTTTGATGTCTATGATCATCATAATCATAGATGGATTCAGTCCGGTGTATTTGTATTTTTTACTTTCTTCCGAAATAGGTTCAGTGTTCTCAAATATTTTCTGAAAATAATCTTGTTTGTTTTCCTTCAGCTTTCTGTCGTAATTCTTTTCTTTGAAACGAAGACCTGATTTCATAAAAAGGGCATCCCGTAAAGTAATCGTCTCCACTCCTTTTTGAATTTTTTCCCGATCGATTTTAGGCATAAAATCAATCACAGGTTTATCCAAGTCATCGATACTCAGCAAGCCTAGCTGAATCGCTCTAGCGAGCACAACGGAGGTCATCGTTTTGGTCACAGACATGGTGTAATGAGGTAAGTCCACACGCCCATTGCGGTTATACATTTCAAAGACCAGCTTCCCCTCTTTCCAAATCAAAAAGCTATCGAGATTTTGATATTTCCCTGCTTTGTCCTCAGCAATAAATGCTTTAACGGCAGCTTCGGCTCCTGGGATGTCCAGAGTTCCTACCTGAATGCCATCGCCCAGATCCTCCGGCGAGGTGCTCGCATAGGATTCCTTGAGCATTGAGGCCGGCTCCCCTCCCTCCCCTCCACCTTTTTCCAAATAGGGCAGTCCAGCTGCGTGAGCGTTAAAACTAAGTGCAGCTACTAGAGCCAAACAATTTGATAGTATTCGTGTTTTCATTATTTTTTGTCCCGGTTTGCTTTCTCCGCTGCTTTCCGTTTGAGCCGTTGCTCACGCCGTTTGCGTTTTTTCTCGTCATCCCCTGCCTTGCCGGGCTTTGATTTTTTCTCCGGCTTGCCCAACTTTACCAATTTTGGATAGCTCGTAATCGCCGCCGCAAGCTTCACTGGATCGTCGCGAACATCAAAAGCCGCGATGCAGTGATCATTCGTCTCGACCATCCATTGTCGTAGCCTCTTCTGGTATTGGTCGATGCGCTGCTGGTGTTCCGGAGCATCTATCAGATTGACCGTGCAACCCGGATCCTTCTGTAAGTCATAAAATTCCTGCGGAACCCGGTAACGATACATATCCACTCGCTGTTGAATCGCCGCATCACCCTTGCCTGCTTTTTCCATCGCTTTAAAAGTCAGCCCCTCGTTGTTATTGCGGTATTTGAATTTCCCGTCGGAAAAGGCATTAAAAATATAACCATAACTCCCATCCTGAATACAGCGCATCGGCTTGGGCGGCCCACCAATGGTGTAGTCAATCTGCGTGAACACATATTCCCTCCCCTGCTGTTGCTCCCCCTTGAACAAAGGCACCAGCGAACGTCCGTCCAACCCCTCGGGCTTTTGTAGTCCAGCGACGTCCATGAAAGTCGGGAAAAAATCAACCGTCGAGACAAAATGTTTCGTATCCACATCTCCCGCCTTTGTCACGCCCGGCCAGCGCACCAGCAATGCAGTGCGAGTGCTGGCGAGGTAGGCATTAGCTTTGGCAAAAGGAAAAGCCGATCCGTTATCAGTGATGAACATCACCAGCGTATTGTCCGCCAAACCCGATTGCTCAAGCGCTTCGAGCACCCGCCCCACTGTATCATCCAAACGTCTGACTGAATTATAATAATGTGATAGCTCCTCACGCACCTCGGGCAGATCTGTCAGGTAAGAAGGCACCGGCACCTCTTCGGGCGTGAACAACCGCGAAGGTTCCTCCGCATTTTTTATCGGGCGATCAGGATCATGAAAAGGTCGGTGCGGATCGTGAGAATTGACCATGAAATAGAAAGGCTTGCCCTCCTTTTTACTCCGGGCAAAAAACTCCGTCGCGTAGTCATGATACTTACTCGGACTGCGACCCGACCCCAGGTCCGCATAGTCGTGAACAAAGTCCCAGACAAAATTAGGATCGCAGGTGGAGTGAGTGACCTTGCCCAACACCCCAGTGAGAAAACCGTTTTTCTGGAAAGTTCCAAACACCGTTGGGATTTTTTTAGAGAGCCGGTTAAAACCAAACAAACCACTGTTGTGCCCGTATCGACCGGTTGCAATCACACTTCGACTGGGCGCGCATATCGCAACATTCACATGCGCCTTTTCAAAACTCAGGCTCTGACTTGCCAGCTTCTCAAGATGAGGAGTGACTCCCGCCAATCCACCATCAAGAAAATCGAGCGCTTCATAACCAAGGTCATCAGCAGTGATCAATAAGATATTAGTTGGCGATTCAGCCGATCTGACAAAAGTCGCAAGCGTGCAAAACACGAATATTAAAATATAGCGCATGATAGATTTTGATAAAAAATACAAGGATTGGGAGGTTTAATGTTTGCGTTTCTTTTTCTTCTTTTTTAGTGCAGGCGGATCTGGCAGCTCGTATTGATCCTTGAGCGCATCAAGCCGCAGTTTCAGGCGCTTGGACACCTCTTGATAAG
>JAJRVS010000390.1 GCA_024277195.1 Verrucomicrobiota bacterium | reverse complement strand
CCTTCAGACACGGGCAAGACACAAAGCTCAAAATATTTAGTCTCTTAAAAGCAGGTTCCGTTCGAAAAGACTGAAGCGCAACCCACTGTCCAGAATGTCTGAAAAAATGCAGAAATTCAAAAAAACACACTTTTTGCCGTTTATTATGAAAATTCTACTTGTCTTAATAGTTAATACTTCCTAAGTTTATATCATGAAATTGAAATTTGCCCTCATTTTCTCAGTTTGTATCCTTACTACTGGGGTCGGTGCCTCAAAAGCAATCGCAGCGAAAGCCTCTTCCGGAGAGGTTAAGGTCAGCCATGCCGTGCTCACTCAACAACTCTCACAGGAGAAAGGAAAAGTGAAACGGCTGGAAACCGAAGTTACCGAATTGAAAAAAACGGTTAAATCGCTCAAATCGATGCTGGGGAATTCACAGAGTCCTACCGCCGAGGCCGCTTCAACCGGACCACAAAAATACGTGATCAAAGGCGGTGAAACCATCACTGAAATCGCCAACCGCCACCATATTTCCAGAGAGAAACTGATGGAAATGAACGGTATCAGCGAAAACCAACAAATCTACATCGGTGACGAATTGATCATCCCGGCCACTCCGCTAGCCGAAACCGAAGAAGACGCGATCGTTGTCGCTTCTGCCGACCAAACGCCCCCCCCTGCAAAAACTGCTCCGGCGCCCGCCAAAAAGGCACCTCCTATTGCATGGACCCTGACCGAGAAAAGCAAGAAAGTCGAAAAGGCCAAAAGCCAGACTGCTCCAGCTCCAGTTGTTGAAGTTGTAGCAAAAAAAGAAATGCCAGAAAAGACCTCCGCCCCGGTAATCGCCGAAGTCATTGCACCGAAAAAAAACGAACCCCCGAAAACCATCACTGTGGCTGACAGCACCCCAGCAGTCGTCATACAAGACAGCCCACCAGTTATCACTCCAAGCGCACCGGTAAAATCCACTGTCACTGAAAAAATCACCCCCGTCGAAAGCCCTGAAGTTGAAACCACGGTGGCCGAAGTGAAAACTACTACCATCACGCCCCCCACCCCCGAAGCGGAGAAAGGTTATAGCCTTTACACCATAAAATTTGGCGATAACCTGGGCAAGATCGCCAAAAACCACGGTATCACCATCGGCGCCCTGATGAGTTACAACCAAATCACCAACCCTAACAAAATCGGCGGTGGGCAGAAATTAAAAATCCCATCCAAAGAAACCGCCAAATCACTCTCCAAAGTCAAACCCACTGCAGTCACCACACTGGTCAGTGCTGACAACGACAAACCCAAACCGGGTGATGCTTACGGAGTTTACACCGTGCAAACCGGCGACACCCTTTATGGTTTGGCTCGCGATTTTTTCACCACTGAAAAAGAATTGCAAAACCTTAACAAAATGGGCAAGAGCACCAAGATCGTTCCCGGTCAGGAATTGATCGTTCCCACCGCTGAATACTTTAAGAAAAACGAGCTAGCTAACAACTGAGGGCTGCCGGCCCTAAGAAACCAGAACACGTTTCAACAGACAGATATGGAAATCTGTCCTACGGTGGGTCAACCGTTATGAAACCCCACCACTCCTTTTTTATTTGTGCCCTTTCCTTGCTCTGCCTGATCACCACTGGTGACAGGATTTCAGCTCAAAGCAAAGCCTCCTCCCTGGGAGAACAACTCATAGCGGCCTTCAAAGCTGAAGATTTCACCTTGGTACTCAGCCTAACAGAAAAGACCAAATCCCCGATCAGACATGAAGCCCGCTCCGAGGCTTTCGAACGACGCGGGGAGCAACGTTTCTTCGCCGGTAAAATCAAAGAGTCCATCGCCGACTTTGATCAATACATCGCCCTCAACCCCGAACGAGAACCCCACCATTGGCAACGCGGCATCGCCTATTATTACGCAGGTTCCTACACAAAGGGCAAAGCCCAGTTTGAAATCCATCAAACAGTGAACTCCCAGGATGTGGAAAACGCCGTCTGGCATTTCCTTTGTGCGGTCCGTGCTCCCGGAGGCCAGGTCGAGCAAGCTCGCAAAAAATTCATCCCCATCGACAGCGACCAGCGCATCCCGATGAAAGAGATCCACGACTTGTTCTCTGGAAGCGGCAGCGAACAAGCCGTGCTCGATGCCGCCCGATCAGGCAAGCCCAATACAGAAAACCTGCGCAACCAACTCTGTTACGCCCACCTCTATCTTGGACTCTATTACGAAGCTCTTGGCCAAAAGAAAAAATCGACTCAACACATCAAACTCGCGGCCAAAGATTACAGAATGGATCACTACATGGGCAAAGTCGCCCAGGTTCACGCCCAACTCAGAGGCATTAAATGAATCATGCGTCACCTGCTTACCGCTCAATCATCCTGCCCCGCCCAAGCCTCCACTTCAGGCTCCAACCACACTTGCTCCAGAGCAGATGCCGCCCACTGCTGTGAATCCTGCTGACGTTTCAACATCCGCACCGCCACCACTTGAACCGCTGGCAGCTCACTCCATAAAACCTGTGCCAAAAAACGCCAATGTTCCCCCGCTTTGAACCGACGAGTTTCGCTCACCTGCTCAAAACAATCACTGCAGAGCAATAAACATTTATCCAAGTCGGGTTCACCCGCCACGGGAGTAACTTCATAAGTAAGCATTTTCACACCCCCGGTCTCACAAAGTTCGCATTTTGATCTAGCCCGGCGCGCTAAATCCTTGCCTAACAATGCTAAGTTCGACAATCTCAACTGGTTCGCCTCGTATCCTTTCCCCATTTACTTCAACCTTCTTTGCGGTAAAATTCAGCAGCTTATAAAAATCCCAACCATACAAAATATTATTTATTATGAAAATAGAAATAATATTTGCACTAGCGGGGATACCTTATATCAGTATGCTCTTCCTATTAGAATTATCAAGTTCAACCAACACCCATAAAAAACTACCATGAACGAAAATCCCTTGCAAAGCCTCAGAGAAACGACGCACAAGCGCCGCGATTTCATCAAAACTTCTGCCGGAACCGCTGTAGCGGTAGGAGCCCTTTCTGCCTCGATTTCACGTGGCGAAGGCATACCGGCTGACAAAAAAATTAAGATTGGTTTCATCGGCACCGGAGGTCGTGGCACAGGTGCCGCTGCTCAGGCATTAACCGCAGACGACAACATGGAGTTGCATGCCGTGGCTGATGTCTTTCAAGAGCAAATCGACAAATCTCTCACCACTCTGTCGAAAAACGCCAAATTTAAGGACAAGGTTCAAGTTCCCAAAGAACGCCAATTTGTTGGCATGGACGCTTACCAACGAGTCATCGATTCAGGCGTGGATCTGGTCATTCTGACCACCAATCCGGGCTTTCGTCCACAGCACTTGAAAGCCGCAGTGGAAGCAGGCAAACACATCTTCACCGAAAAGCCCATGGCCGTTGATGCCGCCGGGGTGAAAAGTTGCTTGGAAACCGTAGCCCTTTCCAAAACCAAGCCGATTGCCATGGTCGCTGGATTTTGCTGGCGCTACCACCCTGCTCGTCGCGCGGCTTACAAAAAAGTCTTGGAGGAGGGTCTCATCGGTGACATCACCGCAGTTTACGCCACTTACTACTCCGGTTATTCTAAACCCCACCTACCACCAAGTGAACGTGGCGCCAACGAAAGCGATATTGAATGGCAAACCCGCAACTGGTACAACTACTCCTGGCTCGGCGGTGGAGGCCTGGTCGAACAAGCGATCCACAGTGTCGATAAAATAGGCTGGGTGATGGGCGACCAGAGCCCCATCTCCTGTCGCTCGGTAGGCGGACTGCAAGTACCGCAGGAAGGTGGCAACATCTTTGACCACATTCACGCCTCCTACGAATACCCCAACAATGTCTGGTGCCACCTCGGCCAAAGAAAATTGCCAGGATGTTTTGGAGAAAATGCTGACTATGTCGTAGGCACCAAAGGCAAGTTGATCATCGGTAAAGGCAAAGACCCTTACATCGAAGACCACAGCGGCAAAGTTATTTGGAAATGGCGCACCCCACGTAAAAATGCCGGTGAACAAAACATGTACCAAGTGGAGCACAACGAGCTGTTTGCCTCCATCCGCTCAGGCAACTTCATCAACGATGGTGATCGCATGATCAACTCCACCATGCTAGGGATCATGGCGCGTATCGCTGCTCATTCGGGACAAAAAGTGACCTGGGAGCAAGCCCTAAATTCAGGTGAGGATTTGGGACCTGATGAACCGGCTTGGAGCGACAGCTTCAAACCCAACTCAGTGCCCATGCCCGGCACAGTTAAAGACAAACTGGTTTACAATTACAAAGAAGCCTGAGTCTAGATAAATCAAATTCATAAAAAAGCGGGCAGGTCTTCGACTTGCCCGTTTTTTTTATAACCATTTATTAATTCAAAATCACAAACCCATGACAGAGAGCGAACTCATTCAGAAACTAGAAAAAATTGAGCGCCTTTTTTCAGGTGCCAAAACGGACGGTGAACGTGATGCAGCAGCCAATGCCCGTGAACGCGTTCAGGGCAGACTAAACGACATTGCAGTAAAAGAGACTGCTACTGAATACAAATTTTCCCTCACGGATCAATGGAGCCGCTCGCTCTTTATCGCCCTATTGAGACGTTACGGAATCAGCCCCTACCGCTTGTACCGTCAACGTCGAACAACAGTGATGGCAAAAATTCCGAAGTCATTTCTAGATGATACCCTTTGGCCTGAATTCTCTGAACTCAGTAAAGTCTTGCATGATTACATTTCTGAAATCACCAACAAAGTGATCCGTGAACACATCCATGCAGATGCATCGGAAGCCGAAGTTAAGGATGCCCCGAAACAGCTGGAATCTTGAATTACTATCCTCCTCAAACAATCACATCAGCTTTCAAATCCCGCAATACCCGTAAGTCCCCCCACTGCGCACCACGCATCTTTCGCCCGCCGTCCTTACGACGCTCGCCAAATTGGCCCCTCTTGCTTTCAAAAAAATCGTCCACATACCTCTGACTGCCCAACACCGCCCCATCGGTGAAATACCTCACCCGGCACCTCAAAGCCTCCGCCACCGACAATCGCCCCCCCGATTCCAATACCTCTTTGATCTCCTCTCGCCTGAATCCCCCCTTGCCCTTGTTGTAACCGTCCACGGTTTCACTTGCGTTCACCTGTTCTCCCTTCGCATACAGTAAACACCTATACTCCTGCTCAACCTTCTTCCACTCCACCCGACTACGTCCCGTCACCGCATAACACAACCCCTGCCTCGCCCCGCGCGCACCGGCCACCGCCGCCGCATACGAACACCAACGGTAACCCTCCGGCTCCTGCGCCAATCCCGCCCGAATCGGGTTCAGATCAATATAAGCCGCCACCATGCGCAACGCATCGCTGCTCTCCCCACTGCCTTCATCCGCCCCCCCCGACCGCCGAAGCCCCTTGTTCGCCGTAGCTTTAGCGAAGGAGGATGGCGAAGGAGGTTGCAACAACACGCTCTTAAACGGCCCCTCCCACAGAGTCCCCACCCGGCCGTGTTTCCTGTTGTAAGCCAATGTCATTTTCAACTTCAACTCCTTCATAAACATCGACAGATCAAACAGCCGCGCCTTCACCGATTCCGCAATCTCGCTCACCTTTTCATCCGCCCCATTCTCACGAAACCTCTCCACCTCATCCAACACCAACTTACTCGACCACTCATTCTTAAACACCTCCAGTCGCTTGGTATAATCATCATCCGCCCACCCCTCTGTCGCCAGCTCCCTGTCCGGCACCTCCAACAACAAGTGGAAATGATTACCCATAAAACACCAAGCCAACGCCCGCAGCCCACTGAACTTCAACTGCTTAAGCATCAAAATGCGAAAAACCTCCTTCTCATCATCCTCAAATAAAATATCCCGCCCCGTCGTCCGGCTCACCACATGATAATAATTTGCCTGCCCCTCCGGCCCCAACATAAATTCCCGTATTTTCCTCATAATCACATTCCTTTCTCCCACTTTCGAACAATCGCCTACCCCCACAATACAACAATCTTCACCACACACAAGAACTTTATTGCATGGGGATCCTCCCTTAAATATAGATTCCTTGGCCGCTGCGCTTAACGTCCTCCGAATCCTTTACTTTCCGCTCCCGCTCAAATCACTCAAAATCGCCGCTGCCACCTGCTTACTTTGCAGTTCCACGCCTTCCTTGCTCCAATGAAATTTGTCCCCGTGCATTAACTGCAATTTATCACTCATCAATTTGTATAAATCGTCCGTTTTGATGCCGTAGTCTTTCATCACTTTCTCCGCGATGGCATTACGCTTAATGATCGTCGGGTTATTCTCCGGATCCAACTGAGTCGGCTCCCCCT
>JAJRVS010000389.1 GCA_024277195.1 Verrucomicrobiota bacterium | reverse complement strand
GTTTTGAATTGTGTCAGAAGGGGCTATTTGATGGCTTGGAAGAACTGGGTTTTGTCGAGGGTGAGAATTTAAAGGTTAGCCGTTCTCACGCGCAAGCTGAGATGGTGAATATCCGGCCGATGATGGTGAATTTTGATAGTAGCGACATCGATGTGATCGTTGCTTTTTCTACTCCGGTTCTACAGGGGGCGATTGCGGCGGTCAAACAACATCCGGTGGTATTTACTTTTGTGACAGACCCCATCGCGGCGGGCGCGGGTAAAAGTTTCACTGATCATCATCCCAATGTGACGGGGATTGGGTCGATGCCGCCGCTGGCAGATACCTTGAGGCTGACGAAGAAAGCTCTGCCGAATATCAAGACCTTGGGCACTTTGTATAATAGTGGCGAAGCGAATTCGGTGAAAGAGGTCAGTCTGTTGCGAGAAATCTGTGCCGACATGGATTTGAAACTGGTTGAAATGACGGCGGCGAACACCAGTGAGGTGATTCAGGCTGCGCAGGCTCTGGTGAGCCGTCGAGTGGACGCGATCTATGTGCCTGCGGATAACATGGTTTACCAGGCTTTCAGCGCGGTTGTGAAAACAGCGGACACGGCAAGGATCCCTTTGATCAATAGCGATGCCAATATGGATGGACCGATTATTTCTATTGGGCCGGGTTATTATTACAGTGGTAAATCTGCAGCGGAACCTTTGGCGCGAGTTTTCCTAGGTGAGAGTCCAGCGAATATTGCGATGAAGAATGTATCGGTAAATGAGGGTAGGTTCAATCGCAAGGTGGCGGATCGGTTGGGGATTAAAGTGCCAGCGGAGGTGATCAAAAAAATCGAAAGTTCTGGGGAAGCTCCGCAAAAGACGCTCAAGAGAGCGGAGATCAATCCTAACCCGTCAGGTAAAAAATGGAAAATTTCGCTGGCGGCTTATGTGGAGTCGCCGCCTTTTGAGCAGGCTATAGAAGGAATCAAAAAAGTGCTGGAGGACAGCGAGTTGAAAGAGGGAGTGGATTACACTTTTAAAATGCGTAATGCGCAAGGTGATGTTGCTGTGCTCAATGGAATCTTTGATGCGATTTTGACCGAACGAGCTGATTTGGTGGTTCCTCTGTCCACTCCTGCTTTGCAGATAGCTATTAGAAAAATAAAAGAGGTGCCAGTGGTGTTCGGCGTGGTTGCTGATCCAGTCATCGCCGGTGCGGGGAGAAGTTATACGGATCATTTAGCTAATGTCACCGGCGTGGCGGTGGCTGCGCCGGTGGCCGAAATGTTGGATAGAGTAGAGCGGTATTTCCCACAATATAAAAGATTGGGAACTCTTTTTTGCCCTGGGGAGCCTAACTCTGAAAATACCAAACAGCAATTGCAGCGGGAATGTAAAAAACGGGGGTTAGTATTGGAAGTGGTAGCGGCTAATACTCCACTGGAACTTTCGGATGCCGCCTTGGCTTTGATGTCCCGTCCGATTGATGCGGTGTTGCAGATCCCGGACAACTTGTCGTCTTCGGGTTTTTCGGCGATCTCGCGAGCCGCGCGGCAGTCTCGTAAACCGTTGATCAGCTTGAACAGTGTCACCGTAGAAGTGGGTGCAGCTTATGCGATGGGGCGTGATTATTACAATTCCGGCGAAGAAACGGGGAAGGTGATTTTGCAAGTGATCGCGGGAGCGGATGTGGAGAAGATCCCTTTCAGGTTATCTCCGAAAACTTACTCAGCTGCCAGTCTGGAAAACGCTGAGAAACTGGGCATGACTTTGCCGCCAGCTTTACTGAAAGAAGTAAAGGATCTCAAACCGTGACCCTTTGATTGTTTGATAGAATGAAAATCACGACTCAAAAACAAAATGGCATCTACGTCCTGCATTTGGACGGACGACTTGATGCGGGGTGGTGTGACCCAGTGCAGACGGCTTTTGATGAGGCGGTGAAAGCTGGCGAGCATCGAATGCATTTTGATATGGAGAAGGTGGTTTATTTGAGCTCAGCTGGTATTCGGGTTTTGATCACCAGCCACAGGCAGTTGCTCGGTGTCAGTGGTTTGTTTGGAATTGTCAATCCTTCGACTTTTGTGAGAAATGTTATGGATCTTGCTGGACTGGAGGAATTGTTGGTGAGCGATGATGCTGACAGTTCGCAGCAAACTGAGGGCGGCGGTCGCACTCATCGTTCGGCTTCGGCGTCTTATGAACTGCTGGATGATCCTAGTCAGGCTTCTGCGGTGAAGGTGCAAAGCTCGGGCAAGATCAGTGCTCTGGCAGCAGGAAAAGAGGCTGACGCTACAGATAATGTGAAATTTGGCCCCGCTACTTTTGCGCTCGGTGTTGGTGCGTTGGGAGCAGATGCCGAGGATATTGATTCGCGGATGGGGGAGTTCATTGCCGTAGCAGGATGTGCAACTTATCAGCCTACGGATGGATCCAATCGACCCGATTACATGGTGACGGAAGGCGAGTTGTTTCCCGAGGGGCAATTGCTTTTGGGTTTGTCGGGAGGGGTGCCGGGTTGTTTGATTCGCTTTGAAGCGGATAGCGAGCAGGGGTCGGTGGGCTTGACTGAATTGTGCCAGACGGCTCTTGAACTTTCTGGAAAAACCGCGATTGCAGTCATCGCGATCACCGAAACGTCGGGTTTGGTCGGAACGTCCTTGCGCCAATCACCTGCACCTGCTGGAAATAGAGCAGAGCGTTTTGCTTTTCCTGGAGTTAGAGATTGGCTGTCCTTCAGCAGTGATCGCAGTCACCGTGATTCGATTTCCTTGTTAGCTGGAGTGGTGGCAAAAGCGGGAACGTCGCTTGATGATTTTCTGCGTCCCTTGGCTCCAGAATCCCAACTACTAGGTCACCTTCACGCGGCGACCTTTCACTATAAGCCGCTGCAAAAGGGGCGCATTGATTTGCACGAGTCGGTTAATGATTTGTTTGCGGGGAATGCCTTGCAAAGTGTGCTGCATTTGCTCAGTGATCCGCGCGGGATTAACGGAGCTGGAGAAAGTGAATTTTATCGTGGGGCTGTGTGGTTGGCTCCTATTGCCTTTTAATATCGATTGTTAAGTAAATATCCTATCATGACTCTTTTACTCGGCGCTTTTACTATTGGCTTGATTCTTTCCCTGCTGGCGATGGGAGTGTATGTCTCTTTCCGCATTTTTGATGTGCCTGACATCACCACGGACGGATCGATCACATTAGGCGCTGCGATTGCGGCGGTGTTATTGGTGAATGGATATAATCCGCTGGTGGCGACTGCGGCTGCTGCCGTCGGTGGTGCTGTGGCGGGGTCGTTGACTGGAGTGTTGCATACACGATTTAAGATCAATGCATTGTTATCAGGCATCTTGGTGATGACCGCGCTCTACTCGGTGAATTTGCATGTGATGGGGCGTAGTAATATCCCGCTGATGCAGGCTCGTACGCTGACAAGCTACAGTGAAAAAGCTGGCCAGTGGTTGATCGGAGCGAATGAATTCAATTTGTTTGGTTGGCGTGTCGGGGCGGGGGATGCCGCAGTGTTGGTCATGGCATTGTTGGCTGCTATCATCGTGGGTTACGCTTTGTATTTGTTTTTCCGCACCAACATGGGAACGGCGATGCGGGCGACGGGGAATAACGCTCAAATGATCCGTGCTTTGGGCGCCAATGTGGAGCGCAACATCATTCTCGGGCTGGCTCTTTCCAACGGATTGGTAGCTTTGTCAGGAGCTTTGCTGGCTCAGTATCAGGGTTTTGCTGATGCGCAAATGGGGATTGGTATGGTGGTATGGGGATTGGCGAGTGTGATCATTGGGGAGGCCTTGGTGGGAGGAAGTAGTTTAGGGCTTACGATTATAGGCACGATATTAGGATCGGTATTGTTCCGTTTGCTGGTAGCGATAGCCCTGCGCTGGGGGCTCAATCCGAATGATCTCAAATTGATCACGGCGCTGTTTGTATTTGCCGCTTTAGTGCTACCTCGATTGATGCGTCAGATGAAAGCACGTCCGCGTTCCGCTGCTTAATTTTTTTATTTTCGAACATTAACTGCTGATCCCATGCTGAAAATATCAGGAATTCATAAAACCTTTAATCCAGGAACGGTCAATGAAGTTCACGCCTTGAGGGGTGTGGATCTCACCATTGAAGAAGGTTCGTTTGTGGTGGTGCTGGGCATGAACGGTTCCGGGAAATCCACCTTGTTGAATGCGGTGGCGGGTTCCTTCCGAGTGGATGAGGGTTCGATCAAACTCGATGACAGGGATGTGACCAAGTGGCCGGAACATCGGCGTGCAGCGATGATTGGTAGGGTATTTCAAAACCCTTTCAGCGGCACGGCTCCTGATATGTCGATAGCGGAGAATTTTGCTATGGCTGCCAGTCGAGGGAAAACACGTGGGTTGGGCTGGGCACTCTCGAAGGGCTTGATGGATGCTTTGCGTGACCGTGTAGCGACTTTGAAGATGGGATTGGAGGATAGGCTCGACAACGCGATCGGTTCGCTGTCTGGCGGACAACGGCAGGCATTGACTTTGTTGATGGCGAGCTGGATCAAGCCGGCACTGTTATTGCTCGACGAGCATACCGCGGCGTTGGATCCAAAAAGTGCAGATCAAGTGATAGAGCTCAGTAAGGAGGTGATCGAAAAAGATGGGCTGACGACTTTGATGGTCACCCATTCGATGCAGCAAGCCGTCAATCTGGGGGATCGCATCATCATGATGCATCGCGGTCAGATTGCGCATGATTTTCGCGGCGCAGAAAAAAAACGTCTGCGAGCTGAAGATCTACTCGATTGTTTTGAGGAGATCCGTAGAAGGGAGCAGCTCGATGAAAGTGCTGCGGCGATGCTTGAGCAGCTGTATATTTGATCAATATGAGTCACCATTCTTCCAGTCGATTGACTTACGCCGTAGATGAATGTCCTGGCGTGAGGACTACAGCCTTCCTTGGGTTTCAGGCAGTGCTGCTGATGATCTCGGGCATTGCGCTGACCCCCGTGATTGTTTTACGAGCTACCGGTCAGGCTACGCCGGGCACCACCGCGTGGGTGGTATTTGCGGCTTTGTTGCTCAGTGGGATCACTACCGCTTTGCAAGGGCGGCCGATTTGGAAATTTGGTTCTGGTTATCCGCTGTTCATGGGTACCAGTGGAGCTTTTATCGCGGTGGGCATTGCGGCGATCCAACAAGGAGGTTTGCCATTGCTAGGCACTCTTGCAGCCACCTCGGCTTTCATTCAGTTTTTATTCGCTGCGCGGCTTTATTGGTTTCGCAAATTGATCACAGCTGAAGTCGGAGGGGTGGTGGTGATGTTGATTGTGGTTACGGTTTTTCCGATTGGCACCAGTTTGTTGAATCAGGCTCCGGAGGGGAAAGAGGGAATGCCGGCGGCACTGACAGCCGGGGTGACATTTTTTTCCATCGTCGGGCTCGCTTTGTTTGGCAAAGGTTGGCTACGACTGTGGGGGCCGATTTTGGGTATTATCATCGGTTGCTCTGTGGGGGCGGCACTAGGGCTTTTTGATGTTGAATCGGTCAAGGCTGCCGATTGGGTTGGTTTTCCTCTCAGCGAATGGCCGGGTATGGATCTGTCTTTTGGCAAAGCTTACTGGACGTTGTTGCCAGGTTTTGTCATCGTCACGATTATCGGAGCGATCGAGACTTATGGGGATGCGATCAGTATTCAACGGGTGTCCCATCGTGAGCCGCAACCGATCAATTTCAAGACGGTGCAAAATGCGCTGTATAATGACGGGTTGGGAAATCTGCTGGCTGGCATGATGGGAACGCTGCCGAACACAACCTATTCCAACAGTATCAGTCTGATCGAATTCACGGGCGTAGCAGCGCGGCGAGTAGCGGTCTATGGCGGAGGTTTTTTTGTTTTGCTGGCTTTTATGCCAAAAGTATCAGCGCTGCTTCAGGCTATACCAGCTCCGGTGGTGGGAGTTTATCTGATCGTATTGTTGTCGATTTTGTTCATTTCCGGGCTGCGTCTGGTGACGGAAAATGGTCTTGATTACGAGCGTGGCATTGTGGTGAGTTTGTCTTTTTGGTTAGGAGTGGCATTTCAGAATCAGACGATATTTCCCGAATTGATGCCCGCTTGGTTGCACTCCATCTTGGATAATGGAATGACGGCTGGCGGAGTTGCGGCGATTGCTCTCAGTGGAGCACTGGCGTGGAAGAATCGCGGGGGCTCGGTGATTCAATTTTCTCTGGCAGCGAATGTGTTTGAGTTGTCGAGTCGCTTCATCGGAAAACAGGCCAAGCAGGAAAAATGGGATGAGCAGTCGATCAAACGACTACAATTGGTCTGCGAAGAGTCGCTATTGTATTTAAAAGGTGAGGCAGGTCATGCCAGCGATCAGATTCGCCTGGAGCTTAAATTTGACAATGATGTGGCGGGTCTGGAGCTCACCACTAGTCTTGATACGCTGAATATAGGCGGGAGAATTCAATCCTTAGATCCGGTGACGGATGATCCAGCTCATGAAGTGGAGTTGAGGATTTTACGAGGCCTCGCTGAGAAGGTGGAACATCAGCAGTTTAGCGGAAAGAGTTTTCTGAGCTTGGTGGTAAGGAAGGTGGAGTAGGGGGGCTATCGATTAGATTTTTGCTAGAGGCTTGCAATACCAAGCCTGTTTCTCAACGGATTTGACTGAGTTGGCGTAATATCCAAACCGCGCGTTCGAAGAGGGTGATCAGGTAGGAAAATTGTGACTTTTGCTGTTGGTCGAATTCACTGCTGCCTTTGTTTTGGTTAATGCGAACACGTTCCATCAAGCTGCCGCGGTCGGCGGTCATGCGGTGCAGGATTTCCAGATCGTTAGAGTCTTTGCCTGAGCCGGCATCGATGGCGGTGAGCAGCATGGTGTTCAGGCTCTCAGTGAGATTGTCGAGGAAAGGTCCGGTTTCTCCGGCGGCGGGACGCAGTTCGCTGAAGGTGGTAACGAACTGATGGCAGAGTTCGCTGAGTGGCATGATGATGTTCTGGCGACGTTCGGCAGCTACCAGGCGCAGGGATGTGGGATGGTCGCTTTGCTGTTCAATCAGCTCGGTCAGGAAAGCCTGCACTTCGAGGCCTACAGCATTGCCTGCTCGTTGCAGGGTGGCGGCATCGATCAGAGGAGAGTCAGCTTCGGGCGCATCGTTGCGGATGTTGTTGAGTTGGGCGGGCAGGAAGCGCAGTAATCGGATTTGTTCTTTTTGCACGAGTTCTACAGCGAACTCCGGGTCTACTGTGGCCTGTTGGGTCAAAAAGCGGGCTTGGGACAGATCTTGTTCGTCGGTGGCAGGGGCGAGTTTTTTCAGCCAGCGGGCGGCGGGTTTGGCGAAAATCAAGGAAAGCAAAACAGAGGTGGATTGCAGGAAGAGGTAAGCAAACGCCAGTTGCAGATTATCACTGGGTGCCAGCTCGCGGGCGAGACTGGGTAGAAATAAACGATTGGTGTAGATTTCGAGATAAACCTGGAGTCCCAGAAGCAGTCCTGAACTGCCATTGATCAGAGCTTGGTAAAGGGTGATGCGGCGGGGGATGCCTTGTAGATTGCTGGAAAGCAGAAGGATGGAGAGGGCAACGCCGACGCCGGTGCCGTAGATGATCATCGCTGCTTGTTCGAGGCTGATGACTCCTCCGTAGGAAAGGGCGATGGCGATTACTGCGATGCCCGAAGAGGAGGGGATGAGAATACGAAGCAGGGCCCCTGCCACGAATACGGCAAAGGTGGATCCTTGGATGAAGGTGGCGAGATCATGGAACCAGGGGGAGTCGGCGAGCGGAGCGAAGGAGGCTTTCATCAGATGCAGGCCGTAAAATAAAATGCCGATGGAAAACAAGGCTCCCAGGGCGGGGCGCAAGCGACTGCCTCCAATTTCAAAGGCTAAAGCGAGTCCGGCCAGTCCGAGCAGATACAAAAAAACGAGGTGCAGGTTGAAAGAAGCAAAAAAGACCAATACCACAGTGCCAAGATTGGCCCAAGCGACGATGGGTAGGGCGCGGACTACGGTCATGAGGCCAGTCTCTACCAGACTGCTTAGGATAAAAGCTACAGCGGTGGAGCTTTGGGTGATCGCTCCGAAGGTGAAACCCCACATCCCGGCGAGGATGGGATTTTCCGACCAACGGGAAAGCTGTTGGCGCAGCCGGCGACTGGTGAGCCCTTGCAGGTGTTCTTTGATCCCGCGAACTCCGTGGAAGAAGAGGGCGAGTCCTGCAAGAAAGGTTGCGAACAGCTCAGACATGGCAAGAGAAGTGAGAGAGGGAAAGGCTTAAACGAGGGGACGACGATTGGCAAAAAAGACCAGCGCGAAGGATGTCAGAACGGTCAAGGATGCAACGATGGTGGTGACTTGGCGCAGACTGGCGTAACGAGCAGCGGCGTTCTGTTGGGTGGTCTGGTGATGTTTTTGTGCTAACTGATACATGTCTGTGGCCAACTGTTCGATTTTGTTGCTGAGCGGTCGGTCGGCGCCTCGAACGGCGGCATCTACTTTGAATGCAGAGTCAGCTTGTTGCGAGTTGTAATGGGTAAGAGCTTCGGCATAAATTTTGTTCAGAGCTTGATGCTCTTCAGCCAGGGTTTTGGCGATGGAGCTGTCCTCGTCTAAGTCTTCGAGCAGGCGTTGCAGTTCGGCTAATTTTTTTTGCACCTCATCGGCGCGTTGTTTGAATTGTTGGTGATAGCGGGTAAAGGATTCTGGATCACTGCCGCGCAGGAGCAGGTTTTTCCATTCTTGGACTTGAGTTTTGAAGTTGGCTCGGGTTTCGGTGGCGGCGATTTCCGCCGTATGGAATTGATCCAGATGCTCGAGCATCTCTTCGCTGCGTTGGTTGGTGTAGCTGAGAGCAAAGAGCGCAGTGACTCCCAGAGCGATGACCAGTAGGGAGAGTAGGGCGGCTGATTTGATCAGTAAGGTGGAGGGAGGGTCGGTGGAACTCATAAGGGAGGTGGAAGGGGGCAAGGGTGAAGGGCAAAAAACGAGGGAGGCAAAGATCAGGTGAAGTCTGTCAAAGCGGTTTCTAGGTCGGTATGAGTGGTGAAAAGATTGTCGAAGCCGGAAAGCTCAAAAACCTCGATGATGCCATTTTGTAGAGAACTGAAGGCAATCTGTCCTCCTGCAGCATCGGCTTTTTTTGAGCTCAATAGGAATACTCGTAGCCCGGCGCTACTGATGTAGTTCAGTAGTGGGCAGTCGAAGATGATGTGTTGGCTGCCGTTGGCTAGATGATGATTGACGGTTTTTTCCAGAGTAGGACTGCTTTCGCCGTCGAGACGACCTTCGAGGGTCAGGATGGTGATGTTTGATTGTTGTTTTGAAGAAATTTCCATAAGTGGTGTTGGTATATACGGAGTAGCGGGTGGCTGAAAGTGCTAGATAGCTACTAGTAGATTAGAACATGGCTCTTTTCGAAGGTCAAGCGCAGCGCGCGCTGATGATAGGGGCTTGAGATCTGCTTGATCTTGTCTAGGCTGTTGGTCAAACATGACGGTCTTTCAACAAAAGTATCAAGTGGGAGCTTTAAAGCAGTTGGTTTTTCCGCTGATCAATGAGGCATGTGGATTTCTTGAATCGCAGGACTTGCCGACCGCAAACATCGAGACTTTCCGTTTGGCCTTGGAGGAACTGTTGATGAATATTTGTTATCACAGCGGATTGGGGAAGGAGGATCTGGTGAACGTTGCGTTGGCTTTTGATGGTGATTTTATGCGGTTGCAGCTGAGTGATAGCGGCATTGCCTTTGATCCCGTGTCGGCATCAGAACCGGATGCCAGCCTTTCAGTCCAAGAGAGGGCAATCGGAGGTTTGGGCATTTTACTCGTTCGTAAAATGAGTGATGAGTTCTGTTTCCGACGGGAAGATGGAAAGAATGTGACCGAGGTGGCTTGGCGGGTGAAGTGAAGTAGGTGATTCAGTTCTGCGGATTGGATGCAATTTGAGGTTGGGTGGCTTGCAGGGCTTCGACGGGAGCATGACCGATAAAGTCATCCTAAAATTTGATATCGCTGGTGATTTGCGGATCATTTGATAAGAAGGGTTGAACCCACTGGAAGTTTTCAAAACTCGTGGTGGCGAAGGTTTTTTGTAGGTCTCGGAGGAAAGGTGAAAATTGTCGAAATTGAAACTGCTGCCGTCAGAGTTGTAGATGCCGTCACCATATGAGCTATCTAGAATGCTAAGTTCTGAAAGGTCCGGCAGCAGGGGGAAGATGCTATTCCCTTCAATCGCAGAGCGTCAGGTTTGCTGTTTGGCGGCTTTGTATTAATTGGTAATGCGGTTGTATTCATCTATTGTTTGGAGGAAACTCTTATCGTGGAGGGGCTTAAGGAAGCCTGATTTTGACGATGGAATAATCATCGTCAAAAGGGCGTTCAGTGTTTTGCTCTTTGGCCCAAACAAGCAGACGTTGCAGACCATCATCTTGCCGAGCACAGGTGTTGGCAAATTTTTCAAAATCTTCCAGTTCGACCATGCTGTCATCTGGGCGAGTGATTTCGTAAACTCCGTCGCAATAGACCAATAGATCGCTGCTGGGAGCGATGTCGATTCGGTCTGACTTAAATTCTCGATCGGCAAAAACGCCGATCGAAGCTCCAGGGCAGCGGACTTGGATGTAGTTTGCAGGCTCTGTCTGATTCTCCGGAGAGAGCAGTAGGGCAGGGGGATGACCGCCGCAGGAATGATGAAGAACCCTGCTAGGGGCATGGTAGACTCCATACCAGAGGGTGAAATACATGTCGTTTTGATTTTCCATCGGGAAAGCTTCATTCAAAGCTTCGAGCACCCGCGCGGGCTCGCGGAAGTCGGTATTAACCAATGATTGCGAACGAATGACGTTGATGGCGCTGGCAGCTAACAATGAAGCTCCCACGCCATGACCGCAGACGTCGAGCAGGTAGATGGCAAAGTGTTCACCGTCGATCCAGTGGTATCCGAAGGCATCTCCGCCGAGTTCGGTGGAAGGTTGGTAGATCCAGTCGATTTTGAAGGGTTCGCTCATCGGTTCCGGGAGCAGGGATCGAACATATTTGGCAGCTTCGTCCAGCTCGTCTTGCAGTCGTTTTTGAGTGAGCTCGATAGTTTTCAGATAATCTTTTTCATGATCGCGGAGGAATTTTCTTTCTAGGCAGGCGTTGATACGAGCTTGTAGCAGCACGGGATCAAAAGGTTTTGGTAAAAAGTCATCGGCTCCGGTGGTGATACAGCGAATCACCGCGTCCATTTCTTCAACACCCGATACCATGATCACTGGGAGGTGGCGCAATTCGACATCGTTTTTGATTTGGCTTAAAACTTCAAAGCCATCAATGCCAGGCATCACGACATCGAGCAGAACCAGATCGAATGTTTCCGAATGCAGTAGATTCAAAGCGGCTTCGCCGCTGCTGGCGGATTGGGTTTGGTGACCTAGCCCTACCAGGCATGCTACCAAGATCTGCAAGTTGATCTGATTGTCATCTACAACAAGGATTTTGCCGTGATCTTCGTTCTTTTCGGGTTCCATTAGGATTTTGTTGAGGTTACCTCGGTCTTGATCTGCGGACTTTGATCTATGGACTTCGTTTGTATTCGAACGAGGCATACCATTTTGCCTGACATGGAGGAGAAGACAACCGTTTTCCATTAGAAACAAGCAGGTGTAAAAATTCAGAGTGATAGAGCGACAGGGGTATGCGGGAGGAATATAAGTTTTAATATGAATGGAGTCAGACCCCAAGACATTTTTTTGTTGCGGATTTTAAGGTGGGTTGATAGGGTATTTTTATGAGAAAGACACGGGAATTTTTGTTAGGTGAGGCGGGGCAGACGAATTATTATCACGTGGTGAGCCGGACGGCGGGCAAGTATCGGTTGTTTGGGGATGATGAGAAGGAGGCTTTTCGCTATATTTTGATGCGGCAGTTGAAGTTCAGTGGGCTGCGGGCGCTGGCTTGGTGTTTTATGGACAATCACTTTCATTTGCTGTTGGAGGTGCCGGATAAGGAGATGGCGACGG
>JAJRVS010000388.1 GCA_024277195.1 Verrucomicrobiota bacterium | reverse complement strand
GGTGAAAACGCCGCAATTGGAGTTTGATTACCAGGCGCGAAATTTTGATAAAATGCGGGAGAAGGGTGAAACTTGGAAATTGATTACCGAAGAGATGGAGCAACCTAAGGGGATAGAAGCGGTTCTGGGGAAATAAGAATCGAGAAGGGCTGAGTGAAATATGATAAACGATAAAGAGGTTTTACTGAGGAAGCTGACGCGGCGGGAGTTTCGTGAGCGGATGGGAAGCGGGGATTTGAATTTGTGCATTCTACCGGTGGCGGCGATTGAGCAGCATTTGGAACATCTGGCGATGGAGCATGATTGGCGAAGTGTGTGCGCAGTGGCGGAGGCAGTGGCGGAGAAGCTCAGCCCGAAGGTATTGGTGGCCGAGGCTTTGATGGTAGGGATCAGTGAGCATCACATGAAACATCCAGGCACCTTGACTTTGAGGCCGGGGACTTTCATGGCGGTGTTGAATGATTTGATTCGCAGCGTGGCGGAGGCGGGTTTTGAGAAT
The DNA here is from genome assembly GCA_024277195.1 of Verrucomicrobiota bacterium. Lineage (GTDB taxonomy): Bacteria > Verrucomicrobiota > Verrucomicrobiia > Verrucomicrobiales > DEV007 > JAADHD01. The sequence goes on along the minus strand of JAJRVS010000388.1, from coordinate 3,797 downwards.
GTGCTGGTGCTGAATGGGCACGGCGGCAATGTGGCGCCGATCAAGGGGGTGTGGGATCAGTATTTACGTGAGTTCTCACCGTTGAACCTGCATTTCATGTCTTATTGGGATGTGTATGACAAAGCAGATGCGCAGGACTTGTTGGAGAGTGGTGAACGTTTGCCTGAAGACCTGCCGGGTCATGCCCAGGAGTTTGAAACGGCAGTGGGCTTGGCCGCGTTTGCGGAGAATGTCAGAACGGATATATGGCAGGATCAGGAAGATCAACGGCCTTCATTGGCTACGGCGGAGAAGGGGCAGGCATTATTGCAGCGGGCGGTTGATCGAGTAACGATTATCACTGAGGCGATGATCGATGGCCGCCAGCGATCGGAGACGCCGGCTTATCACCCGTAGGGTTAGCAAATGTGATCTTGAACTTTATGAGTGAAGTTGCCTCTTATAGGCGGTCTGAATCGGTTTGTCGATCGGGCATGGGCTGCGTGCGGGGGCTGAGTAGGTCGATGCTGAGGGTACGTGGGGAATTGTCGGACAAGTTGTCAGTTGTGTCCGGTGAGAGGGTGCGTTCAGATTGTTGATCCCACCATTCTTCGGCTTGGCTGCGGGTCCAGTCATGGGGGAGTTGGCACTGTTCCAAGGATGCTCGAAGGTTACGGGCATTTGATGGCCGGTTTACCATTTCCTTCTCTAGGCATTTTAAAATCAAGCGGTCGAAGTCAGGGGATATTTTTTTACCTAGAATGATAGATAGAGAGACCGGGGCTTCGTTGATCTGTGCTGCTATGGTTTTCTCCAAGCTGTCTTTATTAAAAGGGTCTTTGCCAGTGAGCAGAAAGTAAGCGACCAGCGCCAATGAGTATAAATCGCTACGGCCATCTAGGTCAGTACCGTTTTGCAGGGATTCCGGGGGCATGTAGGCAGGGGTTCCCATCACATAATCGGCTTGGGCGGCTTGATCTTTTTCACTCATGATTTGAACGATGCCAAAGTCCAGCACTTGCACCACGTCGTATTCCCCTCCCCGGTTACAGAGCATGATGTTGGAGGGTTTGATGTCTCTATGAATCAGTCCGTTGGAGTGTGCCTCTGCGAGGGAACCGCAGACTTGTTTGAGAATATGGATGACCCGTTCTTCGGGGATGGGGCCGTTTTGCTCGACTAGCTTTTGCAGTGAGATGCCTTCCAGATATTCCATAGCGTAATAAAAAAGGCCGTCGGGGGTGCGGCCGTAATCAAATATGACAATGGTATTGGGGTGAGTGAGTTTGCTGGTGATTTGAACCTCACGCTCAAATAACTTGAGGTTTTCTTCATTGAGGTGTTTTCGTTTCAGAACTTTGACTGCGGTAGGTCGACGCAGCAGGGCGTGATGGGCGAGATAAACTTCAGCCATGCCGCCTTCGCCAATTTTTTTCTCCAGCGTATATCGTCCTAGTTGGTCAGCTTTTAGGGCGGCTTGTCGTTTTTCCATCACACTGGTGATACGGGCTTTTAACAAGGGGATGTTAAAGGGTTTGGTTATGTAGTCCTCGGCTCCCAGTTGTATGCATTTCACCACACTTTCGGAGTCGCCTAGGGAGGAAATCATGACGACTGGGATGCTGCAAAGGATGGGGTCCTTTTTTAGCTTTTGCAGAATTTCGTAACCGTCGAGTCCTGGTAAAATAATATCTAGTAGGATGAGGTCGGGCTGGGAGTCTTCGATAGCCACGAGAGCGGCTTCTCCACTTTCGACTGAAATGGGCAGGTGCCCCATGGTTTGGATCATGTCTTCCAGAATCAATAAATTGATTTTAGTATCATCGACGATGAGGATTTTGAAAGGTGAAGGGTGCATGGTGTGTTGTCTAGAGTGAGCTAGGTTATGAAATTTTACAAACAAATAAGAGTGGGGTGTAGGCAGTGCTTGCAGATCTATTACTTTGGTCGAAGATGAATCATGGTGTGGAAACGTAGAATATTGTTATTGGGTTTGCTGATTTCACTTTCGGGCTTGCTGGCTTGCCAAAAAGCTGGGAACGGTCAGGTGGAGAAGAGCAAAAGAAAAGCCGATTTTGTGAGGCGTGGGGATGTTGAAGTGCGGCCGTCAGATGGACTGGCTTATCTGAATGGAGAGGAGAAACCGCACACCGGTGTGGCGATTAGTCGGGATAAAAACTGGAGGATGACTTATTTTTCCAATTATGAGCAAGGGCGATTGCACGGGGCGGAAATTTGGTGGTATGGGAATGGCCGGATGAAAAAGATGCTTGATTACGACCATGGCGAGAAGGTGCGGCATCGTGAGTGGTTTGAGAGCGGAGTGCACAAGATCGACGCGATGATGAAAGAAGGGGAGGCTTTTGGCCGGCACGTGAAGTGGTTTGAAGATGGCAGGCTGAGGTTCTCCGGGAGTTTTGTGGAAAATTTATTGTGGGATGGACCGGTGAAGGATGTGCATGAGGATGGACGGGTGATGTGGGACGCGGTGTTTAAACGCGGGCGTTATGTGAGCGGGGTATATCCGCCGGGGGAGAAGCAGAAGCTGATCGATGGAGGGATGCTGGGGAAAGATGGGGAACCGCAGCCGAAGTGAAAGCGAGCCTCTTTCGCTAAAGCTATGGCGGTCAAGATGCCAATAGGTGAGAACCTAGTTTTTCCTACAGCCTCTAGCCTAAACAGCTAAAGCCTTCTTCCTCACTTGCGCCAGTCGGCTTCGTTGAAGTCGTCCGGCAGGGTGTATTGCCAGACCCAGTCGCCTTGGCTGTGGTCTTGTTTGAGCAGGCCACCGTCGTCGGTTTTGTTGAGGCCGATGGAGTAGATGATGGGGGTGCCGTCGGCTTTGATGCGGTAGTGCAGGGGATCACCGGTGATGAGGTCGTTGGGGATGGGGGTGAGGTAGTTGGGGGCGAGATGTGCGAGGGTGGTCGGGTAGTTGCCGTGCTCGCGGCGGTAGAGTTCTAGTGCAATGGCGATACGGGCGAGATCGATGCGAGTGGCGATCTGGGCGGTGCGTTCGGCGATGGAATGAAGGCTAATACCAAGGGTCTGAAGAAAGATGGTGTGAGGGTGATATGGCAGGAGAGTATGTTTGGATAAATTGTCGAGCCGTTTTTGTGCTTCTGAAGCAGTTTCTAGATCAGCCCAATGGATGTTGTTATTGTTTAGAGTAGAGAGAAAAGGGGATTGGTAAAATTGGCAATAGTTGAGCTTGTTTCTTAGTATTAAGGATCGCGACATACCCAAAAGTTGGTAAGTTTTCGCGAGTGTCTTTGGACTCAAATAGTCATGGCCGCCAAAACTACCCATATCTTCAAAAATGGACTCAGATTTGTTTTCGATTAATGCGAGCATCCCGGCTCTTTCCACTCGTATAGCCATCAGCAGCCTTTGTTTTAATTCGATCTTGAGAAGAGCATTTCCGATTAAGTTTAGATCGTTCGAATCGGTGAGATTTGTATAAAGTAATTCCCAAATGGTGGGTAGAATAGTGCCGAGATAGGCCTGAATCATTACAGTGGAGATCAAAGACTCGTCAGATTTCATGCTGTCGATTACATAAAATAATGTGGTTAGGTCTTTCTGCGCATCTGCAGAGTTTCCTAGGATGATATGGGCTCTTGCGCGTAGAGTTAGAGGTTTGATGATATTAAGCAAAGCTCTCAAATGCGGCCGAGTCATAGTAAAAGGACTTGAATAGTCTAGGGGGTATCTAACTTTTGGGCGTTGGCAAGCTTGTTCAAATTCAGCAAAGATGGGCTTAAGCGGCTCTAGAGCTTTGAGAATAATTAGAGCGGCTTCTTTGTCGGTGGGATAGT
>JAJRVS010000387.1 GCA_024277195.1 Verrucomicrobiota bacterium | reverse complement strand
TTGCAGCTGCGCAGGTGGGGGTAGGAAGTGCGGCGGATTTTATTACCAATTTGGAGGAACCTGTTATCGCTGTCCGTTATTGGGGGGCAGTGGGGATGAGTGCGCTGGCTGACCTTTCGCCAGAAGCGGTGCAAGCTTTGACCCAGGCTTTGTCCGATGAGTCAGCTAGTGTGCGTATCGAGGCGGCCAATGCCTTGGCGCGTCATGGTCACGTAAAAGCGGCGATTCCGGTATTGACCGCGGCCTTGGAAAGTGGTAATCTTGCAGCGGTTCAGCACGCGGCGCGGACGATTGAGTTGCTCGGAGAAAAAGCCAGAAAGCTGTTGCCTGCGGTGAAGGATTGCGAGGCGCGCATGAAGGTGATCCGCCCGCCGGACACTTCGCCCTTAGTCGTGGATCCGGAAAAAGATCAGGCGATGTTTATTTTGTTTTCCACCGGAGCTTTTATTCAGGCGCTGAAGTGAGGGTGGTATGTTTCACCCCTGTTTCCCTGCCATCACAGCGAGCACAATAGCGCTGGTTAGCAGCAGGGTGCCGATCAGGCGGTAGAGGAAAACGTTTTTGGCTAGTTGGCGCTCGCGATTTCCTAACATCGGGCCGATGGCGGCGATCAGCACGATGGCCCAGAGTCCGCGGGATCCATAGACTACGTTGATGCCGGTGGTATCAGCATTGGTGGAGAGGATGTAACCCATGCCAATGGCTTGCCCTCCCACCATGAAGGCGCTGTAAATGACCCATTTACGGGAAAGGGCTGGAGGTTGCCAGTTACGGTCTTTGATAGCCATGCTGATTAAGGCGGTCAGCGACACCGCGGCTAGTCCGACGGTGGACAGAGTGAGAAAGGCCATCGGGCCAAAGCCGGGAGCCCATTTGCCTACTAGTACGTCACAAAGTGCGAACACGGCGGCACTGGTCAGTGCCATACTTACGGTGAGTGCAGCATGACGGCTATGGACGAAATCCTTGGCACCCATGACGGCGATGCCGATGGCTGATAGCAGCGAGGCGAAAATCAAGGTGGTCGAAGGGCTCTGGGCGGAGAGCAGCACGGCTAATAGAGCGACAAAAATAACCTTGGAGCCCATCAAGGGGGTGACAAGGGAGACGTCGCCGCGGTGAATGGCGATGAAGGTGAACCAGGAACCGGCAAAAAAGGCTACGCCCGCCAATATGGGCTGATGCAGCAAGTGCCAGGCAATGGGTTGTTTTTCCAATAGGATGATCGGTAGGAAACAGGCCCCAACGATCAGGTTGGTGATGTGAAAACTGTAGAGCGGAGAGGCTCCCTCGTGCATGCCGCGTTTCAGGAAGATCGTGCTCAGCGAGTAAATCGCTGCGCTGACAAAGGGAATGAGCAGATACCAAGGCAAGGGAAATGAAAATTAAGAATTTGGAGTCCCCGATGGGGAAGTGGTGGGACAGTAGGTGGGGAGGGTGGTGGTGGCAATTGTTATTGGTAGGGATGAACTGTGGTCTAAGGAGTTGTTTAAAGGATTTAGCCTTAAATCCGCCAATTTGCATTTTAGCTTGTCCGTCCACTTGGAGAGGCGAGGTTGACGGTGGGCCGCCCTGCGGGGCGCCGCTACGCAGCATAGGTCTCGCTGTACACGGCTCTGCGAGACCGGGCACGCTTTTGGATAATCGAATTACGACTCTGCCCACGTAAGCACCATCTAATTCGTGATTTGCCTTTCCTTCTATTGTTTTCCAGGGATTTTAAACAGGTGGGTAGAGCTGTTGTTGGCTAACAGATTGGGGCGTTCTGTTGATCAAGATCGAAACAGTTGTCGTCGAGTTGGAAAACACGGTGCAAGCGCAGGGTTTGTAGAATACCCCGCACGGAAGGGCAGGAATTGCGCAACGCGACCGGAATGGGCAAATGAATACGTTTACGGATATTGAGCAAAGCGGCGATGCCCGAGCTGTCGATCAACTCAACCCGGGTGAAATCGATATCAACAAAATGGATGATGTCTGGGCAGTGGGCATCAAACTCACAGAGGAACTGATGAGCGTTCGATGAATCGAGACGGGATTCATCAACGATAATTTGAAAGGCGCTGGGGCCGGTTTGGAACTGGAACATGGTACGCTGAGTAGAATTTTCAGGAGCAAGGGACGCAGTAAAAAAGCAAAAGAGTCAAAGTATTTATTACGGTAAATTTTGTAACTGTGAAAATTATAACAAAATTGACCATTTAGTGCAATAATAAAATAAAAGGAGGTGAATCAAATTTTGAAATTTAAAAAGGGTCAAACCCCTAGAGGTTTGTTTCTTGTGTGGATGTGGAGCTTGGGAGGCGGGCGGTGGGGTGGAGGGACGGGGATGCGGGTTATATGTGGGGATGGGCTTGAAAAAGCTTGGCTCTTTTGTAAGCTGCTGCAGTCAATGTTCCCCCGAGTTTTATTATCAGCGATTATTTACGCTACGAGTGTTTTTTGTTTTTTGCCGCTGCAGGCAGGTGAAAAACAAGAGCGAAAACATTGGGCTTTCCGGCCGATCGGTCGGTCGGTGGTGCCGAAGGCGGCATTGGGGGTGAAAAACCCGATTGATGCTTTTATTGGGGAGCGCTTGAAGGCGAAAAATTTGCGGCCTTCTATGCAAGCGGATGAGCGGACCTTGTTGCGTCGGCTGCACTTGGATCTGACGGGACTTCCGCCGCAGGCAAAGGAGGTTGTGGACTTTGTGGCGGCTTGGCAAAAGGATGCGGAGCAAGCTTATCGGGAGAAGGTCGATGAGCTGCTGGCTTCACCGCATTTTGGTGAGCGCTGGGGGCGTCATTGGTTGGACATGGCGCGCTATGCGGACAGTGACGGTTATCTGGGGGATACGCTGCGTCCATGGGCCTGGGTGTATCGGGACTGGGTGATCGCGGCGATCAATCGAGACCAACCTTTTGATCAGTTTTCCATCGAGCAGTTGGCAGGGGATTTATTGCCAAAAGCGACCTTGGAGCAGAAGATTGCAACGGGGTTCCACCGTAATACCATGCTCAATACCGAGGCAGGGGTGGATAAGGTGCTTTATAGAACCAAGGAGGTGATTGATCGTGTCAGCGCAACAGGAACAGTTTGGTTGGGGCTGACAGTGGCTTGTGCGGAGTGTCATGATCACAAACATGATCCGATCACCCAAGCTGAATTTTATCAGTTGTATGCTTTTTTTAATAATGCAGATGAAAAAAATATCAGCGCTCCTTTACCGGGTGAGCTGGAGAACTATCAGGTGGCTGAGCAGGCGTGGCAGGCAAGAGCGGGACAGCTCGAGCGGCCGTTAATAAAATATCAAAACGAGGGTTTGCTAGCGAATCAGGCGGCCTGGGAGGAAAGTGTGGTTTTATCAAAAGTGAAGTGGGATGTTTTGAAACCCGATAAAACCAAATCGGGAGCGGGTGACAAGATGGAGGTTCAGAAAGATGGATCGATTGTGGTGACGGGTAAGGATCCGGATACGGTGACCTATTTCATCGAAAGCCCGGTAACGGTTGGGCAAAGGATCAGTGGGATTCGTTTGCAGGTTTTTGGTGAAGCGGGTTATG
>JAJRVS010000386.1 GCA_024277195.1 Verrucomicrobiota bacterium | reverse complement strand
TACAACCCTTTCCGTTACAACCCTTTCCGTTACAACCCTTTCCGTTACAACCCTTTCCGTTACAACCCTTTCCGTTACAACCCTTTCCGTTACAACCCTTTCCGTTACAACCCTTTCCGTTACAACCCTTTCCGTTATTCTGCATCAACCCCCAAGGTCACTTACTTTTCTTCTCAAAAAATGTAACCTTCGTTCAGTCCCCTTCGTCATCCATTACCGAGCCCACTTTCCTGCCCTGCCCGTATCCATTCACCATGACTTCTCCAGATTCTCCACCACCATCCCCCCAGCAGCTTCCGCCTCCCACCTCCAGCGCCCGCATCAGAGCCGTCAACCTCTTCATCGTCGGCTTGCTCACCTTCAGCCTATCTTGGTTGATCTGGGATCGCACCAGCATCAGCCCGTCTTCCCCCAGCGCTGATCCCTCTCCATCTACCAAAAAAACACCTATCCCACCCTCCTTCCAAACATCCGTAGATAAAATCGACCAGGCTTTTGAAAAAAGCTGGCGACAGGCAAAAATCCCCCCCGTTGAGACCGCCTCACCACTCACCATCGCCCGACGCCTCTCCCTCGCCCTGACCGGAACCATTCCCTCCCTCGAAGAAATCCGCACCCTTGAGCAGCAGCCCGCAGCAGATCAAGTGCAAATTCATCTGTCAAAAATCTTCCAGGATCAACGCTGGTCGGACTACGTCGCCGAGCGGTTTGCCCGCTCATACGTAGGAACCATAGAAGGCCCCTTCCTCGTTTATCGCCGCCGCCGGATGGTTGACTGGCTCAGCGAGCAGCTATTCGCCAACCGTCACTACGACCAACTGGTGCGGCAACTGATCACCGCAAAAGGCATCTGGACGAGCAAACCTGAAGTCAATTTTGTCACCGTGACGATTGATCCCAATAACGATGAAAAAGGCCCCAGCGAAGCCAAACTGGCCGCCCGGGTATCACGCGCTTTTCTAGGTATCCGCATCGACTGCATGGAATGCCACAACGACAAATTCGGCGATCGCTGGAAACAAAAGGACTTCCACCAACTCGCCGCATTTTTTGGCGAAGCCGAAATGTCCCTGACCGGCGTCCGTGACAACCATGACAACACCTACCAATACCGCTTCCGTGGAAAAAAAGAAGCCCAACCAGTAGATGCCATTGCCCCCTTCAGTCCCGACCTGATGCCCGCATCAGGATCCCCACGCCATCGACTCGCCCAGTGGGTCACCCACAAAAAAAACCGCCCCTTTGCCCGCAGCACCGTTAACCGCATCTGGGCCATCCTGTTCAACAAACCCCTGGTCGAACCCATCGACAACATCCCCCTCGACGGCCCCTGGCCGGAAGCAATGGAGATCCTGACCGATGAACTCATCTCCCACGATTTCGACCTGCAACAACTGATCCGCGTCATCACCGCCAGCAAAGCCTTCCAACTCGACTCCCGCTCCAGCGACCCCAACCACCCCATAAGCAAAAAACATGAAGAACATTGGGCCGCCTTTCCGCTCACCCGCATGCGCCCGGAGCAAGTAGCACGATCAGTCATCCAAGCCGCATCCCTCACCACCATCGATGCCCACTCCCATGTCATCCAACGCCTGATGCGATTCACCCAGCAATCCGATTTTGTCAAACGCTACGGAGATCCCGGTGAAGATGAGTTTGCCGAATTGGGCGGCACCATCCCCCAACGCCTACTACTGATGAATGGCGAACTGGTTCGTAAACGCACCGGAGAAAACCCCTTCTTGAACGCCAGCACCCGAATTGGCATACTCACCGCCGACAACCAGAAAGCTGTCGAAATATCCTACCTCTCCATCTTCACCCGCCTTCCAGAAGAAAACGAAAAATCTTACTTCACCGAACTTCTCGCTACCCTGAAAAACAAAAACCGCTCCCAAGCTATGGAAGACCTATTCTGGGTCCTCATCAATTCCACCGAATTCTCATGGAACCACTAATAAGTGGCCGCGCCCATAAATAACTCCCCAACTAACTTTACAGCACCGTGAATAGAAGAAACTTCCTCAACAGCTCCGCCACAGGACTAGCCGCCTTTTCCTGGATGACCCCTATGGCAGACTTACTCGCGGCCAACGCGCAAAGCCCTCGAAACAAAAAACACAGCGCCCGGCCAAAGTCAGTCATCCTGCTCTGGCTCGCTGGTGGCCCCAGCCAACTTGAAACCTTCGACCCCCACCCCGATTCCGCTACCTCCTTCGGCAGTCAAGCCATCTCCACCACAGTCAAAGGCCTGCAACTCGGCGCAGGATTGGAACAAACGGCCGAAGTCATGCAGGACGTCACCCTACTGCGCTCAGTCATCAGTAAAGAAGGCGACCATGAACGAGCTTTTTACAACATCAAAACCGGCTACAGACCTAACCCAACAGTCATCCACCCCTCAATAGGCGCGATCCTCTGCCACCAACTCCCCCAACCTAAAATGGAGATCCCCACCCATATCTCCATTCTTCCCAATCAATGGCCAGCCCGTGGCGGTTACATGGGAGCCAAGTTTGATGCCTTTCAAATGGGAGACCCCCGACAAGCCGTGCCCGACGTGAACTCCTACGCCAACGAACAACGCCAGGCTCAGCGCAAAAAAGGACTCTCCATCGTCGAGAGCACCTTCCTCAAAGGACGCATGGCCCAACTCGATTCACAAAAAACTTTTCACCGCCAAAGCATGGCCAACGCCCGCCGCCTAATGGCCTCCGATCAGCTCAAAGCCTTTGACGTCAGCGAAGCGCCCAAAGAAGAACGCCTCGCATACGGTGACACCCGCTTCGGACGTGCTTGTTTTGCCGCCGTCCGCTTGGTCGAGACAGGCGTGCGCTGCATCGAAGTCACCCTCACCGGATGGGATACCCATGTTAATAACCACGAAAACCAGGGCAAACGAATCAAAACCCTAGACCCCGCATTCGCCGCCCTGATCAAAGACCTCAAACGCCGGAAATTGCTCGATGATACCATCGTCTTATGCGGTGGGGAATTCGGACGCACCCCCCAACTCAACAGCGTGGAAGGACGCGATCACTGGCCCAAAGGATTCAGCATGGCCATCGCCGGTGGTGGTTTTTCCGGTGGTCGCACTATCGGAGCCACCGACCCTAGCGGAGAAAAAGAAAGCCCCGTCAATCCCGTCCGCGTGCAAGACATCCACGCCACCATCCAGCACAAAATGGGCCTCGACTTCGAACAAGAACTGATCACCCCCGTCGGCCGCCCCATCGCCCTCAGCGAAGGCAATCTCATTCAAGAACTGTTATAAATAGGCTCTAGCTATTTGCCCCATGAACTATAAGCTTACAAAAAGAATCCAAGCTTACAGTCATGACCTTATCCAAACTCTTCAGCCCAGTCACCGCCCTCACTGCACTTATCGCCATCACCCCCCTCTTGCTGCTGCCTCACACCGCCCGCAGCCAGGCCGTAGACAAAAACGGTATCGAAAGAAGCCCTGAGGAAATCAAAAAAGCTATCAGCGTCGTCGAGCAAAGACTCGAACGCCAACAAGGCCGCGTCTCCGACCTTCGCGCTGAACTGAACCGCCTCGATGGTCGCATCGAAAAAGAAGTCGCTCGAATCGTCAAGGCGCTCGGAAAAGTCGGCGACTCCAAAGACTCCCGCACCCGGGTCGCACAGACCAAAGGCAAAGTCATCGAAGGGCTGAAAAAAAGCGTCGGCATCTATCAACAAAAACGCTCCCAGATCCGGGCCCATCTGGTCAAACTTCGCTCCGGAATGGAAAAATGCGAACTTGAAGGCGATATGAAAAAATTTGATCAAATGTCAGAAAAACGCATCGAGCAAATCATGAAACTTTCCAAAACCCTGGCCACCCACGAAGACTACAAAAAATACAACACCTACGTCTCCTCAAGCTATGACTGGGGCTGGGGCTGGGGAACCGTTCAAGAAAAAAACGAAGACTACACCCAAAACAAACGCGTCACTAAAATCACCGACAAAGAACGCAAGGAAGTGGTCGCCGCTTTGCAAAAAAGCATCGCCGATCTAGCTACCCAGAACCGGGCTTTGGAAGCGCGCCTTGATTCCCCCAACTTCGCCAACCAAAAAGGTCTGATTCAGGAAGATATCGAGAGGAACCAACAAGTCATAGGCCGACGCGAAGCCCAGCTCGAAAACATGTTAACGGCTCCCGCTCCCACCACCACCGCCATCAGCCGCAACGCCGCCCACCAAATGGAACTCATGATCCGCGACATCGCCGACGACCTGAAACGTGACTTCGATACCCTCTTCCGCCGCTACTCCGAATTCGTAAAAGAACGCGCCCAAAGCAACGCCTTGATAGAACAGCTAACAGATTTAAAAGAAATGCTCAACTAAACGAATTACCCCCACACTCCACCCCTCATTCTGGCTGAAAATGAAACTACCTACCTTACTGATCACCGTTATCGTCGGCTTCAGCTTGAACGTGACCACCGTGCTAAGCCAGGACAGCAGCAAACCCGATCCAACAACGGTCAAAGAAGCCATCGGCATCGTCAAAACCCGACTCGAACGCCAAATGCGACGAGTCTCCGATCTGAGCGCAGAAATCATCCGCCTCGATACCCGCATCGAACGGGAAATTGCCTACATCGTAAGTGATCTCAGCCAGGTAGGAGACTCCCGTGACTCCCGCACCGAAGTCGCCAAGCTCAAAGAAAAAGTTACCGCAGGTCTCAAACGCAGCATCGAAAAATACCAGCGGGTGCGCGCGCAAGTGAACCTCGAATTGCAAAACACCCAAGCCGGCCAAACCCGGCAGGACTTGAAACAAGACCTCAAACAATTTGATGCGCGCATTGCCAATCGGGTAGATCAAATCGTCAGTATCAGTCAATCCCTCACCACCCAAAAAGACTTCCAGGCCTACAACGACTACTTGAGGGATACCCGCTACGACCGCACCCACCACAGCGAAATCAATCGCCTGAAAAGCATGGAAAAAACCCAGAACAAACGAGTCACCCAAGTCACCGACAAACAACGTAAGGACACCATCGATGCACTCAAGCGTAGCATCGCCAGCCTGGAAAACCAAAATAAAGCGCTCGCCTCCCAACTGAATTCCATCCAATACGCTAAGCAGTCAGACATCATTCAGGAAGATATCGACCGCAACCGTCAAGCCATCATGACCCGGGACGCACAAATCAGCACCCTGCAAACCTATCAACAGAGCTTCACCACCGGAATCAGCCGGCGCGCCGCCAAAGAAAAAGAAAACCTCATCCGCGACGCCGCCACCTCCCTGAAACGCGACGTCGACACCCTCTTCCGCCACTACACCGAATTCCAAAAAGAGCGCAAACAACAAAACGGCCTGATGCAACAACTACAATCCCTGCAAGCCCTACTCCCGTAAAACAAATTTCCAAATTTGTTACTACCATCCCTCCCCATCGTGGCGCGGATTGCTTGTCCGCCATAGCCCCTAGGGCGAAGGCGGGGCAATCCGCAGATCCCCCCCAAGACCCACGCAATACCATTAGCTTGTCCGCCAAAGCCTGTCAGGCGACGGAGGATCCCACATTTCCCAACTTGTCCGCCAAAGCCCATCAGGCGATGGAGAATCATCCATTATACCCCTTCTCCCTCCCGCAGCTTAGGTTGAAATTTGAGGTTTAAGTAATCGACAAAAATAGACATTTTGTGGACATTCCTTACTTTACCTAAATCAGAATGCCAAAAAAAACTCCAACGCTACTTTTAATCGCTGGTCCCAATGGTGCAGGTAAAACAACATTTGCCCGAGAAATTCTCACTCGAGAACTTAAAGGCATGCGCTTCCTCAATGCTGACGAAATTGCACGAGGCCTGTCTCCATTTGATCCATCACTAGTAGCTTTCAAAGCTGGTCGACTATTACTTGGAGAGGCCAGGGAGCTGATCGACCATAAGCAAAGTTTTGCCTTGGAAACTACCCTTAGCGGCAAAAGTCATGTCAAACTCATCAAGCGAGCAAAAGACGCGGGCTACCAAATTGTGTTGCATTTTTTGTGGCTTCCCAGCCCGCATGAATCGATTCGCCGTGTTCGTCAGCGAGTCGCAAAAGGAGGACATCATGTGTCAGCAAAAGATATACGCCGGCGTTATCCGCGAATATCTCATAATCTCATTCATCACTACATGCCTTTGGTCAACAGGTGGCACTTCTGGGACGCTCATGCTCCAAGCTTCACCGCCTTGTCAAATCACCAAACTCATGCTATTTATGACATAGCGCACTTCCTCGAAATCGAATGATTAAACCTCGCTACAAAGAACTGAAACCTATTCTGGCAAGAGATTTGCCAGAAGAAGGGCGAATAGCACTCAAAGCGCAACACCGCGCTGCTAAAAAACTTCGTGCGGAGCACAAGCGTTTAGGAATGCCTCTCATAAGTTGGGAAAATGGCAAAGTCGTAGAGATTCAACCCTAAGAGCTAATCTAAAAAGGCTCAAACCCCACCGCCCCTCCCCATCGTGGCGCGGATTGCTTGTCCGCCATAGCCCCTAGGTCGAAGGCGGGGCAATCCGGCGGATCCCCCAAACCACCCCAAGACCCACGTAATACCATTAGCTTGTCCGCCAAAGCCTATCAGGCGACGGAGGATCCCACACCCACCCTTCACTCCCCACTCTCCACCTCAACCCGATATTTCACCCCCGACCTGTGTTTTTGCTGCGCATTATTCAAAAGCAGCCGCACCCGAGTCGTTCCGCTCGACGAATCTGTCACCGGACTAACAAAAGCGACTTCAGCGCTGCCCGCCTCGTCCCCCACCATCGCTCTCACCGCCACCTTCTGCCCCACTTTCAGACTTCCTACCATCTCCGCATCCACATAAATCACCAGGATCAACTGATCCAGACGCACCACCGTCATCACCAGATCCGATCCCCCGCCGACCGCCTCCGCCTCATCACGAAAAGTGCGCTCCACCACCCCGTTGATCGGACTGATCAAAGTCCGCCGCTCAATCTGCACCTGAATCTGCCCCACCTTCAACCCGTTCTCCTCCGCCTGCACCTCCGCCTCCATCAAGTCAGCCTCAGTGATCTCCACCTCCGCCTTGGCGCGAAACAATTCATCCGCATTCACCCCGCCCCCCTTTGAAATGCGCTCCAGCTCCGCCAAACGCCGCCGTTTGGTGCTCAATCGAGCCCGCGCCGCCTTTTGCGCAGCATCACTCTTCGCCCTCAATTGGGCAATCTTCAGCGAAACCTCCAAAATACGATTATCGAGCTTGGCCAACACCTGCCCCTTTTTCACCGCCTCCCCCTCCTTCACTGCCAGTTCCGCAATCACCCCCGCCTCGGGAAAAGTCAAATCCACCTTCTCCACCGGCTCCGTGACCCCAATCACCTCCCCCCCCATCAAGCCCAACCCCGTCAGCAAAAGCGCGCCACAACTAACAATAAAAAGTTTCATATTTCTATATGAACAATTATCCCCCACTGCCCCAAACTTCAATAGGAAAAGCTCTCCCTATCCGCATCAAAAACAACTTGTCAAGAATTGTTGCCTGACCCCATTTTCGGGTAATTTGCCTCGTGGCGCGGATTGGCAATCCGCGGATCCCCCGCCCCCCCCAAGACCCACGCAATACCATTACGTCCCACGCCCTCCCCCCTCTTGATTAGTGTGAATTTGCCTTCGCACAGTAAGCTCCGGCTGTTTGGCTCCGCCTATCTTCATTTCATTCCCTTTTAGTCGGCTGTCATTCCCCATCTCAAATTTCTCATTTTAAATCTCAAATTGATTACGAAGGCCTTGCCTTTGACAAAAACAACTCATATTCGATAATGGGAATCGCTACGCAGCAGGAGTAATACCATCAAAACATAATTATTATTCCTCAAAATAAGCGTATTTTAATATTTTTTCCTCAAAAAAACAGATTATCCTACGATTTAGCCTTTACTAAAGCTTAAGCGATAATGTAATATTTTTTTCATGCATTTCGCTTTTTTAAATAATTTTTCCTCAAAAATAAAGGTTTTTCCATGAAGCAACTCGGTTACACATGGCTGATCTCCCACTATAAGCTCAAGACACGCCCTCTGTTGCACAGTTCATTCATAGGAACACGGCAGGCCATCAGAGAGTGTGCGGACGGCACTTTGGAGGAACACTACGTCAGCCGCTACGACCCGGGAGACGATCCACTCGACCATATTGTGTTCGCGCTAAAATACGACGCGCTGGATCTTGACATCATAGCTAAGATTTTTCAGAAGATTTCTCCGGAGAAAGTGGCTGAATTTGTGTCTCGGACTCCGACTGGAAAGTTTGCTAAGCAAATCGGATTCTGGTTCGAAATGCTGACCGGCCAGGAAGTTCCGCTACAGGGAAAACTTATCGGCAACTACACTCCCTTGCTGGACCCGCAACGCTATGTCGTTGCTTCAGAGCCGGTTCGAAATCCACGGTGGCGGATATTGAATAACGCTATCGGTGATCGACGTTTCATGCCAATCATTCGACGAACAAAGGCGATTCGCTCTATTGAGGAAACTGATTGGGAGGGACTCATCTCGGAAACCATAAGCCCTTTCTCCGATGCAGTGCTCAATCGCGCTCTGTCATACCTCTATTTCAAGGAAACCAAATCCTCGTTCGCCATAGAACGAGAAGCACTAGGCACAAATAGAACCGAGAAGTTCGTCACCCTCCTTCATCGCGCCGGAACAGAAAATAAACCACTCAGTGAAGGGTCTCTCACTGAACTTCAGAACGACATCATGGATGAGCGTTACCAAGAGAGCGGTTATCGAACCATTCAGAACTACGTCGGCGAAACCACGGTTAACTTCCGCGAGATAATCCATCTGATTGGCTCCCCGCCCGGCTTCCTTCGAGATATTATGGAAGGCTTGGAAGGATATTTTACCGCGAGTGCGGAGGTTCACCCCATTTTGCGCGCCGCAGCGATCTCGTTTCCATTTGTCTTTATCCATCCATTCGAGGATGGAAACGGACGCATCCACCGATACATCATCCACGACGTCATGGCCA
The DNA here is from genome assembly GCA_024277195.1 of Verrucomicrobiota bacterium. Taxonomy (GTDB): domain Bacteria; phylum Verrucomicrobiota; class Verrucomicrobiia; order Verrucomicrobiales; family DEV007; genus JAADHD01. Next base: position 6,531 of record JAJRVS010000386.1, on the reverse strand, counting down.
GAGGCGGAATCGGCGGCAAGGGGCTTGTCATCCCTGTGTCGGCCGAAATATTGGCAGACATGCGTGCCTATGACGCATGCTTGGAACAGTTCTCAAAACCTTTACTTTCGGTAGCCGAATACGACCTCAACACCAAAAGTGAGATGACCGTCGAGAACCCAGCTATGATCGAGGGGCTCTACCGTTACCCAGACGTAACACAACAGGTTGAGTATTTAGCTAAAATGATAGAACTTGCGATCCAAGAAAGCCTTCCCAATGAGTTCCGCTTCCTCGAAAATCTCGACCAAGCCCGTCAAACAATACGAGAGATTGTGGACATGCCAGACAGGAAACGGGAATCCCTGCTTATGCGGCTACATCGTAATAAGGGTAGGCTTGCCAGTAAACGTCGTGAAAGTGAGTTCAAAGAGCTTACAGACGAAGAAATCCAGAAGATTGAGCAAGCGTTTCAAGAAGCGTTCGAAGATTAAACATCCACCCTCACACTTCAAACTTCCCCCTCTTTATTTCCTCATTCGTGTGTTGCTTTCGGGTTATGTCCTCCAGCTATCTCCTCCCACGGACGCGGGATTCGGTGCGACTTCGTCTCGGCTCGTGTGCCACCTCTCCCGACTGACAGAATCGCCACCTGTGGTAAATTACCCCATGATAAAAGCGCACGTACAAATACCCGACGACCTTTACCACGCCGCCAAAAAAGTCGCCGCCAGCAAAGAGTGGTCCTTTGCAGAAATAACAAGACGAGGTCTAGAGTATATGACGAGCGTAAACCAAGTGCCCAACACTCACAGCGATTGGACTTTGCCTTTGATAAAAGGAGGGGAAACCGTCAGCGAAGAAGCACTCGCAAAAGCAAGCCAGGCAGAGCGTGATGCTTTTTCTCAAATCGGACAAAACCCAACAAACAACAATGATGTTGAGCATTGATACCAATATCCTTTTCTACGCCATGGTTGAAAACAGCCAATTTCACCAAAGCGCGAGAAGTTTTTTGAATCAGCATGCCGGTGATACGGAAATAGTCATGTCCGAACTCGTATTAGTAAAATTATACAACTTGCTCCGCAACGAAAAGCTAACCGGCAGAAAAACAAGCGCCCATGAAGCCGCACAATGGATACAGCAAATACGCTCAAACAGCGCCTGGAGCTTAATAGAAAATGCCCCCGTGATGGATAAAGTTTGGGAAACGGCAGCCCAAGAACCCTTTGCCCGCCGTCGCATATTCGACCTCCGCCTCGCATTGACCCTCCGCCATCATAGCGTCACCCATTTCGCCACCGCCAACCTCAAAGATTTCCAAAACTGCGGATTCACAAAAGTTTGGAACCCGTTAAAAGACACCCCTCCTAATTCCAATCCCCCAATGTGAAACAGCTTTTCAAGCTGTCTCACATTCACCTCCCCCCGTGGCATGGATTGGCAATCCGTGATCTCCCCCTCTTCACATCAAAAACCCTCATCGCCTAACACGTAGAAGATCATTAGAGATTTAAAATTTGAAATTCGCATCGGGACAAAAACCCCTCCATTGCCATGAACAACCCTATCAACATTGATATCATTCAAAAAAACTCATCGAAATCCGCGGTGAGAAAGTTCTACTCGATAGCGATGTCGCAAAAATCTACGGCGTTGAGACCAAACGCATCAACGAAGCCGTCAAAAACAAACCCGATAAATTTCCCGACGGATACCTGATTCCCTTGACTAAAGAAGAATGGCAACTTTTGAAGTCGAAAATTTCGACTTCAAAACGAGGAGGTAAAGTTAAGCTTCCTCACGCATTCCCAGAGCGAGGCCTCTACATGCTCGCCACCATTCTCAAAAGCTCGCAAGCAACTCAGGCCACTGTAATCCTTAAGAAAAGCGGCGTCGAGCCGTCGCACTCCACACATCAAAAATTACTGTCCCTCCTCATACCAAATTAAAAGCCTCATCCTGCCCATCCATGCCAACTCTCCTCTTCTCTCCTCTATATTCCTTCGCGTCCTTCACGCGCTTCATGGTAGAAACTCTTCTCTGTACACCTTCAAACTCCAGCTATTTTGACTACATTCCGCTTCGGTTGAGCCACGGCACTCCACTCATTTGACTTCCCACGCATAAAGTATTACAATTTCTAACATGACGGAAACCATTACTAAAATTGGCAATTCCAAAGGAATCATTCTTGATGCTGCCTTACTAGAGCTTGCCCATTGGCGAGAAGGAGACAAGCTATCCGTAACGATGCACGACGGAGGAAGTGTTACTTTCACGCCGCTAAAAACCTCTATACAACCCGAGCAAGCTGCCACATTGGCGGATTCCATCATATCGAGTAATGATGAATTGTTCAGCAGACTTGCAAAATAATGACCGCAGCAAAACACATGAGTGTCGCTGCAGTTAAACAAATCCACTCAAAAGCAATCCATTCCCATGGCGGTGATGATGGCTTGAGGGACGAAGGGTTATTAGCAAGTGCCGTCGCCGCACCTCAGGCTACTTCCGGAGGAGAGTGCATCATGTCTGACCACATCGAAATAGCCGCCGTCTACCTTTTTTACTTATGCAACAACCATCCATTTATCGATGGAAACAAACGCACAGCTCTCGCCACCTGCCTTGTTTTCCTCGTTGCCAATGGCGTTTTATCAGAGCACAGAGCCTCTGCCCTTGATGTCAATACCTGGGAAACCTTCGTCCTCGATATTGCTTGCTCCAACATTGATCGTGAAGAAACCACTGAAAAACTTCGTAACCTACTACGATAAATTTCCTGAAAGATACTTGATCAAAAAGAAAAAATAATCGCCCAACCCGTCGAAGCAAGCTAAGCCTATATCACCGACCAGAAGTGCTCCTTGGAGTGCGGCGGCTCGACGCCGCTTTCCGATAACCCTTCACAATTGCTTTCGGGTAGTATCCTCCAGCTGCAGAATTTGAAATTTCAAATTCTTCATAATTCCCCTCTCTTGACCGCCGAAGCCTTGGCGAAGGAGGTTCCCTCCCCTCAAATAAAAACCCTCTTCATCCCGTCCATCCATGCCAGTTCCCCCTCTTCTCTGTATTCCTTCGCGCCCTTCACTCGCTTCATGGTAGAAACTTCTTCTCTGTTATTCCTTCAGCCACCCACCATCACGCAATACCATCACATCCCACATCCCCTCCCCAATGTGAAACAGCTTTCCAAGCTGTCCCCATCCCATCACAACAGCTTACAAAGCTGTTTTACAGTCTCAATTCATAATTCTTAATTCAAACCTCTTCTCTGTATTCCTTTGCGCTCTCCGCGCCCTCTTGACCGCCGAAGCCTTGGCGAAGGATGTTGACCGCCAGAGCCTTGGCGACGGAGGTTCCCCCCTCAAACCTCACAGAGTTTAAGTTGAAGTTTTCTTCAACTCAACCGCCATAGTCCCGCATAGCGCGGGGCGACGGAGGTTCAACCTACAAAGTGACAAAACGTACAAAATGTGCGACACTTTAACCAACCATCCCCCCAACCCAATTATGATTGAAATGACCTCAACCCACGCCAGGCAGCATTTCGGCGAATTCCTCGACCGAGGAAGCCAAGAAATCATCATCGTGAAACGTCAAAACCGCAAAGTCGGAGCCTTCATCCCCATGTCAGAATTAGCTAAACTGAGAAAATGGAAAGCTGAGGAACTACAACGTCACGCCCACAACCTGTCTCAAGAAGCCGCCGAGCATGGCATGACAGAAGAAATACTGAATAGCATTTTATCAGAGGTCAACCCATCCTGATCCCCTGATCTCCACGCCCATCACACAGTTGAACTCAACCGCGGACTAATCCATGTTGATCTTAGACACCAATATATGGATCAGCTATGCACTCACACCTAGCGGCGAATTGGGAATATCTGTTCAACAAATTCTAGAGCAAAACGACTACGCATTTTCTCGCGCCACCTTCCGTGAATTAACCGAAGTTCTACTCAGATCAAAATTAGATCCTTATGTGAAACGAAAGAACCGAGTCAGTTTTCTAAAAATCGTCGCAGAAGCAGCGCAATGGTTTCAGGTAGAGACAGCAATGACTGATTGCCGAGACCCCAAAGATAATAAATTTTTATCTTTAGCCCAGCAGAGCCACGCCAGCCACCTCATCACTGGCGATCAAGATTTACTCATTCTAGACCCGTATCACAACACACGAATCATCACCGCCCAGCAATGGCGTCAATCCGTTAAAACAACCACCGACTAAATACCCCCCCCTCTTTTTTCAAACTTCACCCTTCCGCAACTTGACCAGCCACAGCTTACAAAGCTGTGCCACACTCTTCCCATCAAAAATCATCACTCACTATTGCTTTCGGGTATTATCCTCCAGCTATCTTCATTTCATTTCGATTCGCCACTCCCTTCAAACTTCAATGTGAAACAGCTTTCCAAGCTGTCTCCCTCCCGCATCATTAGTAGGACAATCCCAAGTCCGCAGGATTCCCACCTCCTCATATCAAAGCTTACAAAGCTGTTCTACATTCAAACTTCTTCCCCCTCACCATCCCTTAAGAAAAGCGGCGTCGAACCGACGCACTCCACACATCAAAAATCACTGTCCCTCATAACAAATTAAAATCCGCATTCATCCTGTCCATCCATGCCAGCCACCTATCTTCTCTGTATTCCTTCGCGTCTCTGCGTCCTCTTGACCGCCGAAGCCTTGGCGAAGGAGGTTCCATGGTAAAAATCCCCCTCTTCTCCCCCACATCAAAAATTGCCAAGCATCAATCCATCTCCCCTCATTTCAAACTTCCCCCTTCTCAACGGCTGTCTTGACTTTATCTCGTCTGTGGTTTTTCCTTCTAAAACTCATCCTAACAACGTATTTTTTCGAACTAGTCTCTTCATGGTAACGCTGAACCAAAGCCTACATCAGACCTCACATCAATCCTCCCTGATGCGAAAGGCCAACCGCCTTGGTTTCACCACCGTTGAGAGTTTGATTCATCTTGCAACTAGCAGAGGTTGCCACCACTTCAAGAACATACTCCCCGCTCAAACCACACCATCATGCCTCCCTAGCATGGATCAACTCAGCCAAGATGAACTGGCAGTTTTGCTGCTACATGGAAATAACCGCAATGAACCCATCGCCATTCGATGCGCGGCTCAACTTTTAAAATCAAAGTATATTTCTCCACAACGAGTAGCGACACTCGCCATTCAAGAACGCTGCGAAACTCCCCTCAAATACATTGCCCAACAAGGGCACCAACACGATCACGGAAGCGAGAACTTTTGGAGCACCATCCTCGACACACTCGCAAAAAAGGGGGAGGATCCAGCTGCAGGTGTATTACCACATCCTAGCCGATTCATGATTAACCCCGGCATTCAACGAGGAACCCTTCAAGCCCCATATTGGCTAACACCTATGGAAGACCCGTCTTCATCCGCTCCATGAATAATCCGAAAAAAATCCTCACCACCCTTGATGGATTTCTTCATAATGAAATGCGGCTTATTCTCTATGGGCGGGCCGCTTTAGTCTTAGGATATACCAACACCCCACTAGAGTATGGAGCCACTATGGATGTCGATGCCATCTTGCCACGTATAGAAATGCCCGCCATCGAACGCAACGATGACTTCTAGGACGCCATCGAATCTACCAACTCTATCCTTGAACCCACCGGTCTTTACCTCACACACTTATTTGCAGATGACCAAGTGATCCTTTCTAAAAGCTGGCTAGACCATCTGGTAGCCATTCCTTTTCAGTCGAAACACCTGCATCTATTCCGTCCATCGACCAACGATCTCATACTCACAAAAATGATGCGCGTAGATCCGCAAGATCGCACTGATATTCTGTTTTTATTAAAACAAAGCGATGCAGATTTATCTACATTGAGCCAAATGATAGAAAACTCGATCCACCCGGACATCCCAGAGTTGCTCGAGGCCTTTCAAGACAATTTCAAATGGATCAAACCGCACATCAAGACCATTTCAGGATCGTAACCTGCTCCCACCACCGCAGGGAAAGACCCCACATCTCCCCCAATGTGAAACAGCTTTTCAAGCTGTCCCCATCCCATCACAACAGCTTACAAAGCTATCTCACCATCTTAATTCATCATTCAACCCACATCTCCCCTAATTTGAAATCTCAAATCTCAAATTCTTCATAATTCTCCATTCTCAATCCCCCCCATCCTCTCTATATTCCTTCGCGTCCTTCACGCGCTTCATGGTAGAAACTTCTTCTCTGTTATTCCTTCAGCCACCCACATCTCCTCCCATCAAAAATCAACAATCAACAATCGCTAATCGCCAATCAATTCTCCCTTCCGCAACCTGCCGCCAGAGTCCCGCATAGCGCGGGACGAAGGATATTAGTGAATCAAATCTTCTCTTGACCTTCCATGCTTGAAGAATGAAGATGGCGACACACTTCAAGCTATCTTTTATGTGCGGAATCGCCGGATACTTCAGCCTAAAAAAAGGCGCCTTTTCTATTCAAGAAGCAACTTCCGCTGTGCAAGCAATGAATGTTGCTCAAAAAAC
>JAJRVS010000016.1 GCA_024277195.1 Verrucomicrobiota bacterium | reverse complement strand
CGCCAACTGGTAGAAACCGGGATCTTTGCCGTCAAATCAGCGTTCTCGCTCAGTCGTGTAGCCCGCTACACTCCGTCGCGACGCCTTGATTTGACGGCAAATCTCTCCGGCATTCCGACAATCTAACTGTTCAAATGGTATCACTCATCCCGAGAGGATCGTTTTTTTTCATCTTGCCCCGTGGGAAAAATACAAACATCCCGCCAAGAAACAAAGCTCCCACAACAATAGCTAGTATCGGTTTATAATTCATAATCTACTCCGTTTGTATATCACCTATCTGCCCCTTCTCCTCTTCGGGTGAGACTTCTTATATCCCCTCACCAAAACTTCGTCACTCCAGGCACCGCCACCTTGGCCGCCGGCGGCTCTCCTTGCCAAGTGTAAGCAGATGGCATCAGTGCCTCTTTCGAATTCAATGCCTCTGCCCAAGTCAGATTCTTTCCGGTGTAAGCCGTCATCCGTGCCATGATCGCCATCAGCGTGCTCTTGGCCATGTATTCACCGTTATTGATCACATTGCCACTGCGCAAGGCGGCAAAAAAAGCATCGTGCTCCAGTTGATGACTGTCGACTTCTTTACGACTCCGCCAACGCCAGGGATTTTCTCCCTCAATTTGAGTGCTGCGGCGTGTTATGCTCGCGGTGCCCTTGGTTCCAATAAGATAAGTCCCACTCTCCGGCGTACAACCTTTCCAATGACGTGTGCCGGCATAAGCCCGTAGATTATTACCATAATCATAAGTCGTTTCAAAATGATCGTAAATATGACCATGATCCTTTCCGGTGCGCACCTGCCGCCCACCCGTTCCAAAACACCGCTCTGGGTATTTACCTCCATTCGCCCAAGCCATTTGATCCAACTGATGAACAAATTGCTCGACATTAAAATCCCCCGACAACCAGGTAAAATAATACCAGTTGCGCATTTGATACTCCATCTCCGTCATGCCCGCTTGACGCGCACGCGTCCATACCCCGTTGGCATAGCGCACCGCATTCATACTGACAATATCACCAATCGCCCCATCGTGAATGCGCTTCATCATTTCCTGAGCCTTGTGTGAATAACGCGTATTGAGACCGGACACAATATAAAGCCCCTTCTGCGCTGCGATCTTAGTAGTCTCCAAAACCGACCGCACTCCGGGGCCATCCACGGCTACCGGTTTTTCGACAAACACATGTTTCCCCGCATCGATGCAGGCACGCAATTGCAGCGGACGAAAATGAGGAGGAGTCGCCAACAATACCACGTCCACTCCTGAACCAATCAACTGCTGATAAGCATCGAAACCCACAAATTGATGCGCCGCATCCACCTTGACCCGCCCCTTGATATCCGGCTGTTTCTGCAAAGTGGTAAGACTCAACTGCAAGCGATCCTGAAAAACATCGGCCACCGCTACCAGTTCGTTGCCATCATCCGCCCGCAAGGCCTGGGCCGCCGCTCCACTGCCACGCCCTCCACAGCCAACTAGCCCAATCTTAATCCTGTCGCTGCCCGCCGCCCACGCGCTGCGCGAAATCGGCAAAGTCGCCGCCATCGCTGCTCCAACCGTTGTTGCGGACTGCACGACAAATTTACGTCGACTGGGTGAACTCAAAGGCGACTCATTTTTTGGCACTTCTTTTTTCATAGGGTTTTAGGGTTGCTGCAACATACCCTAAGCCCAACAAAGTCCACACATAAAAACCGAATAATGCCCCCGTTAAACGGATACTCTTGATGCCGCCGATCAATCGAGTAAAACCAGCGTATCCTGTAATTCATTCACATCGCTATCCGCGCGAGGCAGCTTATCCGACAGCAGTTTCCCCGCCTCAGCAATCACCTTACAGATGGCGTCCGCTGGATGGCTCTGCTGAAGATCAGAAGTCAACTGATGACAAAGTTTGTCCAAAAAATCTTGCCCGAACTGGTCCAACTCTACACAAAAGGCCATTATAAATACCCCTCTGTTTTATAACGATCAAGCTAACAAGCCCAATCCCTCCCTCACAGGCAAGGCAGAACTCGCCCGATCCTTCTCACTTGGAGAAGCGAGCTCCGCGAGACCGTGCCTACACTTTCAATACTCGAACCACCACTCCGTCCCCGCCCGCACCCCTCCTCTATCTTTCGACGGGTGCAGGACAAAAAAGTTAGCCATTGCTTATTGAAAGCTACCTTATCACACCTCAACCTCATGTCGCCCTTTTAGGGCTGGCAATAAAAACGATTTAACCCCAGCGCTTCGCACCGGGCTATCACATTTTGTCCCTACAGGACAGTTTGCTTTCATCTCTTTTGCACCAACGGTGCTCAATAATATAGCCCAGTGCGAAGCGCTGGGTAAAAAATCCAACTCTCCCAGCCCTGCAAGGGCGTAACGCATAGAAGTCCGCAGATTAAAACTATTTTGTCTTACACTCCCTTTCGACAATGACGCGTTCGTGTCATTGCTTTAATCGAAATAAACCGCTAGGATTTCCCACGATGAAGTCTGCTACCCTGATTTTCAAAAACCAAAGCCCTCGGTTCCTCCTCACCTTTCTGGCGAGCCTGAGCGCTTTTTCCCCCAGCCAAGCCAAAGACGCTGTGCCGCCGACCTTTGCCGCCGTTCAAACCATTCTCGAAAAAAACTGCATCTCCTGCCACAACTACGGCGAAAAAAAAGGCGACCTCGTTCTCGACCGCGGCCCGATCAAACTCGATGACCCGAATGAGTTGATCAAGCTCGTCTCCGGATCCGATCCAGAAATGCCCAAAAAGGGCAACCACCTGAAAACCGCACAAATCACCATCCTCAAAAAATGGATCGACGCCGGAGCCCCCTTTCCCGAAGGTCTTGTGCTCAACGACAGCCACGCCGCCGACCTCGACTGGTGGTCGCTGCGCCCCTTGCAGAAATCGCCGCTTGCACGCATCGCCGCCGAAGATGAAGCCTGGTGCCGCAATGACATCGACCGTTTCATTATCGCCAAACTGCACGAAAAAAATCTATCCCCTTCACCCCAGGCCGATGCCCGCACCCTCGCCCGACGTCTCTATTATGATCTGACTGGACTGCCTCCTACTCCAGCACAGATGCAACAATTCCTGCAAGCCAGTGCCACTGATCTTGACCAAGCTTTCGAAAACCTCGTCGACAAATTACTCAACAGCCAACGCTACGGCGAACACTGGGCGCGGCACTGGCTCGACGTGGTTCGCTATGGCGATACCCACGGTTACGACAAGGACAAACTACGCCTCAACGCCTGGCCCTACCGCGACTACGTCATCCGCAGTTTTAACGATGACAAACCCTACTCTCGTTTTGTCGAAGAACAAATCGCCGGTGATGTATTGTGGCCCGGCACTCCCGATGGAGTCATCGCCACCGGCTTCATCGCCGCCGGTCCCTGGGACTACATCGCCCACGTTGAAGTCGGCGAAGGCAAAGTGGATGGACGCGTTGCCAAAAACATGGACCGCGATGACATGGTCACCGCCACTTTTAACACCTTCATGTCGATCACCATTCAGTGCGCCCGCTGTCACGATCACAAATTTGATCCGGTGAGCATGGAAGACTACTACCGCACCCAGGCAGTATTCGCCGCGGTCGATCGTGCAAACCGCGTCTACGATCTTGATCCCGCTGTTCAGAAACAACAACAATCACTCAGTGCAAAACTCTCATCACTCAAATCCAGTCAAAGTGACTTGCAAAAAAAGATCAGTCAACTCAAGCTCGCCCATCCCAATCTGAAGAAAATAGAAGTGCGATTGAAAGAGCTCAAGGCAATCGGCCAAGACACGGTCAAAGCTCCTGAATACGGTTTCCACAGCCACATCGCCAAGTCCCCCCGGACTGAAAAATGGGTGCAGCTTGATCTCGGTGCGCCAAGCTCTTTAAAAAGCATCGAACTGATTGGCTGCCATGATGATTACGCCGATATCGGCCCTGGCTTTGGATTTCCCAAACGTTTCCGGATCGAAGTATCGAACGATGCGACTTTTAAAACCGGGACGCGCAGCATCACCGACAAGAGCCAGGCGGATTACCCCTTTCCCGGAGTCCTGCCTCAGGTTTTCGATATCGACTACAAAAAAAAATTACGTTTCATCCGCATCACAGCCACTCACCTTGCGGAACGAAAGAACGATTACATTTTTGCCCTCGCCGAACTTCGAGTTTTGGACCACTCAGGAAAAAATCTGGCACTCGAAAAAACCGTCAGCTCTCTGGATTCCATTCAAGCTGCACCCCGCTGGCGGAAATCCAATCTCGTCGATGACAAATTTCCTCACCCGCAAAACGAAACCGCGATGAAAGAGCTTAGCAAGCTCGAATCCAAACGCAGTCAGATTCTCAAAACTGTCATCAGCAATAAAATACAACAGCAACAGGCAGCGCTAGGCGAAGCAATCAAAACAACAGAAAAACAACTCAGTTCCCTGCCTAAAGGCAAGCTGGTTTACGCTGCTGCGGCAAGCTTCAAAACCCAGGGCCAGTTTAAAGCCACCACGGGAACTCCCCGGCCGATTTATTTCCTGACTCGTGGCGATATCCGCTCCGTCGGACCAGAGATGTCACCTGGAGTTCCTCCCCTGTGGGATCACTCGCCTGCTGAATTCAAGCTGGCAAATAATCACACCGAAGGAGATCGCCGTGCCACTCTCGCCCGCTATCTGACCGACAAAAAAAACCCGCTCACTTGGCGTTCGATCGTCAACCGCATCTGGCTCTATCACTTCGGACGCGGCATCGTCGATTCACCCGGCGACTTCGGCCGCATGGGAGCGCCCCCTTCACACCTTGAACTGCTCGACTGGCTTGCGGTCGACTTCCGTGACCAACCATCGCTCAAAGCATTGCACCGGAAAATCGTCACCAGTTCCACCTGGCGCCAATCCTCGGCAAACGATCCGCGTAAGTCGTCGATCGATTCCGACAACCAGTTTTACTGGCGTGCCCAGCGTCACAAACTGACCGCTGAAGAAATGCGCGACTCAGCGCTCACGGCCAGCGGACTGATGAATCTCAAAATGGGCGGCCCCGGCTTCCAGGACTTTGTGCTCGAAAAAAACCAGCACTCCCCCCATTACGAATACCAGAAATACGATCCGCAAAACCCCGCTTCCCATCGCCGCTCGATTTATCGTTTCATCGTCCGCTCCCGCACCCAGCCCTTCCTCACCACCCTCGACTGCGCCGACCCGTCACAGAGTGTAGCCAAACGTGACGAAACCACCACCGCGTTGCAAGCCCTGACCCTGCTCAACAATCCCTTCATGGAAACCATGGCCAAGCATTTTGCCCACCGCATCGAAAACCAAAAGGATCCGCTCGCCGCCGCCTTTCAACTCGCCCTTAACCGCACGCCCAATGCAGACGAACGATCGAGCCTGCAAAAATACGCCGCCCACTACGGCTGGGCCAACACTTGCCGTCTGATCCTCAACCTCAACGAATTCACCTATGTCGATTGATCTACCCTCCCAGCAACCCGGCCGCCGAGCTTTTCTTGCCAGTCTGGTCGGCAGTTTTCCCGGACTCGCCCTGACCGATTTGCTTGCCCAGGACAGCGCTATCGGCGTTCTGCATCGCCCGGCCAAAGCCAAACGAGTGGTGCAGCTTTTCATGGCAGGCGCCGCCAGCCATGTGGACACCTTTGACTACAAACCCAGTCTGGAAAAATACCACGGCAAAGCCTGGGATCCTGGTGAAGGCATCGAACTCTTTCAAAGCACCCCCGGCCATACTCTCAAATCCCCTTGGCAGTTCCGCCAACACGGTCACTGCGGCAAACACCTCAGCGAGGTCGTTGCACCCCTCGGCAAAGTAGTGGACGACATCGCTTTTGTTCACAACATCGTCGGCAAAACAGCCGTCCACAGTCAGGGAACCCTACTGCAAACCACCGGCTTCACCACCCCCGGATACCCCAGCGCCGGCTCATGGATCAGTTACGGACTGGGCAGCATGAACGACAATCTACCAACTCTGGTAGTGCTGCCCGACCACCGAGGTCTCGCCTCCAACGGCACCAAAAACTGGTCATCGATGTTTCTGCCCGCGCAACACCAAGGCACCGTGATCCAACCCGGAGCCAATCCCCCCATCGCCGACTTGTTCCCTCCGCGGAACTCCTCCTTCATCACCAAAAAATCGGATCAGGCCGGACTCGCGGTTTTAAAAAAACTCAACAGCCAATACGCCGCACAACGCCCTGGCGATTCCCGCCTCACCGCCCGCATCCGCTCCTACGAACTCGCCGCCCGCATGCAGTTGTCCGCCACCGAAGCCATGGATGTCTCCAAGGAGCCCGGCTACATCAAAGACCTCTACGGGCTGGCAGCCGAAGGTCCGGCAGTCAATGACAATAAGATCAACGAAAAAGCAGAGAGCGAATTTTTCGGCCGCAAATGCCTCATCGCCCGCCGCCTGCTCGAACGCGGGGTACGCTTCATTCAGATCTGGTCAGGTAACGACAACGGCCACCCGCGGCGCAACTGGGACAGTCACGAAAATATCGAACGCGACCACGGCCCGCTGGCACTCGGCATGTCACGCGGAGCCGCCGGCCTGATCCAGGATCTCAAACAACGCGGCATGCTCGACGACACCCTCATCCTGTGGACCACGGAATTCGGCCGCATGCCCTGCGCCCAACGTGGAGTCGGACGCGATCACAACCCTTTTGTTTTCACCAATTGGCTCTGCGGAGGCGGCATCAAAGGAGGAGTGACTGCCGGCCAATCCGACGAATGGGGCTACAAACCGCTCGACCGCAGCCACCCGACAGAAGTGTATGACATCCACGCCACCATGCTGCATCTGCTCGGCATCGATCACGAGCAACTGACCGTGCGCCACAACTCCATCGACCGAAGACTAACCAATGTGTTTGGCAAAGTGATCAAGGATATCGTAGCTTAGCCGATGCTTCGTTGTGCATTAGTTGCCGTAACGATATACTCAAGGAAGCGCTTAAAATGCTGATCATATGGGGGTGCTAGTAAGTCGTGCGTCTCCCCCTGCTTTTCTGCCGGTGCTGAGAATTCAACAACCTCCCAACGGCTCCCTTTAGACTTGAATCCAAATCTCCACCAGTCTCCAATTTTTGAATTCATTTGGAGAGTAAAATGCGATGCCCTTACACCTGAAGGTGAAGCGAGTTTAATTTCGTAAGAAATGCCTGCGAGAAGTTCTTCGATACTTTCCTCAACCGGTTCATTAGGCGGCATGGGAAATCGACCACTCTTAATCGTTGCTCAGTAGTTTCTTACAAACAGGTCGCTGAAAATCTTGATTGAAGTCATGGGCATCGCACTCCCTCGATTCAGGTTTCGTTGGAAATGATCGATCCATGTACATTGCGGATCGAGTTCGAGAACAGCGATTAAGTCTTCGAGTGTGTTGAGCAAATTCACCAATTGACCTCGCCCTTGTTTCCATAGGAACTGTCATCGTCTTGTGCTAATTTTTTCTGCAACGGTCGAGCACAGGTAACCCGCTACTGGCAGCGAGCTTTCGTGTTCATGTGAGGGTTAAAGTTTTCATTTGGATTTTGACTGCGGAGCGGTAGCGGGTTGCTCTGCTGCGTTTTGTT
>JAJRVS010000385.1 GCA_024277195.1 Verrucomicrobiota bacterium | reverse complement strand
CTGCTACTGAGTTGCTCACGGCTAATTATACCTTTTTAGATGAACGGCTGGCTAAGTGGTACGGGGTAGAGGGAGTGAAAGGGGGGGACATGCGCAAGGTCGATCTGCCTGTCTCTGCTGGTAGAGGTGGTTTATTGCGGCAGGGCACTTTTCTGGTGGTGACCTCCAATCCCACTCGGACTTCACCCGTGAAGCGTGGGCTGTTTGTGTTGGAAAATCTGTTGGCGACTCCTGCTCCACCCGCTGTGCCCGATGTGCCTCCATTGGAAGATTCTCAGAAAGGAAAAAACAAAAATCTGCCGCTCAAAGAAATCCTGCGCCTGCATAGTCTAGATCCGCTCTGCGCGTCCTGCCATGCTAAGATGGATCCGATTGGTTTGGCATTGGAAAACTACAATCCTGTAGGTCTATGGCGAGAAAAATACCGAGGGCAAGCGATAGAGACGGAAGGTCAGCTGATCACTGGTGAGAAATTTAAAAATGCAGCGGAGCTATCCCAAGTTCTTGCTAAATCGCGGTATCGGGATTTCCATCGCGCACTAACGGAGAAATTGATGACTTATGCGCTCGGGCGAGGGATGGAGTATTATGATGCTCCGTCGATCGACAAGATCATAAAAAACATGGAAAGCCGAGGTGCTAAGCTCAAAGAAATACTCTATGGGATCGTTGAAAGTGCGCCGTTTCAAAAACGGCGAGGAGACGGCGATCTTTTTGAAGATCAATAATCAACCCTCACAGTAAAATGATAAAAAAACTGAACAGACGCCATTTTTTAAGAGGTCTCGGAGTGAGCGTAGCCCTGCCGAGTTTTGAGGCCATGTTGCCGAGTAAGTCCGTCGCAGCTGTGGCTAAGGCCACAGGCAAAGCCGTCACAGCATCGGGGATGCCTTTGCGAATGGCTTTTCTCTACAAGCCGAACGGGGTCAATGTTGATAAATGGAAACCCAAGGGAACAGGGGCTGACTATCAGTTTAATGAGACGCAAAAACCTTTTGCCAAGTTCAAAAAAGACATTCATCTGATCAGCAAACTGGAACACAAAAACGGCACCAGCGGTGGTGACGGCGGAGGCGATCACGCACGCGCTAACGCTTCGTTTTTGACCGGGGCGCGCCCTTTCAAAACGGCGGGAGCAGATATCAAACTCGGCATTTCCGTTGATCAGGTGGTGGCGAATGAGATCAGGCAACTGACCCGTTTTCCTTCGCTGGAAATGTCATGCGATGGCGTGCGCAAAAGCGGGGTGTGCGATTCTGGATATTCCTGTGCTTATCAATTTAATCTTTCCTGGCGTTCGGATACCACGCCGATGACTTCCGAGGCGAATCCGCGTTTGGTATTTGAACGCCTTTTTGGCGCGGGTAAAAAGGGGGAGCGCGGTAAGAGTCTAAAATCAAGAAGTGCGCAGCAGCAATCCATTTTGGACTTTGTATTGGAGGATGCTAAACAAATGAACCGTCAACTTGGTCGCAACGATCAACTGAAACTCGATGAGTATCTCACTGGAGTCCGCGAGATCGAACAGCGCATTGAGGCACTGGAAAAATTTGGTCTGCCTACTGATCCTGGAATAGACACACCAAAGGGAATCCCATCTAGCTACGAAGATCATATTCGCCTGATGATGGACATGATGGTGCTGGCTTTTGAAACGGATTCCACCCGTGTAGCTTCGCTGCTGCTTGCTCACGATGGCAGTAATCGCAGCTTTCGTGAAATTGGAGTTCCCGATGGGCATCACACCGTTTCGCATCACGGTAAAAAGCCCGAGTCACTGGCGAAGTTGGCAAAAATCGACTTGTTTTACTCGCGGCAGCTCGCCTATTTTTTAGAGCAAATTTCTAAAAAGAAAGATGCTGACGGTAGCACCTTGCTGCACAATTCGATGGTTGTCTGGGGCGGGGGATTGGCCGATCCCGATCGACACCGCCACAACGACTTGCCTATTGTATTGGCTGGCAACGGCGGAGGAACTCTCAAACAAGGTCTGCATAGTGAATTGAGTCAGGACACACCCATGAGCAATCTTTTCCTCAGTATGATGGATCGCATGGGAGTTAAAGAAGAGCGTTTTGGAGACTCCACGGGGAGACTTGCAGCGGTGTGAAGAATAGAGCAGGTGTTGTTTTGTTGCCGCCTTTTTCGCTAGATCATTGACCTTGTTCACGACGACGGTTTTTCCACTTGGCGTATTTGGTTCCGAGCTTGCGGCCGAACTTGCTGGAAGCTTGGTCTTGGTGCGATTCGCCATCAATCACGGTAAGCTTGCAATCAGCGCAACGGTCGGCATCAGCTGCTTGATTGCTTGGAAGAATAAGTTCATCTCTGTGCCCTTTGTAGAACCATAAATGTTGGAGCGATACCCCAACTAACATAAAACTACCCAAGGTTCCGTGGACAGCGGCTTCACCTTTTACCATGTCTATTTTGCAGCGAGGGCATTTCATGGGGAATATTTAGTCGTAGCTGGGGTTGCGGTATTGACTGATGGTTTTGTTGGAGACGCTTGGATCTTGAGGATTTCCAACGGAAGCATCCCGGAGGCGGAATGGTTTTTTTTCTACAGACAGTTCCTTTTCCAGAGCGGTGATGAGCAGTGATGAGCAGTGATGAGCAGTGAACGGAAGGTTACTTTGTTATTGGTGGTGTAGAATTTGATTCGCTTCACCAAAGCATCGGGAAGATCTAACGTTGTTCTCATAACTCAAAACATAATGGGGG
>JAJRVS010000384.1 GCA_024277195.1 Verrucomicrobiota bacterium | reverse complement strand
ACTTTCAGGAGTCTGGCGGGCTTTGAGTAGCTAGGGAGCCGAGTAAGGTCAAACGGTGATCACACAATTTGTTTCTGTAGGTGTGGGACGCCTCGATGCTAAATTTAGAGACAATCATCCTGATCACAATAAGGTTTGTGTAATTCGTCGGATAAATTCCCCTACTATATTCAAGAATACCTAAAGATTTTAAAAAAGTGTTTCGTCGTCAAAATCCTTCTGAGCATTAGGGCTTTTCAGTGTTTTAATTCGAGCTTTTAAAAATATTTATGGGTGGCTGATTGACTCAAGTGGATACAAGATGTGGTATGACCGTCACTAAAAAAAACAGAATACTTCCCTATCCCGTTGATTTCGAGGAATTTATAGAAATGTTTGCTCAAGAGTCCGATTGCGAATCCTATTTGGAGAAAATTCGGTGGTCAGAAGGATTTCAATGCCCAGGGTGTGGTGGACGGGAAGCTTGGAAGACCGAACGCTCGCTTTGGCATTGCTCTCAGTGTTCGCGACAGACTTCGGTTAAATCGGGAACAGTTTTTGAAGCTAGCCGTAAACCGCTACGACTATGGTTTCATGTTGCGTGGTTGATGATGTCCCACAAAACGGGTTTAAGCGCCCAAACGCTATGTGACACATTTGGTTTTGGCAGTTACCAAACAGCTTGGGGTTGGCTTCATAAATATCGCAGTGTCATGATTCGTCAGGGACGTGAACATCTGGAAGGGCGGGTAGAAGTAAACGAAGCCTACATTGGAGGAGTTAAGAAAGGGCGTGCAGGGCGCGGTGCGGAGGGGAAAACAATGGTTCTGGTTGCAGTGGAAGGAGGTAATAACGCGCCGCAAAGGGTGCGATTCCGATGTGTGCCTTCAGCTCAAAAGGCATGCCTAATAGGATTTGTGAAGGACTATGTTTCTCCGGGTTCCACCATAGTTACTGATGGACTCTTGGCATATAAGGGGCTCAAAACTGCGGGGTTTGAGCACGAGCGATATGTTACCAGCGGGAATTCCGAGGCATTGAAAAATGTTGGGCAAGCACATCTGATTGTTTCATTACTCAAGCGGTGGATGGCAGGGACTCATCAAGGAGGGATTCGGCCTACTCATCTACAGTCCTACCTTGATGAATTTGCTTTCAGATTCAATCGGCGATTATCAACCCATCGAGGCAAACTTTTCTACCGCTTAATTCAGCAATCGGTGACGTCCAGACCTCCAGGGATCAAGGATTTCTACAAAAAAGAACACAAGATATAGGGGGCACTTGAGTCAATCAGCCACCCATAATAATTTTTGAAATCAAGGACTGACTCCTTCTTCTGGAAATTTTGGGCGTCGATGAGTCGAAACTTGTTTCGATGAAAAAGAGTGCTGTCGAGAAAGGAGTGATCGCTAGTGCCTTGTCAGTCTTAAATAAATGGGTATAGATTGCGCAACTTCACTCTAGCGTCGTCACGTGTAAATTGCCAATTTACTGGCTTTGGAGATTTATTTTTACTTGTAGTGTAAGCCTTGGTTTCATCGATAAATTTTTCAGGTGTTGAAATTCTTCGACTCAAGCAAGCGCGATTGATCGAAGATATTTCAATCTCAGCAATGTTAAGCCAACTCCCATGTTTTGGCGTGTAGTGAAATTCAAATCGTTCCACCAAGGCGCGCGCCTTCTTAGCTGGGAAGGCTACGTAAAATGAATCGATTTTATGGGTATTGAGATTATCTTGTACGACGATAATTTTTTCTGCGTCGGGATAGATATTTTCAGCAAGATATTCCATGGCCAAAGCATAATCATGCGCCGTACGCCGCCGGTCTGGTGCCACAAAAACTTCACGCACTCCTTCTAGCGGTGATGCTATCATAAATGCGCTTACGCTACCTTCTCGTATGTATTCGTGATCCTCTCGAACGGGTTGCCCTGGTTTCATTGGGATCGGTTCACTCACATGATCGAGCAGCTGTTTTGAAAACTCATCTACGCAAACTAATGGGCGATTGGGGTCCCGCTCCCTTGCATACACGGTAAGCACTTGTTCCATGTGCGCTACAAAGGAGGCGCTGTTACCTTCAGGGATACACCAATATTTTTTTCGATGAGGCTGCAATTCGTTTTTTTTAGACCAACACGAATAGTTTCATGGGAAATTTCCTCCACCAAATCAAGCTCCACCAAACGGTTGGCGAGCAGGCGTAAAGTCCAACGAGCGTAACCCTTGGGTGGTTGTGAGCAGGCTTCCGCTATTAACCTGGATTGTAACTCTCCATCCATGATTACCTTACGTGGAGGGGTGAGTCGTTTTTTACGCTCGAGTGATTTCATCGGCCCCATTTCATGGCATTGCTTGCGAATACGCTCAATAGAGTTAATAGAAAGACCCAGCTTTGAAGCAATTTCACTATCTTTAAGTGCGCCTCCTTCACGGTTTTCATCGCCGTAGAGAAATAAGTTGGCACGTTGTTTTTTGCTGGCAGCAACCCGTTGTTGTCGGGAGATTTTTTCTAAATCGTTGCGTTCAGATTCGGTTAATTTAATGCGGTATTTTTTTGGCATCCCTTACAAGATACCTAAATACAAAAAGTACAAATTGTAAATACAATAATTACCATAGAAATTAAGCCTGACAAGGCACTAGGGTTTCACCCTAGGCTGACATAGTGCCGACCCTTTGGGGCTGGGGGAGACCGTTTTTTTGGGACTGTAAAATTGGTGGGTGGGCTTTTTAAACGCAAATACGGGATTATGGGATTGAAGAAAGGTGAAACATCGACGAAAGGGAGGGAATATGGCTGAATCAAACAAATATTTTGCAGGATTGGATATCGGGGGAACGACGGTTAAGTCGATGTTGGTCGATGAAAACGGTGTCGCGGTGGGGGAAATGCTCGAGGTTCGCAGTCATGTGGATGAGGGTTTTCGACGGACTTTTGAGCAACTGATCGCAGCGGTGGACGGTCTGTGCGAAGCAAATGGTTTGCAGCGGGAACAGTTGGCCGGGGTAGGGCTGGATGTGCCGGCGCCGTCCTGCGACGGGGTGATCTGGAGCAAGGCTAATCTGGCCCAGGACTGGGTGGGGGTGAACATTGCCAAGGAGTTCGAGGAGGTGATCGGGGTGCCTCTTTACATGACCAATGACGGCAACGCGGCGGCGGCGGGTGAATACGCGGTGCGTCCGGATTACGAAGGAAGTTTGCTGATGGCGGCTCCGGGAACGGGTTTGGCCGGCGGTTTGGTTTTGCCGGGTGGGAAAATTTACGAGGGGGCGAATGGGTTGTCACTGGAGGTGGGGCATAATTCGGTGCCTTTCCGTGAAGATGATGGATCACTGCCGAAGTGTACTTGTGGCCAGGTTGGTTGCGCGGAGGCCTGGGTTTCTTTGATGGCTCTGCGTCGTCGTTTGGGTTTGGAGCTGGAGAAAGAAAAGTGGGCGGGGCATGTGTTGCATCAGGACGATGCGCCGATCAGCGAAAAGGCTTTTCGCTTGCGTGATCTGGCTCAGGAGGGTGATGAGCTGTCGATCGAGATTTTCAAGCAACAGGGTTTTATTTTTGGTCATGCGCTGGCGGATTTGACGCGGTTGTTTGATCCGGGTTTGATCGTCATTGGCGGCGGCTTGGCGGAGTCTTCGTTCCGTGATCAGTATCTGGAGTGGATCATGGAGGGTTTTGAAAGCCGCGCCTGGCCGATTTATCTGAGAAGTCCGATTGATCCCGAGCAGGTGACGACAAAATTCGAGTGGGCGGCAGGTGGAGACAGTGCGGCGGCTCTCGGCATGGCTTTTGAGGCGAGGATGATGTTTGGCGAAAATTAGCCTTTCGGGCTATAGCGGTTTAGGCTGTAGCAGGAAAATGCTGAAGGTGCGTAATGTTGTTTTGCTGGTGGGGGTCGTGACTGCGTTCAGTGGTCTGGCGCTGGCGGACTATTATTTGCGCAATGAAAGTGTCGGCCGGACCCGGCGGGAGCTCAAGGAGCAGGGTGTTGACTTGAGCGTGGAGTCGTTGATCGCGGCGGTGCGGCATGATAATCACAAAAAGGTGGAGGCATTGCTGCAGGTGGGGGTGGATCCGGGGGCGGTAGGCGCTGCCGGCGAAACGGCTTTGCTCGCAGCGGTGGAGGCGGGCAGTGAGCGCTGGGTGGAGGAGTTGTTGTCGCATCAGCGGGTGCTTGCAACGCTGGATTTTGTCACTCCGGAAGGGGGTGGCGGACTTAGCGCTTTGGGGCGTGCGTTGCAGGCTGGGGAGTTGGGTATCGCCGGGCAATTGATCGGGGCGGGTGCCAAGTGGCCGGATTCTTTGGACGGAGAGGAGCCGCTGGTGATCACGGCCTATCGAGGGGATCAGCGGGCTTTGTTTGATTTTTTGCTACAACACCAACGGGAGATCGATCAGCGGGGGGTGGACGGAAAGACGGGCTTGGTGCTGGCGGTGGAGGAGAAAAAGCAGCAGTGGGTAGCGGCTTTTTTGGCCGCGGGAGCGGGTGTCAATCAGTTGGGCGGCGACGGGCAGCCCTTGTTACTTGAGGTGGTGGCGGCGGGTGAAATGAAAATCTTGGAGCTGTTTATTGCTGATGGAGCGGATCTTGATCAGACGAATAAAAAAGGGGAGACGGCTTTGATGTTGGCGGCCGGGTTGAAAGATGGCGGGGTTTTTGAACGATTGTTGCAAGCGGGCGCGGCTTTGGGGGGGGAGGATGTGAGTGGCAGCACGGTGGTGGACCGATTGATTGAGAACGGGGATGAATTGCGTTTGCAGCTGTTGGTGAAAAATGCGGGAGGTAAGGTGGCCGATGAGTGGATGGTGAAGGTTTATCAGGCGGATCAGATTGAGTTGGCGGGGAGTTTGGTTCACTGGGGCGGCAATGTCGAGGCGGGCAAAAAATCCGCGTCGGGTTCTTTGCTCAAGCGGGCGGTAGCGGAGCAAAAAATAACTTGGGTGCGGCAATTGCTCAGTTGTAAGGCGGACGCACAGGGATTGTTGTGGACGGCGTTGGCGCTTGGCGACCGGGAGGTGGTGAAGGTCTTGCTTGAAGCCAGAGTTGATGCCAACGAGCAGTTGGTGGTCGGCGTCGGTTCTCCCTTGTCACTTGCTTTGCGCCAGCAGCGCTATGATTTGGCCCGGGTTTTGTTGGATCATGGGGCGGAGCCCGATCCGCAGCAGAGTGACGGTTTGAGTTTGCTGGAAAAAATCGAAGTAAAGGGGGATCAAGAGGCGGCGGTTTTGTTACGTGAGTATTGCGCGGGGTATCAGGAGGAATCGATGGAAACAACGCAATCGATAGAATCGACAGAATTGATGGAATCCATGAAGAACAAGGCATCTCCTTGAGTTTTCTTTGCGTATCGAATAGTGCGGGTAGAAATCTGGTGGAACAGGCTGTATATGGAGTGAGGGCGAAACTTCTGGTAATTTAATGATGAAAAAAACAACCAACATAGGGATGATCGGCACGCTGCAGTGCTTGGCTGGGCTCTGCTTGATGTTGAGTGCCGGCGGTGGCAAGTTGAACGCGGCATCGATGCGTCTGGTGGGAGTCGATGCCAGGTTGGTGAGCGAAGCCAAGACCATTGTGGCAGGACAGACTTTTACCATTGCCCTGTCGCTGAAGCACAAGGATGAATACCACACCTATTGGAAAAATCCCGGCACGGTTGGGGTGGCGACGATGTTGGACTGGGTTTTGCCGAAGGGGTTCAAGGCAGGGGAAATCCAATGGCAGGTTCCCGAACGGGTGACGATGGTGATTTATAATACCCACGGTTATGCGGGTGATACTTGGTTGCTGGTGGATATCACGGCGCCCGAGGAGTTGCCCGAGGGTGATTACTCATTGAAGGCACGGGCGGCGTGGATGACTTGCGCGGAAAAAAATTGCTGCAACGTGGCGTTTCAGGATTTGCAAGTGAGCGTGAAAGCTGGCGCGCAGAAACAGTGGAATGAGCCGGTGCGGAAAAAGATCAAAGCGGCGCGCAGTAAGTTGCCCAAGCCGTTAGACGGTTGGACTTATTCGGCTTCGCGCGAGGGGGAGTGGGTTACGTTGAAAGTCAAGAGCGACAAAGGCTTGGCAGTTGAAGTTAAAGATAAACTGTATTTTTATTCGGCACTGTCTTATGTCGATACCACCGCCGCGCAGCAGATGTCGGCCAAAGGCGAAGAGTTGACGGTGAAGTTCAAGATCAACTCGGTGGCTTTGGATAAAAAGCTCGAAGCGGTGGAAGGTTTGTTTTACCACCCCGATGGTTGGCCTGGAAGCGGAGGGCGGAAATACATGCCTTTGGCAACTTTACTGAAATAGATTTGTTATTGTCTGATGAAACTCGAGTTACGAAAAACCTTTCAATTTGAAGCCGCGCATCTTTTGCCGCATTTGCCCGAAGGGCACAAGTGCCGGCGTTTGCACGGGCACAGTTTCCAAGTGGAGGTGGTGGTGGCAGGGGAGTGTGATCCGGATTTGGGCCGGGTGATGGACTACGCGGACATCAGCGCTGCGTTTAAACCTTTGTGGAACCAGTTGGATCATTATTATCTCAATGAAATCGAAGGTTTGCAGAACCCTACCAGCGAGAATGTGGCGTTGTGGATTTGGCAGCGATTAAAACCGCAGCTGCCTTTGCTCACGGAAATAATGGTGGCGGAAACGTGTACTGCGCGTTGTGTTTACCGGGGGGAGTGATGGGAGCATGCGCTTTATTCGCACCTATCGGTATTTGAGGATTTGAGTTGTCGTGAAAGCTACAGAAGTCCTGTTGAACGAAACATGGGCAGGTTTGTAGCAAGTTTTGACCTATGCGATAAAAAATATTTTAACCACTGATTTCACTGAAAAACACTGATAGGGAAAAGGATTTAAAGCGGTGGAGAGAGATCTGAACTTGCCTTTGGTTGTCCAGTTTTGTTACGGTTGCGTTTTATTCATTAATCAAAAAAATGTGGAGTGGGGTGATCAGGGTTAGTTTGGCGTTTGCTTGCTTAGTGGGTTGTGTTATTGCGGTGGTCACGTCAGTGGCGGAAGAGGCTCCCCGGCGGTCGTATGAGGTGCCGCGAATTGATCAGATCAAGCGGGTGGATGCCCAAGGGCGGGCGAAGCTTGGCAAGAGCTTGCTTGGGCAGGCGCTTTATATTCACCAAACGGCGGAGCATCCGGTGGCAGGGCAGGCTTATGTGGTGGTGACGGATCATGTGGACGAAGCTTATTTGGAACCGTTGAGACGATTGATTAAATTCCGCAAGGGGCGCTTGTTGTTTTATCCGGATTTGGGAGATTTGGTGGAGGGTGACAGCGCACGAGGGAAGTTGCGGGCTGATCTGAAAGCGGCGGATGCACGTTTTGTGGCGCTGGCTCCGAGGAAAAAGAGTTTTCGTGAGAATGTGGTGCTGGCTTTTCTCGACGTGGCGTCCTCACTCGACGAAGATGCCGAGCTGGATGTCTTTCCGGGCTGGTTGGTCGCTGGGGATGTCGAGAGTTTTGTCCGGTTGATAGATCAAACGATAGCTTTTCGACCGTCCGGGGTGAAGGGGCTCAAGCCTTTTACCCTTTGTCAGGTCTCGCTAAAAGAAATTCGCTCGCAGCAGAAGACCTGTATCATGGATGATTATTTTGAAAACCTGGGCATAAAAATGCCCAGCTTGAGTGTGCGCATTCGAGCTCCGGGTATCACTAGGGAAATACGCTCGGCGGTGGGGGATCCGGATGACCGGGTGATAGGAGCCATGGGCGGTGGGCGTTTGTTGCCTGGTTTGCCGAGTCAGTCGGCGGCGGCTCTCGAGCAGGCTTCGTTGATGATGATTTATGGGCATGGGGCACCGGGCCGGATTTGTGCTTTGTCGCTCGACGCTTTCCAAGAGGTGGATTTTTCTGGCAAAATGGTGTTGTGCGGGGCGTGTTTTTCCGCCATGCCTGAAAAATCGGATTTCCCCCTGTTGCAGCGGGGGCCTGGAGGTGGCCCGGTGAATCAACAAGCCGGGCGTTTTGCTGAACGGATGGTGTCCCGGGGTGCGGTGGCTGTATTGGCTCACATGCGTTTGAGCGATGGGTTTCCCAGTGTGTTCCCGGTATTTGAATCAATGATGCAGGGCTTGAGTGTCGGTGAAAGTGCTCAGCGTTTGTTGAATGCGGCTATTTTGCGGGTGAATTTGCCGAGAGGGCAATTTTGTCTGAAACCAGAGCAACGGGGACAGAGGTCAGCGCAAGGCCGACGTAATGCCTTGCTGTGGATCATGGTAGGTGACCCTGCTTTGCGGCTGGTGAAGGTGGCTGAATGACAAAAGGCAGGACGCGGGATATCCGTGATCACGTATGTTGAGCAAAAATGTTTGATTCGTCCGCTGATTGGCTCTTAATTCCCAGTCTAAACCCTACAACCCTATAAAGAATCCATGGAAAAAATCACCAGACGTAAATTCACCAAAGGGGCTGCTGCAGCTCTGTTTGGTTTTCAAGTAGTTCCGAGCCGCGTGTTCGGTGCTAATGATCGTATCAATCTTGCCGGTATCGGCACCGGAGGCAAAGGAGCCAGCGATATAGCCAACTCGGATGCGGCAGGTTTTAATATCGTCGCTTTGTGTGATGTGGTCGATGCGACCAAAGGACGCTTGGAAGGGCGTGAAGGCGCAGTTTCCGGCACCCGACGCAAATACCCTGAGGCAAAATTTTATCAAGACTGGCGGGAAATGCTCGATAAAGAAAGCGACATCGATGCGGTGACCGTTTCCACTCCTGACCATGTGCATGCGATGGCTTCGATCGCAGCGATGAAAAAGGGCAAACACGTTTATTGCCAAAAACCACTTACCCATGACATCTGGGAAGCCCGGATGATGACCAAGGTGGCTAAGGAGGCTGGGGTGAAAACCCAGATGGGCAATCAGGCTCACGCGCTCGACTCGATGCGTCGTGCGGTGGAGTTGATCCGCGCGGGTTTGATCGGTGATGTGACCGAGGTGCATACCTGGACCAACCGTCCGATCTGGCCACAAGCGGTGCCGCGTTTTCCAAGCAAGGAAGAGGTTCCTGCACACATTAATTGGGACTTGTGGATCGGACCGGCTCCTTTTCATGATTACAGCTCAAGAATCACCCCTTTTAATTGGCGCGGCTATTGGGATTTTGGAACGGGTGCGCTCGGAGATATGGCTTGTCACGTGATGGACATGTCTTTCTGGTCATTGGAGTTAGGTTCGCCGACTTCGGTCGAAGCCGTGACCTCGGGAAGCACACCTGTTTCGCCTCCGATCTGGTCAACGATCACTTATGAGTTCCCTGCACGGGGCAGCAAACCACCGGTGAAATATGTTTGGCATGATGGGTTCAAGGATGCGGTGTTTAATGAAGAGAAGTGGGCGTTGGTGAACAAGGACGACGCCAGCAAAAGACCTAGCCAGCCGAATGTGCCGCCAGCGGAAATCCTGGAGGGTGAAAACCCGACTGAGAGCAAGGGCTTTGGAACGGTGATGATTGGTTCAGAAGGCAAGTTCTTCTTCAACCGTCATAATAATAAATGGGTGGTGAAACCTAATGATCGTTTGAAAGATTGTAATCCTGATCCGAGTCTGCAAAGAGCGCGTGATAGTGATCCGCATAAGGAGTTCTACGACGCGATCAAAAATGATGGTCAAGGCTTGGGTAATTTTGATTACGCCGGACCGTTTTCTGAAACCGTGTTGCTGGGTAACCTGGCGATGAAGCTAGGTAAGAAAATCCAATGGGATGGACCGAACATGAAAGCGATCAATGCGCCGGAAGCGGATGCTTTGATCAAGCGGGCTTATCGTGATGGTTGGAAGATGGATGTTTGAATTTAGCATTTAGGATATAACATTTATCAGATGGAAAACCGCAGCTTCGATGGAGCTGCGGTTTTTTTGTGGGCTAGGGGAATAGGGGGAAGGATTTGACCGCGGATTTCGCGGAGGGACGCGGATGGGATAGGGTGAGGTGGGGTGAGGTGGGGTGGGTGGAATGTGGGATCCTCCGTCGCCTGACAGGCTTTGGCGGACAAGCTAATGGTATTGCGTGGGGTGGTTTGGGGTTGATTGTTCGGGCGCGGGCAAGGTGAAACTTGCCTCTCCGGGGGGGGCTTCGCCCCTCGAGGAGATGCGAGATGGTGAGTAAGCTAAGAGTGGGACTTTACAAAAATGGGGTGAATGGTAAATTTTACTCTATGAGTGAGCCGTCAGCTATTCTATCCTTGTCTCCTCCTGACTTGTATTCGCCTACACGTCGCGACGATTTGGCGGCAGTCATCCGTGATGCTGTTTTGTCTGCACCCCATACGACTATGAATGAAGAACATTTGCTTACTGCTACGCGTGATTTTATTTCAGCTTTGGAAAAAGGAGATATCCCTCACGTTCTTGTTGGCGGGCTTGCGGTGCTGCAATATATCGAAGGTCGGAATACCCGTGATATTGATCTTATCATAGCGGTTGAGGATATTGAGCGATTGCCTGATTTGGTTTTACATGAAAAAAACGAATGGTTTGGCAGCGCGGATGTGGGGCCGCTTCGGGTTGACTTTTTGTTCACCGACAATCCATTTTTTGAGAGGATAGCCAAAGAGCATGCGGAAGAACGTGATTTCATGGGAACTCGTTTGCGGTGCGCCACTCCGGAAGGTATTATTTTGTTGAAACTTTTTGCCTTGCCTTCTCTTTACCGGCAAGGGCAAATTGATCGTGCAGCGCTTTATGAGACTGATATTCTGATGTTATTGCGGCACTCCCCGGTTGAAGATGCGGTTTTGGAAAGTCAGCTCGTTGCTTATATGACGGCTACGGATATCAAGGCTTTGTTGGAGGTGCTTGCGGAGATTCGGGGGCGCATGGAGAAGGCTACGCGGTTTTGAGGGGTGGGAGGGCCGCAGGATAAAAAAGCTAGTCATTGTTTATTGAAAGCTAGCTTATCACCCATCAATATTATTTCGCCCGTTCAGGGCTGGCAATAAAACTGATTTAACCCCAGCGCTTCGCACCGGGCTATCACATTTTGTCCTTACAGGACATTTTGCTTTCAGCTCTTTTTTGCACAACGCTGCTTAATGCTATAGCCCAGTGCGAAGCGCTGGGTGAAAACCTAATTCTTCCAGCTCTGCAAGGGCGAAACGTATAACAGTCAGCAGTTCAACTATTTTGTCTTATACTTTTGTGGGAGGGAGGTCTTCTTCCTTGCGCTTGATGAAAAAGTCATCATCATGTGGGATGAAGAAAAAATCCCCTTGTTTGTTTTTTGCCGCTTGCTCGATGGCGGTATTGTTTTTTGGTGGTGTGGGTTTTGCGGCCGATGAGGTGCGGATTGCTACCTTTAATGTTGATGCAACGCCGCCGATTGGTAGTCCGGTGGCTTACGCGCCTGCACGATCGATTGTCGATCCGCTGAGCGCGCGTGGTATTATCATATTAGCGGGGGATCAGAAACCGGTGGTGCTTTGTGCGGTGGATTGGATTGGGATTGGTAACGGTGGGCAGGATGTGTGGAAAAAAAAGCTGGCTGAAGCGGCGGGCACGATGCCGGAGCGGGTGGCGGTGCATGTGTTGCACCAGCATGACGGTTGTCGTTGCGATTTTTCCGCTGAGGCGTTGTTGCAGCCTCACGGTTTGGATAATATTCGCATGGATCAAAAATTCACTATGGATGTGATTGAGCAGGTGGCGGCGGCGATTGTTAAAAACAAAACCAAAGCGCAGCTCGTGACTCATGTCGGGGTGGGCAAAGCCAAGGTGAAAAAGGTGGCGTCCAATCGGCGAATCATGTCGGAGGATGGAAAAAAAGTAGTGTTGGTTCGTTACACGGCGTGTCGGGATCCCAAGGGCATTGCTGCACCAGAGGGAACCATTGACCCTTTTGTGCAGGTATTGAGTTTTTGGAATCAGGAAAAACCGCTGGTTTCGATTTCCTATTACGCGACACATCCGCAGAGCTATTATGGTAAGGGCGATGTGAGTTGTGATTTCCCCGGTATTGCCCGGAGGATGAGGGAGGAAGCTTTGCCGGGGGTGGCGCATATTCACTTTGACGGGGCGGGTGGCAACATCGGAGCCGGCAAATACAATGACGGATCACCGGAGCGGCGCCCATTGCTGGCGGGGCGTTTGGCGAAGGGAATGGAAGGGGCATGGAAGGCGACCAAAAGATATCCGCTGAATGCAGCGGATGTGAATTGGGCGATCGTGCCGGTGGCTTTGCCGGTGGCAAAACATCTTGATGAGAAAAAGATGTTGGAGATTTTAAACGATGAGCAAAAAACGGATAAAGAACGGATGGGGGTAGTGGGTTCGCTGTCTTGGTTGCAGCGTTGTCAGGCGGGTTATCAGGTGCCGATAGGGCGCTTGCGTTTAGGCGATATCGATGTGTTGCACATGCCGGGTGAACTGTTTGTGGAGTATCAACTCAATGCACAGAAATTGCGCCCGGGGCAAACGGTGTTGATGGCAGCGTATGGAGATTACGGTCCGGGTTATATCGGCACCGAGGTGGCTTACGGTGAGGGCGGTTATGAAACCAGCGACCGGGCTACCAATGTGGCGCCGCAGGTGGAGGGGGTATTGATGGGTGCGGTGAAGAAGTTGTTGGCGCGGTGAGGTTGAGCCGGACAGGGCTCAACATTCTTTGCGGAAGTAATCTATGGTGTGGTCGAGCCCTTCGTCCAAACTGACCTGTGGTTCCCAATTCAGCTTGGATTTGGCGAGGCTGATGTCGGGTTGGCGCTGTTTGGGATCGTCTTGCGGCAAGTCGAGGTGAATGATTTTTGATGAGCTGCCCACTTTGTTAAGAATTTTTTCAGCTAGCTCGAGCATGGTAAATTCGCCGGGGTTGCCCAGGTTAAGGGGGCCTGGGAAACCGGATTCGTGTTCCATAAAGCGGATGAAACCATTGATCAAATCAGTGACATAACAAAAGCTTCGGGTCTGGCTGCCGTCTCCGTAAATGGTGATGTCTTCACCACGCAGAGCCTGTACCACAAAATTGGAAACTACCCGTCCGTCATCAGCCATCATTTTCGGACCATAGGTATTAAAAATACGGACGACCCGGATATCAACGTCGTTGCTTCTGTGGTAATCAAAAAAAAGTGTTTCAGCGCAACGTTTTCCTTCGTCGTAACAGGCTCTTGGGCCAATAGGGTTCACATTGCCCCAGTAGTCTTCGGTTTGCGGGTGGATGTTGGGGTCACCGTAGACCTCTGAGGTGGAAGCCTGGAAAACGCGGGCTTTGACTCGTTTTGCCAGCCCCAGACAATTGATCGCTCCCATTACGGAGGTTTTGACTGTTTTGATCGAATTGAACTGATAATGAATCGGCGAAGCCGGACAAGCTAGATTGAAAATCCAATCCACTTCGAGTTTGAATGGGTCAATGACGTCATGACGCATGCATTCAAATTGAGGCAGATCGAGCAAATGAATGATATTGGCTTTCCGGCCGGTGAAGAAGTTATCGAGGCAGATGACTTCGTGACCTTGATTTAACAGGGATTCACAAAGGTGGGAGCCAAGAAATCCTGCTCCTCCAGTTACTAAAATGCGTTTCATGGGCAGACTATGGCAGAGAAATCAAGATCTACAAGAATGAGAGGAAAATGGAAAATAAATTAATGGGTGTGGGCGGTGGCGAGCAGTTCTTTTAGGCGCAAGGGATCGGTGGCGGTGGTTTTGGCAACGAATCCGCGGGCGTGGGCAAAGTGGACGTCGGACTCTGACTCCAAGGGAGAGAAATCCATTTTTTTGTTGTCGTTGTGGCGGGAGAGGCCGTAACCATCTCCGCGGCTGTCGGGATAGACCATGGCGATCACACTTTGATCCTTGCCCTGTTCGGCGATGAAGCGAGGCAGGGCCATTGACGGGTCTTTGGGCAGGGGATCGGTGCGCGGCAGGAAGACGGCTTCGAAACGGTCTTCACCGTTTTCGATGGTCCACCACTCGCAGTGCTGGCCGAGGTAGATTAGGCGTTCGCTGAGCGTTTGCAGGTATTCGATGATGTCTTCGCCGACCATGCACATCACTTGCCACAGCACGTCTTTTTCGGTCAGCTCGCTGGATTGGGCAAAACGACGCAGCAGGGTGATGTCGATGGGGGAGATGAGTTGGTTGAGAACTTTGCGCTCGATGTTCATCCACTTGGCGGCATCCACCGGGCCACGGGTGTCGAGCCACTCGGCGGGTTCCAGCCAATCACAAAAGGCGCGGGCGTTTTCGTAGAGTCCCAAGTCCTGTAACACCAATGATAAGGCACAGAGCGGGGGGTGGTCGCGCGGGAATTGATGGTGATCGAAGTTGCTGCGTTCAGGCTCGTGTTCGCCACCGACATCGACCACGCAGATCGCGGGGTTCTGGAGGTCGGCTGCGCTGGGTTCACAGCGGTGGATGGGAACTTTGTGTTGGTAGGCTAGCACGCAGCAGGCGAGGAATTCGTCTTTGTGGGAGGAGCCGGGGTGGGTGAGTATTTTTTCGATGGGCATGGGAAAGAAGGAGGCAGAATTTAGGATTCAGTAGGCTTGGGTGAGCAGGCCTTTGGGATGGGCGAGGCGGTAGTCGCAGACGACGATGCGGTGACTGGAGTGGGTGGAAGGGATGACTAGGCCGGACACGGCGATCAGTTCCTCGGAAGCCCATAGTTGGTCGATTCTGAGGATGGGGAAACTTTTGGAGTAGGTATTGCCCCAACCCTGGCCGGCGGATTTGAAGCTGTCATCGAAGTTAGGGCTGAGCACTTGAAAAATAGCATCTCCGGGCGGGGTGCCAAAATCGCCACCGATGATTCGTGGCCAGTTAAACGCGCGCTGCGGGAACATGCCGGCGATGGCACGCAGTTGGGAGCGGTTTTGCTTGCGCGCGGCGATGTGGGTTTTCCAACATTCGGGGTTCCAGATGTCTATGCGCGGGATGGATCGCTGCAGGTGCAAATTAATCAGATCGAATTTTTTTCCGTCGACCGTTTCGAGCGTGGCGTAAACGCTGGAGCTGAGAGGTTCGGTATCGACTTGGCTCAACTTGCCCCGAGCGATGATGGAGCACTGCCGAGAACTGACGTAGCTGCCTTGATCACCGAAAAAATGTTGCGCGAGTTGGCGCAGTTCGGGGTTGGGCGGGCCGTCTTGTAAAAAAACGATATCAGGGTCGAGCGACTTGAGTTCTTTGGCGGCTTCGATACTGCGCTTGGTGCAGTTCAAGGTGATCACCCGCAGATGATTGCCGTCGTTTGGTTTGGCTCCGCGTTCTTGTTTGGTGGCTGAGTTGCTGCGCAGGTAAGAGTCTTTGATTTCGCGCACCAGGGCGGGAGTTTCGTCGGCGCAGATCAGGCCGGTTCCCAACCAGGTGAGTAGGCTGAGAATGGCTAGTTTGCCTTTTAATACCAGGAGGGAAAAGAGCGATAAAACGATGCCGATCAGCGCCCAGATCCAAATGGGGATGAGGGTGATGGTGACAAATTGATCCCAGTGGTTGATGTAACACATCATGACCACAAAGTGCAGCGCCAGAAGGGCAATCGGCGCGGCCACGGCCATGAAACTGGGGATCATTCGAAACATGAGAGGGAAGAAGGAAGCAGGAGTCGGAATTCTGGAGGGAGGATTCTGGAGTTAGAATCCCATGCCGGGGGGCAGGCCCATGCCGTCGGTGGCTTTTTTCATTTCGTCGGCGGCAAGAGCTTTGCCGGTGTCAATGGCTTTGCGCACGCCGCTGAGCACGAGATCTTCGAGGAACTCGACGTCTTCTGGATCGACGATGGATGGATCGATTTTGATCGATAATACTTCTCCGGCTCCGTTGGCCTTGACGGTGACTTTTCCTCCGCCAACACTTTCCTCTACGGTTTGGGTGGCGAGATCAGCTTGCATGTCCTGCATTTTGGACTGCATCTGCTGGGCTTGTTTCATCATTTTTGCGATGTTCATGGGTGTGGATTTAAGATTTAAAATGTGAGATTTGAAATTTGGAGGAGGGAACCACTAATAGACACGAAGAGAAACTAATAAGGAAAATGTAATGAGGGGGATTTAAGATTTGGAGAGGGGAAGCGCGAATTGATGCGAATAAAGAAGGATGGAATGCAGTGCGGGTTAGCTTTGGGGGGGGAGGATTTTGGCTTCGAATTCGGTGACGGCTTCTTTGATCAGTGGGTCTTGGTAAAATTCGTCACCGAGTGGAGGAGCGGCTTCGACCGGGCCGGGAGCGGCTTCGAAGGGGGATGCTTCAGCTTGCGGTGGGGGGGCGTTGTCGGTGGGGATGAGCTGCGGCATTGATGGCGGCGCTTCGTCCTCAAAAGATACGGGGGTTTGTGGGGTGATGTTGTCTTGCAGGGTCATTCCGACCTTCAAGGGGCTGCCTCCGATGCGGCTGAGAATTTCGTCAATTGCAGCTCGGTGGCGGGCGATGGAATCCATGCTGATGGAATCGGAGGGGTGAAAACCGAGGATGATTTCGCGGCCTTTTTGCTCGAGAAATACTCCGGTTTCGAGCCAGGTTTCAAACAGTGGTTTGACCTTGCAGATTTCCTGGAAGGCGGCTTGCCACAGCGCGGCCCCGGTGAGGGGGGCGGCGTTTGCTGCTGGCGCGGGATTTTGCGTTTGCGCAGGTGTCTCGCTAGCTGGCGGGGGGGCTGCGACGGCAGCAGGTGCGGGATTTGAATGGTTTTGAACCGGGGGGGCTACTTGAGTCGGGGCCTGGGTTGAAACTTGGGTTTGGGTCGGCGGTGGCGATGAAGGTGGCGCGACGACGGTTGGCGCTGCCGGAGCTGGGTTTTGAGGGGCTCGACTGGCTGGCGGTGGGGTGTCGGGCAGGGCTTGGGCGGCGTTGTTGAGCAGCGTGATGACATCACTGATCGAGGATTCACCAAGGGATTCGATCGCTTTGATCACTCCGATTTCGAGGTGCAGCTTTTTATTGGTCGCCCATTTCATCTTGGCATCGGTTTCTGCAAACAGATCAATCAAGGCGATCAGGCGGTCGGGGCTGGCGAGTGTTTTTTGCTCGGCGAGGATGCTTTCGAGTTCAGGTGAAGTTTCTTCGCTGCGATTGCTGGAGTCCACTAGGGAGATGAGCAGATTGCGGGTGTGGGTGATCAGGTCGGCTAGCAGTTTACCAAGGTCCTTGCCAGCTTCGCTGTGAGTGTGTACATTTTCGAGCGCAGTGGCGGTATCGCGGCGCAGGATGGCTCCGGCCAGAGTGGCGATGGATTCCTGGGAATTAAAACCGAAGATATCGAGCACATCTTTTTCCTCAATGGATTCTCCGCAGAAGGCGACCAATTGGTCAAGCATCGATTGCGCGTCGCGCATGCCGCCGTCGGCACCTTTGGCGATGGTATAGGCGGCCCCTTCGTTGAGCTGGATGTTTTCTTCTTTGGCGATGTGCAACAAGTGCTGGGCGATCACCGTGGTGGGGATGCGACGCAGGTCGAAACGTTGGCAGCGACTGAGAATGGTTGGCAGGATTTTCTGCGGTTCGGTGGTGGCGAAGATGAACTTCACGTGTGCGGGAGGCTCCTCCAGGGTTTTCAACAGGGCGTTGAAAGCCTGGGTGGTGAGCATGTGAACTTCGTCAATGTAGTAAATTTTGAACTGGCCGCTGGCGGGGGCGAACTTCACGGTGTCACGAAGTTCGCGCACTTGCTCGACCCCGTTGTTACTGGCTCCATCGATCTCCAGTACGTCGAGCGAGATGCCTTCGGCAATCTCCTGGCAGACCGGTTCGTCCGGATCGAAGTCGATGCGTGGGCCGTTGCTGCAGTTGAGTGCTTTGGCAAGGATGCGGGCGGTCGAGGTTTTTCCGGTTCCGCGCGGGCCGACAAAGAGATAAGCATGGGCAAGGCGGTCTTTTTCGATCGCATTGCGCAAGGTCTGGACGACATGGTCTTGGCCCAAAACATCTTCAAATGTCTTGGGGCGGTATTTTCGGGCAAAAACTTGGTATGAACTCACGGTCTTTCACCTTATAAGCGGGTGCAGGAAAGGAAATCGTTTTTGCAGAAAAAGAGCATTTTTTTGCCTGTTGCACTTCAGCTTTGATGCGGGACAATGGAGCTACCAATATGGAGGGGACGCAAATAGAGAAAATCGGCTTGATTGCGGGCAACGGGATTTATCCTGTGACCTTTGCGCGGGCGGCGCGGGCGGCGGGGGTGAAGGCTTTGGTGGTGAGTGCTTTTAAAGGGGAGACTCAGCAGTCTTTGGCAGATGAGGTGGATGTGATGGAGTGGTTGCGGGTGGGGCAGTTGAGCAAGATGATTCGTTTTTTTCAAAAACAAGGTGTTGAGCAGGCGGTGATGGTGGGGCAGATCGCGCCGAAGAACCTTTTTGATCTGCGTCCGGATTTGCGCACGGTGAAGCTGCTGGCGAGATTGAAGGAAAAAAACGCGGAGAGCATTTTTGGCGGCATTGCGGATGAGTTGGCAAAAGAGGGCATCGAGCTGTTGCCGGCGACTACTTTTCTCGATGACCTGTTGCCGGCGGCAGGTGCTGTTTGTGGCCCGAGTTTGAACGAGTCGGGTTTGCAGGATGCGCAATTTGGATTTCGCATTGCCAAGGAAATGAGTCGGCTGGATGTGGGGCAGACGGTGGTGGTGAAAAACGGTACAGTGCTGGCGGTCGAGGCTTTTGAGGGAACCAACGAGGCGATCAAGCGCGGGGGCAAAATGGGGAGGGGAAAAGCGACGATGGTGAAGGTGTCCAAACCAAATCAGGATTTGCGTTTTGATGTGCCGGTGGTCGGAGCGATCACGATTGAGACGGCGGCGGAGGCGGGCATCACCACCGTGGTGGTGGAAGCGGGGCGCACGCTGTTGTTGGGGAAAGACGAGTTGATTACTTTGTGCAAAGAGAAAAAAGTCACCTTGGTGGCGGTTGAATGATGTGATTTCCGTGTAGTGTTAAGTGAACAAAAATGAGTGAAAAAGTAAAAACAGGTGTTGTCGGCGTAGGTGCCATCGGGCGTAATCACGCACGGATTTATGCGGAATTGGAGAGTGCGGATCTGGTTGCCATATATGACCAGAATACGGAGCTGGCAAAGGAGCTGGCGGAGAAGTTCGGCAGCACGGCGGTGGGCTCGCTTGATGAACTGATCGAATTGGTGGATGCTGCTTCGGTATCCACTCCGACGGTGACGCATCTGGAGGTGGCGGGGGCTTTGTTGCGGGCTAACAAGGATGTATTGGTGGAAAAACCGATTTCAGACTCACTGGAAAATGCGCGCAGCCTGGTGGAGTTGGCACGCGAAAAAGGACGAGTTTTGCAGGTGGGGCATATCGAGCGTTTTAATCCAGTGATGGAGCAGTTGGAGTCTTGCCTGAACCAGCCGGTGTTTATTGAATCTCATCGTCTTTCTCCCTTCCCTAAGCGCAGTCTGGATATTGGGGTCGTGCTGGATCTGATGATTCACGATTTGGAGATCATTTTGCACTTGGTGGATTCGCCGATGGCGCATGTGGATGCGGTGGGGGTATCGGTGCTGACTCATCGCGAGGATATCGCTAATGCGCGCATTCGTTTTGAGAATGGTTGCGTGGCTAACATAACGGCTAGTCGGATCAGTCCTGAACGGCTGCGAAAAATTCGAGTGTTCCAGAGTGATGCTTATTTGTCTCTGGACTATCAGGATCAGTCGGGTTGGATTTACCGCAAGGATGGCATGGAGATCGTGCGGGATGAAGTCAAGGTCGAGAAGGACGAGCCTTTGAAACTGGAGTTGTCGGCTTTTGTTGATTGTGTGAAAAAGGGTGAGCAACCCAAGGTGTCGGGTCAGCATGGCACGGCGGCTTTGGATATAGCGATGGAGATCACACGTTTGATCGAAGCGGGAGCAACGGGCGGTTTGGGGCTCTCGGCTGGATGAAAAAAAGTGTAACTATTTTAGCTTCTAACCACTGATTCTCACTGATAGGCACTGATTAATTAGTAAGGTGGCTGAAGGGAAGCAGTCAAAGAGAAAGGTCTAATTGAAAGGCGGAAATGAAGTAATTTATTTTTTGAAAAATCGTAACTATTTAGGTTAATGAAACTACGTTCGAAATGGCTAGCGAAGCGGTCGCCCTACAATCAGGTTTCCGCTGTTAAGTGGGTTTATTGTAGGGCTGCCGCTCCGGCTGCCTTTTTGCTGACCTTTGAATCATCTGAATAGTTACGGGAATATCAGTGTTCATCAGTGCGCTCAGTGGTTTACAGATAATTCTAACTACCGATTACATACATGGTTTCCGAGGTTCATTTAGAAGAAGATCTGAGCAGTTGCAAAAAACTCTTCATCGTATCAGGCGAACACAGTGGTGATACCCATGGTGCGGGTTTGATGGCGGCGCTTTTGCAGGAGGGGCAGAGCGACGTGGGGATGGAGATCAGTGGTTTGGGCGGGCCGCTGATGAGGGGGCTTTCGAGTGGGATCGAGGATTGGCTGGAAGAAGCGGCGGTGCTCGGTTTGTGGGAAGTGTTGCAGAAGTATGCTTATTTTCGTCGCAAGATGGAAGAGACGGTGAAGCGTATTGCCGAGGAAGAACCGGACGCGGTGGTGCTGGTGGATTATCCAGGTTTTAATTTACGTCTGGCGCAGCGTTTGAGGAAAGAAGATTACACGGGCAAGCTGATTTATTATATCAGTCCCCAGGTGTGGGCATGGAAAAAAGGACGCATTCCCCGCATGGCCAAAATGTTGGATTTGATGATTTGTATTTTTCCTTTTGAAAAACAGCTGTATGAGAATTCAGGATTAAAAACTTTTTTTGCCGGTCATCCCCTGGTGGATCAATTGCATGCCGAACGTGGGGCTGATGAACGGGATGAGGATTTGTTAGCGCTGTTGCCAGGCAGTCGGTCACGTGAAATCGAGAGTTTGTTCCCAGCGATGGTGGAGGCGGCTTGTCGTTTGTCCGAGAAAAATGAGGCGGTGAAATTTGTCACAGCTGCTCCTTCGGAAAAACTGGAACGGCGCATGCGGGAGATTGCGCAGCAGGGGGGATTGCAGGATTTGCAGATAGGCTTGGGCAATGCGCATGAAGTGATGCAGCGGGCGGTGGCGGGAGTGGTGACTTCTGGCACGGCGACTTTGGAGGCGGCGGTATTCGGTCTGCCTTATTGTTTGGTTTACCGAGTGGCTTGGCCAACCTATCTGGCGGCAAAGTTGCTGATGGATATCAAATACCTAGGCATCGTGAATGTGCTGGCGAAGCGGGAGGTGGTTAAGGAATTACTGCAATCCGAGGCCAGTGCGGATTGTATTTTTGCCGAGTTACAAGGGCTGCTGAATGACGCGGGCAAACGGCAGGCTTTGCAGGATGATTTGGCTGAAGTGGTGGCAAGCCTGGGTAAAAGTGGCGCCTACCAGCAGGCGGCCAGGGCGGTGGAGGCTGAGTTGGGCGACGCGGGTAGGTGAAGGGGCCTGCAGTTTGCCTGTCATCCGTTGAAGAGGGGAAGCCGCATAGGTTATGACTATTCAGGTCGTTCAAACAAGTGGCGGTGGTTAAAATATATGTGAACCACTGATTTCACTGATGGACACTGATGGTAACAAAATATCATGTTCCTTTGTTTTAAATAGGTATTTGTAATCACACTACACGATAGCTTTTTTAATTGAGGAGCCATGCTATTAATGATTTCTAATTTGCATTATTTTCATAATGCCTTCTTTCATATCAGTGCAAATCGGTGTTATCAGTGGTTTGATTTTCAAATCTTGGCTGATCAATCCTAAAAAAGACCTGAACAGTTGCCTTAATTTAAACTCCTCCTTCCTCTCCAAAAAAGGGATCCTTAGGGCTGGGGTTTTTGGTGCAGCTGTTTGATCAGGTCGATCAGGCTGGCGCGAATTTTGGGTTCGGCTTGTTCTTCAAGAAAAGAGGAGCGGGCGGGCCAGGTTTCGTATCCGCCCCAGATGAACTGTTGCGGGGAAGGCAGGTAACCAAAATAGCCGTTGGCGAGTTCGATGGTGAAGGTCTGTTTGCTGGAGGGGCTTGCTTTTTTGATAGCGAGACCGGTCTCGGCAAAAGTTTCGCAGGGGCTCTGGGCGATCACGAGATCACCGATGCGGAAGGCCTGTAGCGGCACTTGCACGGTGTTGGGGAAATCGGCGAGGAAGAGGGCTTCGCGGGCGTAGATCTGGGGGCGGGTCAGGCGGCCTTGATGGTCGGCGGCGACTTTGCTTTTGTTGGCCCAGTCGATGCGTTTTTGATCGGGTTTGCGAACTTTTAATTCGAGTTCTTTGGCGGCGGCGGCCAAGGTGATATCTGCGTGGTGTTCGAGGCTTTTGACCAGTTTGGCGGTTCCTTCTGCGAGATCACTGGCGACCAGGGTCATTCTTTCGTAGGCGGCGTATTTCACTCGTTTTTGACCGAGGGCGTTGGCGTTGATGTCACCACTGGTGCCATTGGACATGATGCCGACAAAAGCAGGTTTCTGCCGATCCGCTTGCAACAGTTGCTGGATGCGGTCGGCAAAAACGCCGTAATAATCAGCGCTGACGGTGCCGCCCGGCACGCCGCCGATGTAGTGCAGGCTGTAGTTGGCAAAAACGGCAAGCGGGCGACCGTCGTTGTGTTGCAGCGAGAGCACAAAAACTTCTGGGTCGGTCGGGCCGGCTTCTTTGTCGGCTTTTTGAGCGTTGGCATTCATGCTGACAATTTCTCCACCGATACCAAAAGGGTTTTTATTGGCAGCGAGGAATTGCTCTTTTAAAAAACGGCGGCGGTTGTGAACATAACGAGGTTCCTGGAAACTGCCCCAGGCAATTTTGGCCAGAGCCAGGCGATTAACCGCCCGTCGGATGCCGTCGCTGATACGGATGGCGAGAAAGTTGAGGTAGTCCTTGTGTTCGGGGCTATTGGGCTTGAGCCCGACCACGGCCCGGGGAGTGGAGTGAGTGTGGGTGGCGGAAATGCAGATGTTTTGAATCGGGATGCCGGTGTGTTGGTTCACCAGTTTTTTGGCCTGTTGATAAACTTCGCGCGAGACCATGGTATTGTCGATCACCGCAAAAGCGAGGCGGGTCTTGCCGTCGTCGAGCACCAGACAACGAGCGTACAGTTCGTCATGCACATCCTTGGCGGGGCCAATCTGCATGATGGTGCCATCGAGCGGCACCCCCATCAGCGGGGTGATGTTAGAGGTGGCGGCGCCTGCTCGGAAGGTATTTTTGACTTTTTCTTGAGCCTGGGATGATGGTGTGCGGCTAATTAAAAGAGTTAGGCTATAGATGCAGAGGAGGTAAAAGCGGAGTGGGGTCATGATAGCGTG
Organism: Verrucomicrobiota bacterium; assembly: GCA_024277195.1. Taxonomy (GTDB): domain Bacteria; phylum Verrucomicrobiota; class Verrucomicrobiia; order Verrucomicrobiales; family DEV007; genus JAADHD01. The sequence goes on along the minus strand of JAJRVS010000384.1, from coordinate 1,570 downwards.
GGGGTGGGGTTCAGGGCAATTTGCCTGATTCGCGGAAAGATGACAAGCCAATAGCTGGTATTTTATGAAACGGGGAGCATGGCTGCCTCGGTTCAGTTGTTAGGCTTGTAGGCTGGGTTGATGGTCGGCTTGTTGCGATTCATCTTTTCCTCGATTTTTTTATCAAGTTTTTGGAAACCTTTGGAAACCGAGTTTACCCCTTTGTTCCAAATGTTTTTGATGTCATCTGCTGCCGAGCGGTTGTTCATTTCAGTGTATTCAGGAGTGCCGGGACGGAACCACTTTTTACTGAGCATTTTGCCGGAGGAGGCTGAGACAAATATAATGCCAACGGTATTTTTTTGTTGGTCGAGCAAGGTCAGGGTCCAGATGGGCGAAGGACTGGTGTGATGGATGCGCAGCAGATAGTTGACTGAGTCAAAGCCGATGTTGCTATTGGAGGCTGCACGGTTGGCCGTGATGAAAGCCTTTTTGGAATCGGTATTGAGCTGATCCAATGGCAGGGCGGTTGTCGGAAGGTTTGGATCGGGGGCTGCTGTGAAATTTCTCTCAGCTACGATTTGACCTTTTTTTACGATGTATTCGTGTCTCAGGTTGTTGACGCTGATATCTTTGCTCAGAATCATCCATTGTGGGGGTTGATCCTGACCAAAAGCTCCGGTGATGGCCAGAACACGTTTTAAGGCTTTGTCACCGCGGTTTTTCCCGAAGGCTTCCAGAGAATCGAAAGCACTGGTTTGGGCACTGACTGATAACAATGTGCCGATAAACAATAAAAGCGCGCAAACGCTGACCTTGGAATATATGGAATTCATTAACATGGCTAAAGTATTTTAGTTTTTTGACGGAAGCAAGAAGAGTTTTGTTCAATATGTAATTGTCGTGCCCCCTAATGGAGACATTTGAACCGCCTTGGATAAAGGACTAGCCTGTTGTGCATGGAAAAAGAAATACCTTTAACAGAGATTGCCTTGGTGATCCCCGGTCATGGAGCGACGGAAAACCGTCAATCCAGCCAGGCAACCCGGCTTTTGGTTGACCGCCTCAGGGGCTTGCAGCTCTTTGCCGAGGTGCAGGCGGCTTTTTGGAAGGAACGGCCTCATTTTAACGAGGTGCTTGCGGAGGTTTCTTGCCGCAATGTCTATGTGGTGCCGCATTTTATCAGTGAAGGTTATTTCACCCAGGAGGTGATTCCACGGGAATTGCAACTGGGCGGTAGGGTGACGGAACGGGAGGGGTTTTGTATTCACTACTGTGATCCGGTGGGCTGTCATCCGGGAATGACCGATTTACTGTGGCGGCGTGCCGTCGGGCTGTGTGAGGGCTTGAACTTGGCAGAGGTGAGTTTGTTGATAGTGGGGCATGGGACGAAGCGGAACAAAGATTCGGCCAAAGCGGTACGGGAGCAGGTGGAGAAAATACAAGCTCGCCAGGGTGGTTTTGGGGAAGTGTTGGGGGTTTATCTTGATGAAGCGCCGGATTTGGCGGATTGGCATGAGCTCACCCGGTTTCAGAACGTGGTGGTGCTGCCTTATTTTATAGCATCAGGATTGCACTTCAGCCGGGATTT
>JAJRVS010000383.1 GCA_024277195.1 Verrucomicrobiota bacterium | reverse complement strand
AATAAACAAGCGCTGAATAAGCTGAAAGTCAGCGAGGTTCTAAAAAATGGCAGGAGCTTACTCGCGTGTCTGTTATTGGAAACGAGTATAGGGAGTTTGGTTTTGAAATAGGGCATGGTGTGAGTTTGGGGGTTGAGGGATTTTCTGCTGCAGTGGGTGGCAGGTGTTTTTTACGAAATGCTCCATTCAAGCGTTTGCAGGGATTGCTCAAGATCCCCAGTTTGGAAAATGGCGACAATGGCGGCGTGTTCGTAGTAGATTTTCATCGCATCGTCATATTTGCGGTGGCCTTGCTGAAATTGGTGGCGTAATCGAGAGACCATAGTGAGCCAGATGGATAGCAGGTCACTTTGCTCAGCTCGCTCAACAATGGATTGGTGAAACTCGATATCCAGTTCGACGGTGCTGGCGTAATCGCAGTTTTCACAAGCGCGGCGCATGCGTTGCAGGATGTCATCCCAGCGTTGAAAATCGGTAGGTTTCAGGTCATGGTAAAAAGAACGCAGGGCAAAGGTCTCCAAAGTTCTACGCAGGGGGATGATTAACTCTTGAATGGAGTTGGGGGGCGAGGCGGCGACACGGACGCCGCAGTTGGGTTTGGCGGTGACCATACCTTCGTGGGACAGTCTTTGCAGCGCTTCCCGGATGGGGCCGCGTCCGACCTTGAATTGTTTGGCCAAGGCAATTTCGCGCAGCGGGGCACCTTCTTTCATTCGCCCGGAAATGATGTCGTTACGCAGTTGACTGGCGATCTGTTCACTTTGCCCTTGATCTGGTTTTACGCTTTGCATGGTGCTTGCAACGGCTAAGCGCGTCGAGTCTAATTGTCAACAAGATTACTCTTTTAGGATGGTTTTGAGCTAGTATAGATCGTAATCAGGTTATATTGTTGACAATTTGGGTAATTTGAGTTTTGGTGATTAAAGGGGCGAAGGGCTTTGTGATGCATTGACAAAATGATGTTTTGATGTTTTTGTGATCCCGTGAGGACTACGCTTGATTTACTCGAAGGATTGCTGATTGAGGCTATTGATCGAGGGCTTGATGCGATGAAAAGTCTATTGAAGCGAAAATACAAAAAAACTCGGATTTTTGAGCCGGAAAATGGAAGTTTGGCTTATGTGATTTGTAAGACTACTGGTCGAGTGCAAAAGGATTCACTTGATGAGGCTCTTCGTTTGGAGCAGGAAACTCTTTTGAAGGAGGATTTGCGCGATGCGGGGTTTACTGCCTGATGTGACGGGTTTTTCCTATTTCGATAACAACGCAACAACGCCGGTGAGCGAGGTGGCGAGGGAGGCGTGGCTGCGGGCGACAGCGGAGCATTGGCAGAACCCGTCCAGTCTCTATCGTGGTGCAGGCATGACGCGGCGATTGCTGGAAGAGGCTCGTTGTGAGTTGGCTGACTATTTTGATGTGGAAGAGGGCTCGGTGGTATTTACTTCGGGAGCGACCGAGGCGAACAACGCGGTGATGGATCATGCTGCTCGGGTGGGGGGCGATGGCGATTTGGTGGTGATCAGTGCGGTGGAGCATCCTTCGGTTCGAGAGGCGGCGATTAAGAGTTTTGGTTATGAGCGGGTGCGGGAGTTGGCGGTGGATGAGATGGGGTGTGTTGGTTTGAGTGATTTGCAGCAGATCCTTGCGGTGGAGCAGGTGGCTTTGGTATCAGTGATGGCGGCGAATAATGAAACGGGAGTGATTCAGCCGTGGCAGCAGATTGCCACTTTGTGCCGCAAACAGGGGGTGTTTTACCATTGTGATGCGGCTCAATGGATTGGCAAAATGGAATTGCAGGCTTTAGGTGAGTGTGATTTTGTCAGTGGCAGTGGGCATAAGTTTGGTGGTCCCAAAGGGGTGGGATTTTTGTGCTTGGGGACGACGGTGGTAGAGGGTTTTCAGTCACAAGTGGGAGGTCCCCAGGAGGGGGGGCGGAGGGCAGGCACGGAAGACTATCCGGGCGTGGCGGCGATGATGGCTGCGCTGCGAGAGAGGCAAAGTGAATGGTCGGTGGAAAGTAGAGACCTTCGATTGCAAGCTCGGCGGGCTTTTGAAAAACGAGTGGGAGAGGAGTTGGCGGAAGTGGCGTTGGTGGCGCAGGATGCAGAGCGCTTGTGGAATACGGTGATGTTGATTTTGCCTGCTGCGGGGCCAAAAAATATCAAATGGCTGGTTCGTTTGGATCGATTGGGTTTTGCGGTATCAACCGGGTCGGCTTGTTCGGCAGGCAAGGGTAATCCCTCGCACGTGATGGAAGCGATGGGTTTGGATTTTGATCAGATGAGCCGGGTGCTGCGTATCAGTGGTGGCTGGCAGACTAGGGAGCAAGACTGGATGGCGCTGGCTGATGCGTTGGGGCGAGTGTGGGAGGATTTAAAAAGTGGGGGGCGAACGGGGAATGGAAGAGAAGAATTTTAACCACGGATTTCACAGCCGACCCCGCGAATGCGGGGGAGACAGCCGGAGGAAACTACCCGAAGGCAAATGAACACGGATAAGAGGGGGGAAGGGTTTTAACTGTGGAGTTCGAGGATTAACACGGATAAGAGGAGGTTATTTTATGAAGAGAGAAGAAGCTATTGAGAAAATTGAGGAGTCTTGCAAGCAGATTGCTTTGCAGATGATGAAGATCCACCCGGCAGTTCGTGATTTGGATGACGAGGGGACCCAGGGCGATATACTGAAATCAGCTCACTCGTTAACGGTTGAGCTGGAGGTGATCAAAAAGAAGCTGATTCAGCTGAAGGGCAGGGATGATAGTACAGAATTGTGAGTTTGGGTGCTTTAGTCCAGCGCTTGTTGGGCTTGCTTGAGAGCGGAAACGGTCCAGACGAGTGGGTAGATTTTTTCGTGGTACCAGAGTTTGGCAAAATAAAACCCGATGGGGGAAGCTGGGAAATGGGTGCCTTTTTTGGTAAGTTGGATCAGGCATTGACTGCCGCTTTGGATACTGCGGCTGATTTTTTTTCGATCCTTAAAATGTGCGACGTTGCAACATAGGGCGTCGAGGGCGAGGGCGCTTTCTTCGATGCTGGACGGGGTGTCGGAACCTCCACCCCAACCGCCGTCCTGGTTTTGGTTTTTTGCTAACCAGTGGAGCGCGGCGCTGCGCATGTGACTGAGTTCGGGATGTTGTTTGTGGTCGAGCAGGGTCAAGGCTTGCAAGACCATGGCTGTGCCGTAAGTAGGGTTGTTTTCTTCGCTCAGATGTTGATTGCCAAACCAGAGAGGAACCCAGGACCCGTCTTTTTGTTGGGTGTTTTTTAAATAGGTGATAGCTCTTTCGATTGCCAGCCGGGTGCGGGCACGCAAGGCGGGCGGGATTTGATCCAACCAGGCGATCCAGGCACGCAGGGCATGGGCAGTGAGATCCGGGCTGGAGCGGTCGAAGGGCAGGGCACCCCAGCCCCGGCAAAAAGTGGGGATGCCGCCGTCACGATTTTGCAGATTGACCAGCCAGCTGATGGCTGCGGTTACGGAAGTTTGTAGCTCATTCGCAGCAAGTTTTTTTGTGTTCAGAGCTCGTAAAGCCAACAGCGCACCGGCGGTGTCGTCCGCGTCGGGAACGCCGCCGGGCAGGTCGGTCCAGGCCCAACCGCCGGGCGGGGCGTTGGTGTAAGCGTGGGTTTCGAGGTATTGCTGCATTTGCAACCATTGCAGGATATTTTGCTGTTCTGAATCGGGCAGGAAAGGCTTGTCCGGGGAGTTTTGACTGGTGCAGGACAGAGCTTTTACCGCCAGAGTGGTTGCCCAGGTGGCGAGATTGCTGTCAATCGGCCAACTGCCGTCGGTCCTGACGGAGTTGAGTAAAAAGGGGATGGCGGCTTGCACCACCGGATGTTCTTTTTGACCACTGGAGGCCAGTGCCATGGTGACAAAACTGGTGAGCGGGGTGGCTTCGAGGTAACCTCCACTGCCGGGTTGGATTTCAGTCAGAACACGCGAAGCTTTGGGCCAGGCCCATTTTTTGAGTAAACGAAGAGGTAACCAGGGACGGACATGGGCAAAACGCGCATAACCAATGGCGATAAGAGCAGGCAGGGCATAGCTGACGACTGGCAGTTGCAATGCGGCGAACCAGGTGCGGGGGAAGGTGGCTAGTTCAAAAGGCAGCGGTAGGACTTTTTTCCATGCGGCAGTATCGTCCTCTCCTAATCGTCCACAGATGGCACAGGCCATCAGGATCGGGACGGAAAAAGTGCGGTCTTTGCCGTAGCGCTGGCTGACGGCTTCCGCGATGGCATCGGTTTCCAGTGATCCGATGTATTTTTCGATCCAGAGGGAGGCTTTTTTTGAACTGGCGAGCGAGTTTTTTTGTGAGGATAAATTCAGTGCGGACCAGCACAGCAGGCTGGTTGAGATGTTGGAAAAACTGATGGTGGTATCCCCCCAGCCGCCGTCTTTATTCTGGTGATCGCGCAGCCATTTTAATCCATGCGTGATGTGCTGTTTGAAGCGGTCAGGATCGGTGCAGTGCAGGGCGATGCAGGCGGTGGCGGTGGACAGCGCACTGGTGGAAAGTTCGCCCTGCCACCACCCTTGCGGATTACGTTCTGCCAGTAAGTGTTGACTGGCGTTATTGATAGACGATTGAAGCTCTGCGGCAAGACTCATGGTTCACAAAGCCAGATGCCCAAGGGCAAGCAGGCCGTAGTAGGTGTATTCGATGTCGAGTTGGTCGTCGCTCCAGTTGCCATGGAAGCCTCCTTGTGCGCTCCACAGGGTGTCGATATAATCGAGGCAGTTTTCCCGGATATTTCCCAAGGGGGCTTGCAGAGCATCGAGGGTATGGAGGGCGACTGCGGTGGTGAGCAGGTCAGGCATCGGGGCATCGGGGAAAGCGAGGAAACCTCCGCTGCCTGGGTGGAAGCAGGATAAAATCCAGTGAGTGGTGTTTTCAGGGATGGCAAGACGAAGGTTGCGATAGACGGCTACGGCGGCGGCGGTTGAAGGGGCATTGGCAATGGGGAAGTCGACATCATTGCTCCATGCACCGTCAGCGGTGGCGAGAGTTTTCAGGCAAGCGGCTAGGGCTTCTTGCTGCGGGATTTCCCGGCCATGGTCACTGTAGGCTCCCCAAGCGAGAAAGCAGGCGTAAGTGGATCCGGTGGCGTGGGCTGGGATTTGATTGTAGCCGCCGTCCTCGGTGCGGAATTCTTCGATACGCGTGATCACGGGTTGCAGCTTGTCTTTGCCTCGGTAATTTTCCAAAGCGGAGGATGCGCGAGCGAGACAGCAGAGGTGGACAAAATCCAGATCTGCTAGGGCGTCGAATTGGCTGTCTAGGTATTTTGTCAGTGAGTCGACGGGGATATCGACTTGAAGGGCGGTCAAGGCATCGATGGCGAAGCTGGTGTAATAGAGATCGGAGGCTCTGTCACGGTCCTGGAATCCGCCGTCAGCGTTTTGTTGACTGCGAATGTGTTTTTCGATTAAGCGGCAGGCTTCCTCACCCAGCACGGAGGGGCCGAGGCGGGCGACTTGTAACATTTCGAGACGTAAAGACACCGGCGGGGAAGGGGGCGTTTTGTTTACAGGACGCGATAGATGCCGGCTTGTTTGTTGGCGATCAAATTTTCTTGCTGGTTTCGCTGCACCCAGTGCAGGAAATGATCGCTGCTTTTGTGTGCTTTGATCGCCGCTTCATCATCGTAGGTTTCGTAGATAGCGAACTTGTTAGGATCATCTATGTGTTGGGAGTATTCCCATTTGCTGCAACCGGCTTCCTGCCGGGAGCCGATGGCGTTTTCCTCCAAGGCTTCGAGCAGGGCTGCTGTTTTGCCAGGATTGGCTTCTAAGGTGACGACGATAGCGACCATGATGAGTGTTTGTTAAATAGTTTTCAGATAGGCGACGATGTCGGCGACATCTTGAGCGGTCAGACCCAGTTGGTCGCCTGAGAGCATCAGCGAACGACCAAGATTTTTGCGTGATTTGATTTTTTCGCCCGGCACGATCTGAGTGACTCCTCCCATCGATTGGATGATGAAGGGGTTAGAGTTTTTGATCAGTAGGCCGTGGATGAGTTTGCCGTCCTTGGTTTTGATTTCTGTGCCTTCGTAACCGTGGGAGATTCCGCTGCTGGGATTGATGATGGCATCGACCAGAACTTCTGCCGTCTGGGTTTTGCCAAAACCGGTGAGAGTGGGGCCGTATTCGATGCCTACTCCGTCAATTTGGTGACACATGATGCAGCGTTGGGCGGTGGTTTTGCCACGACTGGAGTCGCCGGTTAATTTGAGAACTTCAGCTACGCTAGGTAGATTTTTTGGAGTTCCTTTGGGATCAGGGGTGACTATTTCCTGCAGCACGATCGTAGCAGGATCATAAATGCCTCGGGATTTGAGTTTTGGCATTAGATCATGGTTAGCCCACAGATTGCCCGAACGATTGAGCAACCACCAGGTGGCAGTGGCGGTGAGCGGCGATTTTTCCTGCGCGCCGATTTCCAACATTGCTTGTGCGGCTTCCTGGCTGTCACTGAATGCAATCGCGGTCATCGCGAGCTTACGATCTGCGGGTGGTAATTTTTCAGACAATGCACGAGCCAATAAATCTTTGATTGATTGTGGGGGGTGCAAACGCCAGGCGATGCGAGCGAAGGCTTTGCTCCATTTGAGCGGGTCGTCGTCACCGATGGATTTTTTAACCGCTGCGTAAACTTCGGATTCCTTACTGGTCGAGCCAATGCCGAAGGCTTCCAAGTAAGAGCGATCATCGCCATCAAATTTTTGGGCGACCTTGACCAGGGAATCGAGGCTTTGGTCGAGGGGCAGGTTGCGGCAACTGAGCGCCACTTCCCTGCGCACGGCGGGGGAGGGATCGGAGGCGAGATTCGGCAGGGCTTGATCGGCTCGCCGCAATGCACGGAAGGCACTCACACGCTGCATCGCGTCATTGCTGTCGCTGGCGATTTGCGTAACGGCTTTGATTCCCTGGGCTCCTAAATGAGGCATGAGAAAAATGGCGCGGCTCTGGATGTAGGGGTTTTCATCTTTTAGTAAAGCCTGCACTGCTGGTAGCGCGGCTTCGCCTTCTTTTTTCAAACCGACAAATCCTAAGTTGCGGACATTGATGGCTGGGGACTTAAGCGCTTCGATGAGTCCGGCGGTGGTGCCGAGATCGAGCCGGGGTACCACGGATTTAAAACCCTTGGGAGCGATGCGGTAGATCGCACCGGATTGACTGGTATCGAGAGCTTGGTGGCCGCCGACACGTGGATCGATCCAGTCGGAAATGTAAATCGCGCCATCCGGTCCCACCGCAACATCGGAAGGTCTGAAGAGGGTGCGGATGTTCTGGCTGAGTTTCAGGTATCCTCCTTTAACGAAATCGGAGCCGGCCCATTTCTTTTCAGGATTCGAGGTGGTAAAGGTATTTCGCTCCAATTTAAATCCGGCGCCATAAGCGATGGGTTGATAGGCGAATATGACGTTACGGCCGGCTTCGCAGGCGAGGAAAGTGCCGCGCCATTTTTTTCCAAGCGCACCATTTTCGTAATAAACATTGCCAGTAGGGGAGCCGCCGCCGTAGACGTCGCCTGCGGGCATGGTGCCGGGATCTTCCTGACGCCATTCGGCTACCGGAATGCTTTGGCCGGGGCGTCGGTCGGCTTGCCACGAGCGTTTGCCGTCGGCCGAGGCAAAACCGGCGTTGCCATATTCGAGAACATGGGATACCCGGCAGGCAGGAGGATCGTCGTTATCGTTTTGGAAAACGTCGCCGAAGGAATTGATCGATTGCTCGAAGCTGTTGCGAAAATTATACCCTGTGATTTCAGCGTGGGTGCCATCCGGGTTCATGCGCACGGCAAAACCACCGACATAAATATGTCCGTCGTCGCTGCGTTGGCCGGCGACGTCGGAGGACTTGAAGGGGAATTTGATCGGACCGATGGGTTTAGGATTATAAGGGCCGGCTATGCGGAAAGTTTTGCCTGATTTATCGGTGAATTTTGCGCCGGTGTTGCCTGCGTTGAAATGCCATTTGCCGTCCGGACCGGCGGTGACGGAGTGTAGCGAGTGGTCATGGTTTTTACCGGAAAAACCAGTGAGCAGAACTTCTTTTTTGTCTTTGGCTGGGTCAAATTTCAGATCCCGGTCTACGTCGGTATAAACGATGAGGTCAGGCGGTTGCGATACGATGATTTGATTGTCGATGACTGCTACTCCCAGTGGAGCGACCAAGTCAGGATCCTGGACGAAGGTGTGTGAGGAGTCGGCCTTGCCATCGTTGTCGGTATCTTCTAATACGACAATGCGGTCGCCTTGAGGGAATTTTTCCATGCTGTGGCGGTAGCGCCTTCCTTCTGCCACCCAAATACGGCCATCTTTGTCGATGTCGATATTGGTGGGGTTATGCAGCAGCGGGGAGCTGGCCCAGCGGGTGATTTCCATGCCGTCGGGAATGACAAACAGATCCAGTGGCACTATCTTCACCTTGACCTGTTTGGGGGTTGGGGTCTTGTTTTCGTCCTTGGCCACTCCATAGGGGGCGGTGAGGGCGAGCGAGAGGCTTATCGCGGCTGCACCTGCTGACAAGGGGAGTATTTTTTTGGATAGGGTTTGCATGAAGAAAATAGGGCTGAAGTGGGGGCAGTATGGAAAATTAACCATTGCCTACGATTGTATTTGCACAGAGTTTAGCACTATGTATCAACAGGACAAACGATTATGGTTTTTTGCCGCGATTGCGCTATGTTTTTCATTAGGGCTGGGCGAAGCGGTGGAGGCGGGGACGCGCGCGGCGGATTTGTCTTGGAACAAGAGCGCGGCATCATTGGCTCTTATGGACGGGGAGGTGACCGTTTGGCAGTTCAATCATCTGCAGGACGGAAAAGAAAAGGGTGCGCCTTATTTTCACCCTTTGGCCACATTGGATGGAGCCGTGCTGACCGCCCTGCGTCCGGGGGATCACCTCTGGCACCGGGGTTTGCGTTTTGCTTGGAAAAAAATCAACGGTTTGGAAGGTTATTGGACCTGGCCGGATGGCAAAAAGCGTTGGCCGGATAAAAAAATGGGACACACCGATGTGGTGAAGGTGAAAGTGACTGCAAACGATGATTTTTCAGCGCGCTTTGATTTGGAGCTGAGCTATCACCCACCGGGAGAGCCTGCGGATCTCACGGAGAAGCGCGTGATTACAGTAAGTGCTCCGGATGAAAACGGGAACTATCAGATTGATTGGCATGCGGTGTTCACTGCAGGAGCCAAGGGCGCAGTGCTGGATCGCACCCCGACCGAGGGCGAACCGGAGGGCAAGTGGTTCGGAGGATATGCAGGCCTGCAGTTTCGATTGGTGGGGCATGAGCAGCTAGCAGCTTGGACGATTTCAAACAGTGAAGGGGTGACAGTGCGAAGTGAAGCAAGCAAGATCAGCAAGGCGACTCGAGAAAGTCTCGAACCGATGCATGGTAAGCCGGCTCGCTGGGTGGATTTGTATCTGGATCGGAAGGATGGAAAAAACGGAGGGGTGGTCATTATGGATCGTCCAGGCAATCTGCGTCATCCGTCCCCCTGGCATGTGGCTGCGCTGCCTCATGAGTT
>JAJRVS010000382.1 GCA_024277195.1 Verrucomicrobiota bacterium | reverse complement strand
CCCATGATCTCCCCCTAAATCCCCCAAGGGGGACTTCTCCCCTCCCGTCCCCCAGGGGAGCGGGGGTATCTCTTGTAACTTAGAAAAATTAACGCTTATTGAAAAAATCTCTTGAACAACTACATGCCTGTTTTTCGTGGTAGTAAAAAAATCTTTTCGTAGTCCCGTTTACAACTCCACCACCTGAATATCCTTGAACCTCACCAACAGCTTATTACCCGAATGCATTTGCATGATGAGATGTCCGGCCTCAAGCACAGGGTCATTCTTGGATTCAGCAATCTGAACCCCATTCAACCACGTAACTATGTGTCCCCCATCGGCCAGAATTTCCATTTCATTCCATTCATCATGTTTGAAAGCCTTTTTCACCAAAGCTTCATCAGGCTTACTAACCCAGGCACGACCATAACTCTCATAAATCCCTCCGGTATTATTACGTGGATCCACCTCAACCTGCAGCCCATGTGCCTTATCCGGTTGTTTGACGTGAGCACGAACATAAAAACCACTGTTCCCTTCCAGCGATTTAAAAGTGAATTTAACCCGCAGATTTTTGTATTTTTTATCGGAAACCAGCAAGCCATAAAGTTTGGCGGCACTCTGCGTTTTGCCCGTAATCGCTCCCTCTTCAATCACCCAGTCTCCGTCCCCAACCTGATGCCAACCCGCAAGAGATTTCCCGTCGAACACAGACTTCCAAGCCAATTTGGAATCTCCTTTGTCAGCGGCCAACGAATAGCCGATCAGGCCAAAGCCAAAAACAGTACACAAAGTCGCAGTGATTAATTTTATTTTTTTCATGGGGTGTTTTAATTTGAATACAACATCTACCTGAGCATTGCCAAGTCAAACAATGAACCACGAAAAGCACAAAAACCACGAAAGGATGCAAAATAAATACAAATTAAATCCAAAACAATCCCTAAGCATAGCGCAAAAAATCCAACTGCAAATGACTATCCTGGTGAAATAAAATTCCCTAATACTCGTTTTTAGATTAAACATTGCGCATGTATCTGGCACTTGGATTCATTTTTGTTGCGCTCGCCACCCTCGGGGTTTTCCTCCCTGTCCTGCCGACGACCCCTTTCCTGATATTGGCTGCCGCTTGTTTCGCCAAATCTTCAAAAAAACGGCATCAGTGGTTATTGAACCACCCACTCTTCGGCCCCTCCATCCGCAACTGGGAAGAAAAGCGCTGCATGAGCCTGAAATCCAAAGTCATCGCACTCTCTGCCATGGGGATTTTTGGCAGCTATTCAACCTTTTTTGTCTTGGACAATCTATATCTGCAGATTCCTGCCGGACTCTTAGTCGCTGCCGGCATGATATTTGTCGGGCGAATCAAGATCTGCAGCAAATAAAACAAATACACGCCAATTTATTTTTGCCACTTCCTTTAGAAAGTGGAATTCACAACATCATTTTATTCAACAAGCTCTTGCAACTATTCAGCCATTAATAACCCCTCGAAAACTGGATATCCAGAGTCTGGATTTGCGTGTGCAGCCCCGCATCTTGAACGGGCAAAACAATCGCATCTTGCTCGGATTCGTTGTGGTGTGAGTGCCACCATCCGGGCGGCGTTACGAAAACCGAGCCCGGTGCCCACATGGCTTTGACCGGATCAACGATATTGCCATCACCATCAATTTTTCGACCTATCAAGGTGTAAGTGTCGGGACCAGCCGAAACGCAAAGGTCAAGAGCAATCGAATTATGCCGATGCGCTTTTTGGCGGGTCTGCCGGGGCAATAAATTGTAGAGTGACCACATCGTATGAGTCACCGTTTTGGTGGCCGGACAATCAATGTTTGCCAACAGAATTCCATTTCGATTTTTGTCTTTGCCTTCATTCTGCGCGCGAACTTTTTGCAGTTCCTCGGTGAGACATTCAAAACTGAAATAAACAGGTCGAAATTGATCAGTATCAGGCTTGGCACCAAGATAGCGAAACAGAGGTTCGTCATTAACCCAATAAAACGCAGTGTCTTCTGCTGCAAAATGTTGCAGTTCGGTTCCTCCGGGAACGGCAAAATAATCACCCGTCTTCCAAGTGAGTCGACCAGAAGATGTTTCGGAATGCCCCCTTCCCCGAATGCAGAAAAACACCTGGGATGCTGAATTCGCGGAACTTGAGAGTGACTCCCCCGGATTGATGTGAATGAAGTTAGCGAGCAGACCCGGGCCGGTGCAAGGGTAACTTGTCTCAAGAGAAGACGAGAGATCGAGCGGGATCACCCGGCTTTCATTGATCTGATGCATAGCTGCAGGAAAACTCTCAATTCCAATCGCAGGCATACGGGGGTTGACTGCAGAAGTGTATTCGAAGTAGTCCGTATTCCCGGCCCATAGATCGTTTAGCGATTCATTCATATTAACTACTACTGCTAAGGATTTAATAATCAAGAGACTTAACCCTCACCGACCTAATACCATTTTAATAGTTACACCATAGGAATAAAGACAAAGACAAATCATTGTGAAGATTTTTTCTTTACCGAAAAGCCCGATGCCCACCATTTCAGTCCTCGGTGATCCGCTCACATGTTTTTTTGCTTACTTCGTTCTTTTGACTAACGAATCCAAAAACTGATGCCAGCGGAATGACCGCCAACGAAAATCCTTGTCGGATCTCCTCCATGATTAGGGATGTTTTTATGGACCCAGGCAAGAGCTGTGGCGACGTCTTTAATCAAGGCATCTATTTTAAATCGATGGCAAAGCAGTGAGCGCACTGCACGTCGAATAAAACACTGGTTGCCGTGATGCTATAAGCGGACAAAAAAGCGCAGTGGCAACAACTAGTGAATATTTATTGAACTGCTAGAAATTTGCTTTTCCACCCTGCCTGCCCTTTTGTTATACAGCTGGGGTTACCTCCCCTCTTTCACTAGAAACTACGGCTCGCTTGAAACAGCCCGCCCGGACAAACGTTAACCGTATATCAGTTATGCCCTACTGCTCAAACTGTGGAACTCACCTGATCCAAAAAGCACATTATTGCCCCGAATGTGGACAGAAGGCCCCTCAGCCCTCTCCTGACTCGTCCATAGAGCAAGCGCAAACCACTTCTCCGCCACCCTCAACCAATGGCCGAAAAATCTCGACACCACAGATGAAACAACATCGTGGCTGTAAAATCACGGCAATCGTTTTAGGAGGTCTGGTGATACTTGGAGTTGTGGCAATCGGCGGGTTCATTATGCTTTTAAGCTTGATGAATGAACCTCTTAAAACGGCAGTTGACCAACATTTTGCATTGATTCAAGCGGGTAATGAACGAGCCGCCTACGATGGCACCGCTGTAGATTTTCAAGCCACTATCTCCTATGGCGATTTTCAAGAATTCCAACAACAACACCCGGTTTTAAAAACGGTGACAGGATCCAGCTTTTCCAGCAGCCAGATCGAAAATGACGTCGGCATACTTGAAGGAAACTTGATCGTGAAGTCCGGAACCAAAATCCCAATTGCGGTGCAACTTAAAAAAGAGGTGGATGAATGGAAAATTGTAGCATACAAATTTCCAAAGGCCGCTAATTGACCCTTAGCTCCACCTGTCGAGTCCCTGCGATGATCCACTTGCCTCCCGTTTTCCGGAGTACAAAAATTTCATCGGCTTCAGAATCCGCAAGCCCCACAAACACTTCGGCGGCCTTCCCGTCATTAGTGATTTCAATCGTTCTAAAAGTGAATTTCTGCCCATCGATCGTCACATCGATGTCAACCTGCTTATCGGATATTTTCGGGGACCCCACTCGGATCGAATCTTGATTTTCAGCGTATAACTTTGAAATAAAATGATAATACACCAGCTGGGCAGGCTGCGGATACTGCCGGTGTATTTCTTCAGAAAACTCGACGGGGTACCCTGAGGTGTTCACATCGTCACCTGACTCCTTTTCGAAACGCGGAACCAGCCATAACATAAATACAATCAAAGCTGTTGCTATAACCAAAAGTGAAGCAAGTGCCAACAAAACGCATGGAATTTTACTCCGTTTTTTTCCGGCGACAAGATCCCGGGGGATCATTTCTTGAGTGAAATCTGGAGCCCCCCCCTCATCCTTAACCTTAGCTTGCTCAGAATCCAGGTTTATTGGCGCCCCACATTGTGCGCAAAACGCTGCGTGCGAAAGCACAGGCTTGCCACACTCGCTACAAAAACACGGACTTTTAGATCCTCCCATGATTAGTTTCTAATACCAAATCTCCACGTCTTCAGCCAAAATTTTTAAATTATATCGATTATAGCAATATATAGGTAGATCTTGTCGCTATTAATCTGTATTTTTCACTTAATCCCGATGGAGATATTAGAAATGGATCAACTGGAGAAAAAAGGTCGTGATGCCGGATTCTTAGTTCGTTTGTTACTTTGTCTAATTGGGCTGGCGACGATCCTGCCATTGCTGGGCTACCTTTATGGAATAGTCAAAATGAATACGGCGGCACTTACTTTGTTGCTACCCGTTATCTGTATTTACATTCTTACCTACTGGTGGGCTTGCAAACACAGCACTGCGCTGAAAAACCGTTTCAACAGAGGGGTTGCGGCGGCTTAATGGGGGTAGCTGGTTATGATCTGATCCGCATCCCTTTTCATTTGGGCGGATTAAACCCATTTGCGGCTATTCAATCCTATGGCGTATTTCTGGCAGGTGCGGAGTACAGCAACCTCTATACAGACTGGTTGGGACTTTTTTACCACATGGGAAACGGCATCTTTTTCGGCATCATGTTCACCATGATAATGGGCATAAATAAAGGCACCGCCGTAATGGCACTGGTGTGGGCTCTGGTTATAGAAGGGCTGGCGATCGTTACGGTCTTCGGCGAAGTTTACCATCTGCGATCAAACTCAACAGGAATGGCCGTAGCTTTTTTCGCCCACTTATTTTACGGAGCACCGCTCGCATGGTTTGCAAAGAGTTCGAGCGTTCGTCCTTTAGCTGTTGCTGGATCAGCGCTTGTAGCTGGCATTGCCGTTTTTAGCGTTTGGGTTTTGGTTCGCCCACCAGATGGTTACCTTGCTCCCGATGGATCCCACGACTTGCAAATGGTTGAACAGGGCATTCATCCAAGATGGTCAAAAATTGATTTAACCGACACATTCAGGATACAAAACATGACCAGAGAGACCGTGGTGCTTGAGCACCCCTTTTCTGACCGCACATTAGATAGCTTAGATTCAGGAGAATCTATCGAATTCAGCTTTAAAAAACCAGGTCTCTACCAGATTAGAGCTCAAAGAACTGATTGGCGTAGCGTTTTTGTTGCGGTAGAAAAAGACGGATTTGTTAAACCTCGAGCAAAGGGAGGCAAAGACGACAATGAGTGAATCAAGTGCACCTTTGATTCCTGGTATTAGCTTTTATGTGAAGCGGTATCTAAGTGCGTTAAAAAATGCCCTGAAGCCACGTTATCTCATGAAAGCGATTTGGCGCACGATTTCCCGCCGGCTCTTTATCGCTCTATTTTTTGCCCCTTTTATTTACGGTCTGGCCGCCATATGGCATATTTATTTACAGGCAAAAGCAGGAGGATGGAACGGCCCCTCCGGGTTATATATTCAACCTGAAGAGTATGCACTTGCAGGAGCTCGCTGGTTTGCTGGGGCTATGTTCCTGTTTGGAATATATGGCTTTGCCAGAGGAACCGGTTTCCAATTATTCAAAACCACTTGGGGCGCGCTAAAAGTGGCGCCATCGGGATTTCGTTACAGTTTGGATTCGGTGAAAAAATACTTTAAAAATCCTGCTTTTTACGAGCGGATTATGATTACTTGTGGTGCTGCTGCTATGGCTGGAGACACCGTCTTGAAGATCGCTGGGTGGCAGTTTAGAAAATTCATCCTGCTTGCCGTCGTTGTGACCATTCTTGCCGGATTAAAAGCGGCTCATGAACAGTGGTGCCGCCCCCGGGCAACCCGTCCACCCATTGAAAAGCAATTCTGGGTTTCGCTGCTCTCCATCTCCCTAGCCCAAGTTTCCTTTTTTTGTCTTCAAACCACTTAAAATCGAGTAAATTTTACCAATCGGCCTCCGTAAGTCGTTGATTACCAACGGTCGTATTTTCAAAAAGGCAATGTAGTGCCTATAAATTATATTTTTACTTGAT
>JAJRVS010000381.1 GCA_024277195.1 Verrucomicrobiota bacterium | reverse complement strand
TTTTACTGAGCCCTCGTGGAGGGGCGGCGAAAGTAGACGCAGTATGAGGGAATTGCAAGCGATGCTTCAAATTTACTTGCGGGGAGGATTTGCAGGTGTGAATGCAGAAAATCGCAGCAGGAAAAAGTCAGCAGGAATAAAGATATCTAATGTAGGGTGGAAAAAATAACCGAAACTTTGTCCGGGCGGACAAAGTTTCGGTCACGCTTTAATCGGGTTTGGTCGGGTTGGGGGCTTGGGGGCGGTAGAGGGATTTGATGTCTTCGAGGATGAGGTAGTTGATCGGGACGAGGAAGAGGGTGATGGCGGTGGCGAAAAGGATGCCGTAACCGAGGCTGATAGCCATCGGGATGAGGATTTGCGCCTGAGTGCTTTTCAGCTGCAACAAGGGGTAGAGGCCGGCGAAGGTGGTGATGGAGGTGAGCAGGATGGCGCGGAAGCGGGCGGCACCGGCGGTGTGCACGGCTTCGAAGACGGAAAGGCCTTCTTCTTTGACTTTGCGGTTGATGAAATCAACCAGCACCAGGCTGTCGTTGACCACCACTCCGGAGAGCGCCAGCATGCCGAATTCGCTGAGCTTGCTCAGGCTGTGGCCTTCGATCAGGTGGCCGAGCACGGCGCCGATGAGGCCAAAGGGGATGACCGACATGACGATCAGCGGCTGCACGTAGGAGCGAAAAGGGATGGCGAGCATGGCGTAGATGCCAAAAATGATCAGCAGGATGCCGGCCAGCATGGCGGTATTGGCTTCGCGTTCGTCGCGGGCTTCGCCCTCGAAGCTGTAGCGCATGCCGGGGTAATCGTGCATGAGGGTCTGTAGGTAGGCGCTGAGATCTTCGCGGATGGAATCGAGGTCGGCGGTTTCCTTGTCGGCATCGGCGCGGATGTTGAGGGCGCGGTGACGGTCGATGCGTTGGATACGGGGAAAACTGCGACCGATGGTGGCTTCGGCGACGGTGGTGAAGGGCACTTCCTGACCGTCGGCGGTGCGGATGCGCATGCGGTCGAGGCTGGCCAGGGAGCGTCGGGCGTCCTCGGGGTAGCGCATCATCACCCGGACTTCGTCACGGCCGCGTTGCAGGCGTTGGATTTCTTCGCCGTAAAAAGCCTGGCGGACTTGGCGGGCGAGGTCGGCCATGGTGAGCCCGAACTGTTCGGCCTCGGGTTTGATGCGCAGTTGGATTTCGGCGCGACTTTGATCGAGGCTGTCGGATATGTCGAACAGGCCGGTGTAGGTTTCGAGCTGTTTGCCAATGAGGGTAGCGGCGGCGGTGAGTTGTTCGGGATCGGGGCCGGTGAGTTGGATGTCGATGGGGTCGCGTCCGCGGAACATCTCGGCGCGGAAGTAGAGTTCCTTGGCACCGATGATTTCGCCAATGCGTTGGCGCCAGTCTTTGACGATGGCCACCGAGCTGATTTGTTTGCTGCGCTCTTCCGGTGGGGTGAGGGTGAACACCACTTCGCCGAGATGGCTTTGTCCCTGTGAGCCTTTTGATCGAGAGGATGAGAGTCCTTGACCGCCGATGCTGGTGATGTTGGCTTCGATCATGGAATGGCCATTTTCATCCACATAATCTTTTTTCATTTCATCGACGGTTTTTTCGATGCGCAGGATGTGGGCTTCGGTGATGTGAAAAGGGGTGCCTTCCTGCATCGTCAGTTTACAGGTGACGGTTTCGCTTTCGATACGCGGGAAAGAGACCCGGCTGATGCGTCCGCCGCCGATGAGACCGAGGAAGAGGATCAGGATACCGGTGAATATAGAAAGGGTGAGGTAGCGCCATTCCAGGGTCCAGTGCAGAATGGGTTGATAGACTTTTTTGATCAATAATTCGAGTCCGCCTGAAAACCAGCTCTGCACACGGTTGAAAAGTGCGAGCAGCACCGCGTAGATGCGGAGAATGAAAGCGGGTAGGATGAGTTGCCAGAGGGAGTTTTTTTTCTTTGCCAGGCTGTGAGCCAGATGGGAGGGCAGGATGAGTTTGGATTCGATCAGCGAGAAGGCCAGCACCGCGATCACAATGATGGCGATCTGTCCCTGCCACTTGCCGTGGAAACCGGCGGCAAGCATCATGGGGACAAAAGCGAGCATGGTGGTCAGCACTCCGAAGACCACCGGCACGGCGACTTCCTTGGCCCCTTCGACGGCAGCGGTCTGGGAGTCGATGCCGCGTTGGTTCCAGGTGTAGATATTTTCTCCACAGACAATGGCGTCATCGACCACCACGCCGAGCACCAGAATGAAAGCAAACAAGCTGACCACATTGATGGAGACGCCGAGGTAGGGCATCAGTGCCAGGGCACCGAGAAAACAGACAGGGATGCCGATGACAACCCAGAATGCCAGGCTTGGACGCAGGAAGAGGGTTAACATCAGGAAAACCAGCAGCATGCTTTTCCAGCCACTACCGATCAGCGTATTGAGCCGTCCTTTGACGATTTTGGAACGATCTCCCCAGTAGTCGATGCCGACCCCGTCGGGTAAGCGGTTTTTGCTTTCTTCCATGTAGGCCTTGATATCGTCGGCGATTTTGATCGCACTTTGGTTGCCTTCACGGGAGACTGCGATGAGCACACAGCGCTGACCGTTGAAGCGGGCGATGAAGGGGTTTTCGTTGAAGTCATTGCTGACGGTAGCGATGTCGGCGAGGGTGATGCGTACGCCATCTTCGCGTGAACGGATGACGATGTTGTCGAAAGCTTGTTGGTCGTAGGCGCGGCCTTTGGTGCGTAGGGCGATTTCGCCTGCTGCGGTTTTAAGGGTTCCGGCTGAGACGTCGATGGAAGAGTTGCGCAGGGCGCGAGCGACTTCGTCGAAGCTGAGTCCGTAACGGCGCAGGGTGTCTTCGTGGATTTCAATGATGATCTCATAGGGGCGCACGCCTTGCAGTTGGGCGTCGGTGACTTCCGGTAGAGCGGCGATTTCGTCGCGCACCTGTTCGCCGAGTCTTTTGAGATCCCGTTCGTTGAGTTTGCCGTAGAGCACTACGCCGATCACCGAGCGGTAAATCGTCGACAGGCTGATGGAGGGGCGTTCGGTCAGATCCGGTAGGGTGGAAATCGAATCGACTTGTGATTTCACATCGTTGAGCACCTCGCGGCGGTCGTGGTCATCGTGGACTTCGATACTGATGGATGCGGAGTTCTCGGTGGCGAAGGAGGTGATGCGTTCGATGCCTTCCACTTCGGCCACGGCTTCCTCGATGCGGATGACGACGGATTCTTCGACTTCCTCGGGAGTGGCCCCGCGATAGGGAACGGTGATCCGGATGATGTTGCTTTCAAATTCGGGAAAGACTTCCAGCGGGATTTTTTTGGTGACCAGGGTGTAAATGCCGGCAATGGCGATGGCCGCCATCAGAAGATTGGCGGCGACACCGTTGCGGGCAAACCATGTGATCAAGCCGTGCATGGGAGTGATTTAAGATTTAAGATTTGAGATTTAAAATTAATGGTGAGGGCGTTGTTGGGGAGAGTGGCCGGGTGCTTTTTCTTTTTTCTTTTTTGGAGGCACGCCGTCGATGGTGGGGGAGACGAGGGCACCGTTGGCGGGGAAGGCGAGTGGGGTGAGGCAGATGATCTGTCCGCTTTCGAGGCCACTGCCTTTAGTAGCGGGGATAATGACTGAGTTTTGGTCTGACCAGATGGGCTGGGTTTTTTGTCGTCGGATGCGGTTTTGTTGATCGATCAGGATGACTTCGTTGCCGGCTCGCACTGCTTTGCGTGGCAGGATGTAAACTTGGTCGAGGACTTTGGCTTTGATAGTGGCGTGGACAAAGAGGCCTATTTTGAGTGGCGGGCGATTTTTGTTGTCTTTTTTGTAAGGGTCATCGACTTGGGCGACGACAAAAAGTTGCCGCGAGCGCTGATCAATGGCGCCTTCGACTCGCACGATTCGGCCGCTCCATTCGGCGGTTTGTGCTCCGATGGTGCCTTTCAAGGTGACAGATGAAAGGGCCTTTTTTTCTTCAGCGGAGTTTTGACCACGGTAGGCTTCGGGCAAGTCGATGAAAGCGAGTTGGCGATTGGTCAGGGGCAGTCGGATCTCAACGTAGTCCACGGCGTAACAGCGGCCGAGGGTAGTGGCGGGGCCGACGTATTGGCCGATATCTACTTCTTTGGTTAAGATTCGTCCGGCGTAGGGGGCGCGGATTTGGGTCCGCTCCAGATCACGCTCCGCACGAATGACACCCGCTTGGCTGGAGGCGACGCGGGCGGCGGCTTCAGCGAGTTGGGGTTTGCGCAGGACCAAATCACCGGGTTGGCCGGTTTTGCCTAGTCGTTTCCAGTTTTCTACGGCTTGCACGGCGCGGGCTTTTTCCTCTTCGATGACGGTTTTTGCTTGAGCGAGAGCCGCTTTGCTGATGGTGATGGCGGTTTCGTAATTAAGTGGATCAATTTTCAGTAGCAGCTCGCCTTTTTCAAAAAATCCGCCTTCACGGAATGAGGGGGACATTTCGATGATGGTGCCGGCCACTTCGGGAATGAGAGTGGTTTCGGTTCGAGGGCGCACGGTGCCACGGCTTTCGAGCATCACTTGATAGCTTTGCACTTTAAGTCGGGTGGCTTCGACTTTGGTGATCACTGGTGGCATGGTGTGCTGGCGTGGCTCGGGTTTGCTGGCGATCAGATAGCGGTAGCCGCTGATCGCCATGCCGAGCATCAGAAGGGGAAGCAGGAAACGGAAAAAAGTTTTCATCGTGGCGGTTTTTGCAGCGGTGAGGTCTGGACGTCGGGGGAGTGGTCGAAATCTCCGCCCAGGGCAAGATAAAGGTCGACCCGGTTTTGCAGACGTTGGTTTTTGATGGTGAGCAGAGTGCTGCGCGAGTCAAAGGCGCGGCGTTGGGACTCCAGTACGGTGATGATGTCCACCAGGCCGCGTTCGTATTGGGCGAGGGAAAGTTCCTCGGCGAGCAGGGCTTCTTTGGAGGCGTCTTCGAGGTGGCTTTCCTGTTGTTTGAAAAAGGCTTCGGCAGCGAGCGAGGTTTCTACTTCGCGGAAGGCGTTGAGCGCGGTGTCGGCGTATTGGGCGGCGAGTTCGTCACGTTGGGCGCTGGAGAGCTCGATGTTACCGCGCAGGCGTCCGCCTTCGAACAGCGGTTGGCTGAGGCCGTAACCGATGTTCCATACCAGAGCCTGGGGATCAAAGACGTCCTGGAAGGATTGGGTGGTGCTGGTGCCGCCGCCTGCGGTGATGCGCAAGGAGGGCAGCAGGGCTTTGCGTGAAGCGGAGAGATTTTTGAGAGCGGCATCGACGCGGTGCTCGGCGGCGACAATGTCGGGGCGGCGCAGTAGTAGCTCTGAGGGCAGTCCGACCGGTACCGAGCGTTTGACGGTGGGGAATCGACGCAGGGCTGCGATCTTGCCAGCGGGGTAATGGCCGAGCAGGGTTTCGAGTCGGCGTTTGGCACCATCACCGTCGCGTTGTTGTTGAGCGATGGAGGCTTTGGCGCGGGCAACATCAGAGCGACTGAGACTGATCTCGAGGGCGGTGCGGTCATTGACGTCGCCGGCTTCGAGTTTGGCATCGAGGATGGCGAGGTTGGTCTGCAGGCTTTTGAGAGTTTGGCGGCTGAGTTCGGTTTGCATTCGGAACTCGACCAGATCGAGGGTGGTTTTGATCACATCGGCGGCGAGTGACAAGCGGCTGGCTTGGTAGTCGGAGGAGGAGGCCGCGAGTTGGTCGAGCGAGGCTTGTTGCTGATCGCGCAGACGCCCCCAGAGGTCGGTTTCCCAGGAGATGTCACCGCTGAGCAGGAATTGATTGGAGGTTGTTTTTTGGAAACGAGCACCACGTAGCCGTTGGGAGCGGCTGGAATTTTGTCCGAGGGAAAGTTGTGGGTAGCGGTCGGCTCCGCTGATGCGTACTCGCGCACCTGCGGAACGCACTCGTGCTGAGGCAGCAAGCAGTTGGTAATTTTTGTCTACGGCTTGGGTCACCAGCGAGCTGAGTTCGGGGCTGTTGAAGTCGTGGATCCACGCAGTGGCGGATTTTTGTGGGACTTCGATTGGCATGCCTTGCCACTGGGAGGGAGTT
>JAJRVS010000380.1 GCA_024277195.1 Verrucomicrobiota bacterium | reverse complement strand
TGTGCAGCTTGCTATGAGGGCTCGCACTATCGTCGATGATTCCTCCCTCTTGAGCGAAACTTGTAGCGATAGAAGGTGTCAATACTCCAATCGTTATTGCCATTATTGTGATTTTCCAGTGCTGTCCTATTGTCATTTTTGAGTTTATTTTTTATTTTTGATCAGACTTTGCAACAGACACCGGCTGGTGAACCAATGATAACAGGCGGCTCATCGAGTTGCCTCTATGAAGACACTCCCGCGAGCAGAGAAATTGCCCGTTTTTTTTAGATTAAGAGAGAAGGGAAAGGATTTTAGTTGCTAGGAATTTGCTTTTTTTCCTCCCGGCCCTCCTGCCCGCCGTAGCCTCGGCGAAGAAAGTTTCGTTGCCGACCGGGTTGGAGATGGTCAAGAGGGGAGGAAGGGGTTAATCCAGTTCAAAGAAGTGGGGGCATTACCTAAATTCGAGAATTATCAGAATCAAAGAAATCCACCTTCACCAATTTTCCTCCCAGTGTAGTAAATTCTTTGTTTTCAAGAACTGACCCCTCAGACCCCTCTGACATGCTCTAAATAATGCGGAGTGACTCAGTGCTTCAGTGTAGACTTATTATGGGCTTCCATCAACACAACGAACTCATCAGATTGAGATCGTAAGGCGGTCTCAATCGGCGTCTCCCCGGCGTTATTCTTTATGTCAGTTGACGCATTACTTGTGAGTAATATTTTTCCGTAGTCGACGAGGTTGCCGAGAGCTGATAGATGCAACGCGGTGTAGCCATCACTGTCTTTTGCGTTCAGATTAGCGCCTTTTTCCACCAACCAACTTAACGATCTTTGCGCTCTGTGGATAACGCTCAAATGGACAGGGTAACTACCGCAATTGGCGAGGTCTTCGATGTCGGACTTGTCATTATAAAACAGATCCAAGTAGTAGCGTTCGCCGGAGAATATCGCCCAGTGAAACACTGCAAAACCCTCGTTATCCTTGATGGAAAGATCGGGCTTATGCTTCAGGAGCAGGTTCACAACATCTCGATATCTCTCGCCAACAGCGAGCTGCAATCCGGTACACCCCTCGTCGCCCCGAGCATCCACGTTCACTTCACGAGAGGAAAGGAGCTCGTCTAGTTCCTCAAGCTTTCCATACTCGCAGTATTCGAGAAAATCGTCGGTTGTGTTCATCGTAAAACGAGTGACTGCCATGGTTTGGGTATGCCAAGCATGCTCAAATTCCCATTCGACCGAGAATATTCCCCATGCGGGCGAAGGTGCCGGCAGCCCGCGGATGAGACGCTTCGATTTCTTGGATGGAAAGGCTGGAGTGTTTCCAGGAGGCCGACGCCGTCATCATCATCTCCGCTCTCCTCACTGGCAGCCCCGGCAGCATCGATTGATTCGCAAACTTTTCCGGATGCCGGGTGTTGTTGAAGATCGTCGGCTTCGAATTCGAGTTCCCCGATCAGACTGAGCAGAGTCTGTTGATCATCTTGATTGAGGGAATCGCTGCTTTCGATTCGCTGTTTTAAACGGGTAAGAGTGTCGCGCATAATAAAATGATGCCATGGGAATGGTGATTTTTCAATCGCCGATGAAGAAGGTTTGTGACAGATTGCACATATGACGTGTTTGAATACGCTCCGCACCGGTCTTTGAAAACGAAAAATCTGAGGGGGCAGCCCTTGAAGACGAAAATTTACTATGCGGATATGGGAAATTAAAGAAACTCACTCCCGCTAATGCCATCGATCAAATCTTCATCATTAATAATATGAAGTTGAAACTATCCACACACACTAATCCCCTCCAGAAAGTATCTTTTCAGCAATGATCTTCAACTTTTCCTTTCCAAGAAATTCAAACGACGGCATTGGAGGCAGGTTGGGATTTTTATTTTTCGGTTGCATCGCCCATTGGACGATGCCTTCAGGATTATTAGCGTAGCGTTTGCGAATTTCTGAAAAAGGTGGCCCAACCACACGAATCGTAGGATGGTGGCAAACCAAACAAGCCTTGATCAATTGCTCGGGATCAGTTGACTCGCTGATTTGCGGCAGCACCGCCAATGTTTGTTTTTTGATCTTCTGATATCTGGGGAAATCGGTGAAGGCCTTGCCCAATCGATGCAAAGTCGCAAATACTTCGACCCGTGGGGTGCCGGCATAATGCAAATGTAATTGATTGACCACTTGAAGCTGTGGAATCTCAATAAACACCTGCTTGCGCCCCTCCAATCCATGTACTGAACGAATTTTCAAACGATTGTGACCTGCAAGGTTCACATCTTTCACCGAGTATTCAGGCGATCCGTAAGCAGCAGAGTAACCATAATTCCATTGCTGGGCAAACCACTTGCTCGCATCCAGAATTTCCTTTTTTTGAACCTCGGAAAAACTCAACAAAATGCCGTTATCACGAGTTTCAAATTTGATCGGATAGGGATAAGCTCCGCCGACAAAACGCACCCGTTCCAGCCCCCCGTCTTTCACTCCGTAATTCCCCCATCCCTGGGCGCTAGCAACATAAAGCTGCCCGTCATAGGGGGAAAAGCGTCCGCGATGACTACCTGATACAAAAGAGCCGGGCAGAGGAATAGCCGCCGCCTGAGACTGACCGTCGATCACTTCCCGCAAAAGCAAAAAGGACTTACAGAAACCACTGGAAAAATGCAGCCAATTTCCTTTCACTGGCCCCCAGCGATCACTATCAATGTGAGTCTGCCCGCCGCTAGAGTTATCCAAGCCACGGGGCAGATACAACATCGGTAGCCTGTAACCCGGATTGCCACTTTTAGGCCCACCTGCACCATAGTGCTCGCCCTTGATCACATCACACACCGCACTCGCCGGCGTCCAATTACCTTCCTGCACACTGGTCAGAATCACACTGCCGTCCGCATTGATTCCCAAGCCGTTGGGGTTGCGGAATCCTGTCGCCAATACTTCCAGTTTTTTGCCATCAACTGATACTCGGCACAAACCTTGATTTCCTGAAGCAAAATACCAGCGACCTTGCAGGTCACGCTGCAAACCTGTAATAAACTCATGGCCACCCGCACCAGTCTCTTGAGCACTAGAAACGCACTCATAAAAATCAGCTTCATCATCGGCGTTGAGATCATGCAAGGCCACAATTTGATCACGGCACCTGACATGAATCACTCCATCCACTACCTTCAAACCAAGGGGCTGATGCAAACCTGCTGCATAACGTTTCCAAGTGATCTCTTTCAAATCATCACCAGAGACATCCGCTATCCACACATCACCGTGCATAGTGCACAGGGTTAGCCGGTTTTTTGATATAAAATCCACCCCGCTGACAAAAAATAAAGCTTTCCACGGATTATCGTAAGGCAAGGTCAGCGTATCAATAGCGTAGGGTTGTCCCTGGCCAAGACGACCCTGCATTTTGACCCGCTCCGCCCATTGCTGCTGTGTGGACAGATCGGGAAGCTCAAGATTCTTCACCTCCACTTTCCCATCATTGACCGAAGCGCAACGGTATATTTTACGCCCATTTTCCAAGTAACAAAAAATCACTTTTCCTGCCCGTCGATACAGTCCTAGATAAGTTGCGCCTTTTGCCGGCGGCTCGCCCTGAGCCAAACTTACCAGCTGTCCTTTCCCCATCGGAATTCCGTGCATAAAACCCCGCCGCACGTCAGACCATTTGACCAAGTCTCCACGCCAGGCAAGCTCGAAACGCAACGAATCTTGATCAAAAACGGCATTGTATCCCTTGCCAATACTGACGCTGACCGCACGCCGTATGGTTTTGCCTCCACCGCGAAACACACCACTGACCATCGAACCATGATCCATCTCCCTCACCCTCCCATCTTTCCAGGTGTCGGCATCATTCTGATTGCCCCAGTGTCCATACTGACCTCCATCAAGCCCGGGAAACGCTGGCAGGGTATCCGGAATTTTATCCGCTATCATTTTTCCATACAACAAGGCTTGTTTGGCATAAAAATCATACGCTCGGTCACGATTGATATTTTCCTGCCAATAAGGATTGTTCTCAGGCTCAAGCGGTGCGCGATCTATAGTAAGATTTTTTGCTGAGCTTAAATTCACCACTTTACTGACCAGCGGCTTGGCTTGAGGAACTGGTTTTGCACCCCCGGAGCCAGGCTTCACCAGCTCTTTTTTCAACCACAGCAAACCCTTCAAGTTGTCCTGCAGACTTTCTTTGGCATCCAACTGGTTCTGGTGATCAAGAATACCAACCGGCCCTTGATAGCCGCTTTCAACCAGGGTTTTCAACATCTCCAATTCATGTTGCCCCTGTGCCAAAGGCACGATTTTCGGCTGCGCCTTGTTATTCATCCCGTTGAGATTGAGACACCACAAATACGGTTTCATCAAAGCCAGGGATTCTGCCCAATCTTCAATATGCTCATGTGCGTGATGCCA
>JAJRVS010000379.1 GCA_024277195.1 Verrucomicrobiota bacterium | reverse complement strand
TCAAAATCAACCGCATTCAGTTGTTTCAACTCCGCTTGATAGGCACGATAAACTTCCGCGATCAGCGAGTCCGCTTTATCCGATACCGGCACCCCTTTATTCTTAGCTGAACTGATTAAACCCTGCGCCACCTTGGGCTCAAGCTTTTCATCCCCCGCCGCCTTGCGCACAATGATGCGGCGAATCAAACCCACTTGATCCGAGGTATCATAAATGGTGAAGTTTTTTTTGTAACCGAGAACCGTGATCGATTCCCGCAAAATACGCACGCACATCGAATGGAAAGTCGAAACCGTCACCTTCTTCGCCGCCGCCTTCGGCACCGCACCCGCCACCCGCTCACGCATCTCCGCTGCAGCTTTATTAGTGAAAGTCACCGCCAGGATTTTATCCGGCGATACCCCCTGCTTCAACATGTAGGCAATGCGCGCCGTGATCACCCGCGTCTTGCCAGTACCCGCGCCCGCCAGAATAAGAACCGGTCCACGCATCTGCTTGACCGCCGCGTCTTGAGCCGGGTTCAACCCGGTTAAAATAGATGCCATCGTTATATATGCCCTTCACCTCCGATGTTGATAGGACATCGGAAATTGGAAAACGCTTCCTATTTAATCAATCGCAAAGTGTAAGGGTAACGATAAAGCTCTCCCTCATTCGCCTTCAAGCAACCTATTATGGAAAAAACCACCCCAGCTACCCACAACGCAGGGAACAAAAATACAGCAAAACACCCCACTAACGGAACCGCACCAAGCACCATCGCAACCAAATAACCAAGAGCGAGCGTGATCTGAAAATTCACCGCCTCTTTTCCCTGATCATCGACAAAAGGACTATCTTCTTTTTTAATCATCCAAATAACCAAAGGCCCAATGAATGCAGTAAAAGCACCTAGCAGATGCGCCAACATACCAAAAGTCCTGTCATCTTTTTTAGACAATTTCCCTTTCCCCAACAAACCCGAAGCCGTCTCATCCGATTCAGGGGAATCGTCCGCCGGCCCCTCGTCCGCCCCCACCGATTCCACTTCGATTTCCTCCACCTCTATATCCATCGGTGGCGGAGTCGCCTCCTCACCCGCTTTCACCTCTTCGTCATTCGCACCATCCTCCGACAGCTTTTTTTCGTTGGCATCCTCACTCATATCTATTTGATAAATTATTCATCACAATCCAGCAAGTAACTTTCTCAAAAAACTGCGTCGATCAAATTAGGGGTCACAAATTAGGGGTCAGGCAACAAATCTTGACAAATGTGGATTAGTGGCGTGGAAACCCACGGCCATGGCTAGGCATCATTCGTCAAAACCTCCGCAATCACCCGTGAATACAATTCATGCTCCTGTTGCTGAATCCTCGCGTGCAGCTCATCCTCCCCATCTCCCTCCAATATAGGCACCCTGGCCTGCCCCAGGATCTCTCCCGAATCCACCCCCGCCGAAACCCGGTGCACCGTGCAACCCGCCTCCTGCTCTCCTGCCTCCAGTGCCCGCTTCCATGCGGCCAAACCTTTATACTTCGGCAGCAAAGACGGATGAATATTCAGCATCCTATCAGAAAACTCCTCCAACAACCCCCCTCGCACGATTTTCATAAACCCTGCCAGCACCACCAAATCCACCCCCGCCGCCTTCAACCGATCGGTGATCTCTTTGACCGCCCCCTCACTCAATCGCCCCCCTTTTTCACTACCGGGATCAATCCGAATCGCCGCCACACCCTGCTCTCTAGCCAAATCCAATATACCAGCTCCCTCCACATCTGAAATCACCACCGCCACCTCGGCGTCTAATTGACCCGCCTCGATCTTCTCAAAAATCGCCTTCAAATTCGAACCCTTACCCGAACCCAGCACTCCCAATTTCGGTTTCACCTCAGCAGCACCACCATCGCCCCCACTCTGCTCCAGATTTTTCAAAGTCTCACTGGTGGATCGCCCCGGCACCAAGGACAAGATACAAATCTCCGCCCCCACTTGCTCCAATGCCCCCCGCTCCTCAGCGTTCAAACTCTCTATGGTGTAATCCCCTCCCTTGGCATACAAATGCGGACGCAGCGCTTCGATCACTCCAGTCACCCGAGCTTGGTCAAATACCACCACCCGGTCCACCGCTTCCAATGCGCACAGAATTTCCGCACGGTCTTCCGCGCTGTGCACCGGACGCCCCTCCCCCTTCAATGCTCTCACCGAAGCATCCGAGTTGACCGCCACCACCAAAGCGTCGCCCAAAGCCCGCGCCTCCTTCAAATAGCGCACATGCCCCGCATGCAGCAAATCAAAACAACCATTGGTCAAAACCACCCGACTTCCCCCAGCCGCGAGCTCATCCCGCCACTCGGACAGTTGCTTCAGGTCAGAAACGTAATTATTTTCCTTCATAGAATCGTCTAAGCAGTGTATTCATACCCACCAGCATCATTTTCAAGCAATCAATCGCAAAATAAAACCATGCACGATCCACGTATTGACCAACTCGCCAAACAGCTTGTCCGTTATTCGACAAAAATCAAACGAGGAGAAAAAGTCCTCATCGACCTCTACGACGTGCCCGACTCCATCGGCCTCGCCCTGATCCGCGAAACCCGCGCCGTCGGCGGCATCCCCTTCATCAATATCAATCACTCACGCCTGTCCCGCGAAATGGCGATTGGGGTCAATGAAGATCAAGTCACTATCAGCTCCAAGCTCGCAATGGCTCAGATGAAGTCGATGGACGTCTACATCGCCCTGCGTGGTGCCGACAACATCAACGAACTCTCAGACGTGCCCGCTGCACGGATGAAAATCATCGCCACAAAAATGCGCGCGGTGCAAAACTACCGAGTCAACCAGACCCGCTGGTGTGTGCTGCGCTGGCCGACTGCCTCAATGGCGCAACAGGCTAATATGTCCACCGAGGCCTTCGAAGATTTCTACTTCAAAGTCTGCCTGCTCGATTACGCCAAATTGCAGCCCGCGATGAAAGCACTCAAACGCTTGATGGATAAGACCAGGGAGGTCCAAGTCAAAGGCCCTGGCACCCACCTGCATTTCAGCATGGACGGTCTGGAGTCCCTGATCGCCGGAGGCACCCACAATATCCCCGACGGCGAAGTTTTTTCATCGCCAGTCAAAGACTCCATCGAAGGCAAGGTCACTTTCAATGCGCCCACCGTTTACCAAGGCATTGCCTTTGACAATATTTGCCTCGAATTTGAAAAGGGTAAAATTGTCGAAGCTCATGCGGGCAGCAAAACCAAGGCCATCAACAAGATTTTCGACTCCGACCCCGGCGCTCGTTACATCGGCGAATTTGCCCTCGGCTTCAACAATCAGATCAAGCACCCGATGCGCGACATCCTCTTTGATGAAAAAATCGGCGGCTCTTTTCACATGGCCGCAGGCCAGGCTTACGAAGGCGTAGCCGATAACGGCAACCGCTCACAGATCCACTGGGACATGGTCAACATCCAACGCCCCGACTACGGTGGCGGCGAGATCTATTTCGACGGCAAACTGATCCGTAAAAACGGCAAGTTCCTCGCCAAATCCCTGTCTCCCTTGAACCCATGAGCTGCGGCGACGGAAATAGAAGTAAGGAGTTAGAGGTTAGGAGATAGAATGAAAGCATTTCTTCTAGTTGGCCTCGGCGGATTTCTCGGCGCAACCAGTCGCTGGTTGATCGCTCAGTCCATTGATCGCTGGTTGATCCACCGCTTTCCTTTTGGCATCTATGCCGTCAACATCATCGGTTGCCTAGTGATCGGCTACGTCATGGGCCTCGCCCATGGCAAAGACGCGGT
>JAJRVS010000378.1 GCA_024277195.1 Verrucomicrobiota bacterium | reverse complement strand
GGGGCGGTGTTGGGGAGTCAGGGATTTGTGGATGAGTTTTTTGCGGGGCGGCGGGAGTGTTTTGGAGAGCGACGGAAGGATGGTGGACGGAAGATGCGTGGGGCGCAGTGGGGGGAACTGCGGGTGCTGCGGGATTTGGGGAAGGGATTGATCCGATCTGGGCGACCAGTTGGTGAATGAAGGGCGGGGTATTTTTGCTGGTATTAGGTTTTTTTGTAACCGCTAGGATTTTTATCGCGTCTATTTGGATGGAAAGGAGGGATCTGCTTGCCAGAACCATGTAGAATCAATTAAAAAACAAGAGTGCCGGAGCAAGAGGATGGAGAACTGGTCAAGCAGGTATTGGCAGGAAACGATGCAGCGTATGCTGTGTTGGTCGATCGCTATCGCTCGCGGGTGTTTTCAACTGCTTCCCGTTACGCACGTAATGCGGCGGAATTGGAGGATTTGGCACAGGACATTTTTATTCGATTATGGAAAGGGCTGAAAACGTATCGGGCGGACGCTCCTTTTGAGCACTGGTTGATGACGGTGACGGTTCGAACTTGTTATGATTTTCTACGCAAACATCGCAAACGTCGCGAGCGCGAAGTG
The DNA here is from genome assembly GCA_024277195.1 of Verrucomicrobiota bacterium. Lineage (GTDB taxonomy): Bacteria > Verrucomicrobiota > Verrucomicrobiia > Verrucomicrobiales > DEV007 > JAADHD01. Next base: position 6,239 of record JAJRVS010000378.1, on the reverse strand, counting down.
CTGGTTGATGAGATTCCTTCGGTTTCGATGTCGGGGGACGGCATGTTCTCCGGGGACGCTGCTGAAGAACGTCAGCGGCGGCAGCGGGAAGCATGGGAAGTGGTGCAGAATTTGATGACAAAACTGAACGAAAAAGAACAATTGGTGATCACATTAATGGAGTTGGAAGAAAAAAGCGTGAAGGAAGTGGCCGGTCTGACGGGTTGGAGTGAATCCAATGTGAAGGTGCGGGCCTATCGGGCGAGAAATAAAATGCGCGATATTTTCAAAAAACAGGGTGGTGAATAGGATTGGGAGTAACAATCATGAAAGAGAAAAATAAAGACACATTTGATCAAGTCATGGAGCAGGCGCGAGCCTATCGAGAGGACACCTCGCGGGCCGAGTTTGGTTTTGACACCCGGGTGATGGCGCATATTGCGCAATTGCGTGAGGGGGATTATGGCAGCTTGGCAGAATATGGGGATGCCGGGGCTTTCCTTACGGTGTTTTCATCGTGGATATGGCGGAGTGCAGCAGGCTTGACTCCGGTGGTGGCGGCGGCGGTATTGCTTTGTGTGTTCTGGTTTGGGTTTTCGATCCCTGCCGATGCGCATTCTTTTGTGAATCATGTGACCGGCTATTTGCCCTACAATCCTTTTTAATGAGCGGTAAAAAAACAAAACTTAAAGCGGGTTGTGGCGTCATTACCATTTTTGGAATGGGTTTTGTGCTTGGTGCAGTTTCCCTGTTGATTCTAATAGGAGTCGTTGTGCCGCTTTCAGAAGGATGGAAGTCCGAGGCGTCGAAGAAATTCATTGCTGATCATCTTGCCAATAAACTTGAAATGACGGACGAGCAAAGGGAGCAGGTTCGTCCTGTGATCAACGAGTTTCTGGATCGCCGCTGGGAGCTGCGGCGGGATTACTTGAAAGGAAGCGAGGTGGTGATGGAGAAGGAATACCTGCCACGGATTGATGCGTTCCTCACTGAGCAGCAGCAGGAAAAAATGCGTAAAATATTGGAAAACTGGCGGCGTGAAAACCAGACCAAGATTGAAGAGCCAGCTGAGAGGTAGGTGTGCATCAGGCTTCTTGAATCAGCTTGAGCATATCTTCGGCGGACAATCGCGCGGCCTGATCGGTGCCAGCCAGTAGCGAATCGGCGAGGTCGCGTTTTTGGTGATGCAAGGCGACGATTTTTTCTTCAATGGTGTTTTTGGTGACTAGTCGGTAGATGGTGACGGGACGCTGTTGGCCGATGCGGTGGGCGCGGTCCGAGGCTTGGTCTTCGACGGCGGGGTTCCACCAGGGATCCATGTGGATGACGTAGTCGGCTGCGGTCAGGTTGAGCCCGGAGCCGCCGGCTTTGAGTGAGATGAGAAAAACGTCGCCTTCACCGTTTTGGAAATCATCGATGGATTTCTGGCGTTTTTTCACGGGGATAGAGCCATCGAGGTATTGGTAGGATATGCCGAGTTTTTCGAGCCGTTTTTTGAGGATGGCGAGATGGGAGACAAACTGACTGAAGACCAGCACTTTGTGATTGCCTTCAAGGATCTCAGTGACGGTGTCGGTGAAAACCTGGAGTTTACTGCTCTCAGGCGCGCCGGATTTTTGCACCAGGGCCGGGTTGCAGCAAGCCTGTCGCAGGCGGGTGATTGCGGCAAAGATCTGGAATGATTTTTCGCCGGCATTTTTTGGTTCAGGGGTTTCGCCGGCTAGAGTTTCGACGGCGTTTTGGCGCAGAGCTTCGTAAAAGGCGGATTCTTCCTGGCTCATCTCAACATCGAGGGTGATTTCGGTGCGCGCGGGCAGATCCTGCAGAACTTCGGTTTTGAGTCGGCGTAGAATAAAGGGGCTGACGACTCGACGCAGGCTGTTGCGGACGATTACATGGTTATGCAATTCGATGGGTTCGGCAAAACGTTTGCGGAAGTGGTCGGCGCTGCCCAGTAAACCAGGATTGATGAAATCGAACAGGCTGTGCAGTTCCCCAAGGTGGTTTTCAATTGGCGTGCCAGTGGTGACGATGCGAAAAGCGGCTTTGAGGTTTTTGGCAGCCTTAGCGCGTTTGGTGCTGCGATTTTTGATTGCTTGTGCTTCGTCGAGCACCACGCTGTGCCAGTCGATATTGAGCAGAGGGCTGTCTTCTTGCTGCAGCATGCCGTAGGTGGTGATCACCATGTCACGGGCTTTGAGATTTTTCAGCAGTTGGGCGTTTTGTTTCCCTGCAAAACGGAGAGGGTTGAGGGTCGGGGCGAATTTGAGGGTTTCGTTGACCCAGTTGGCGGCCACCGAGGTGGGAGCTACGATCAGCGCCGGGCCGCCTTTCGCCCGGTGTAATAAGAGGGCGAGAGCTTGCACGGTTTTTCCCAATCCCATGTCGTCGGCGAGGCAGGCTCCAGCGCCCCATTCGGCGAGGCGGGCGAGCCACTGAAAACCTTCAAGCTGGTAGGGGCGGAGCTCGGCTTGCAGAGTGCTGGGCAGCTTAGCCTCAAAGCTTTTGATTTTTTTGAGCTGCTTGAGATGTTTTTTCCACTCGGCATTGCAAGTATTGTTTTCATCGTCAGCCAGATCTTCGAGCGCAAGAGCGGCGAGCGGGTGAATGGTGCGGGCATTGTTTTTTGACGCGGTGGAGAGCAGGCGCAGGTCGTCGAGTTTTTGACGGAAAGTTTTGCCCAAAGCGAGGAACTGACCGCTTTTGAGTTGGATGAATTTCTGCCCTGCTTGTTCCTCGAGCAGCAGCATGATTTCTTTCATACTAAGAACAAGATCTTTGTCGACTTTCAGTTTGCCTGAGGCTTCCAACCAGTTGTTCTCTTGTTTTTTTAACGACAAATTAAAGTTAGAGGATCCGATGACGGCTCGCAGGTTGAATGCTTCCCCTTTTGGCCACAACACTTGGATGGTGCCGTCGGGTAGCTCTTGTAAATCGACCAACAGATCGAGGCTGGATTCTGGATCGTCAAAACTCCACGTGTAAGGGGTGTCGGGGGACTGGAAATTATTCAGGCTGGCGCACTGGGTGATGAGCTTGTTTGCTGTTTTGATTTCAGTAGAGAAATCACGGGTGGTTTGAAGGTTGCCGTTTTTGTCTCGGCCAAAAATGACTTTGCCGCCTTTGCCAGGGTAGAAATGGTCGCCATCGGGCTGTATGGGCTGTACGTAAAGTTCAGCGATCAGGCCGTCTCGTTGCGGAAAGAGGTGCAGCACGGGGGTGCTGTTGGCTTTGATGGTATCGGCGGCGGTGATTTTGTCGCTGGAGACCTGGGATTGGACCCGCACGCTGGAAGAGAGCGCGGCGAGTGATTCCAGGGCCCGGTCGATCGAGGATTTTGGCAATACCAGTCCGTCGGCACTAATGATGGAAAATATTTTTTGGTGCGCGCTTTCAATCGGGATCAGGACTAGGCGGGTGGGAGTATCCTGAACGAGATGGATATGAGTGGTCGAATAATTGGCTTCAGGTAACAGTTGTATTTTTATTTTTGTAGAACCCACTTTCGAGAGCGAGAGTTCTGGTTGTTTTAGAACGAGTTCGAGAGGTAGGCTTGCGCTATCGTCCGTGAAAAGATGAGGATGTCCGACCAGTGTCAACAGAGCTTTGGAGCTTTCTATGTAGTAATCGGTGCCGCCCCAGCGCGAGTGAGTGCTGCGGATGAATTGGCAGGCGGCGCGGTCTTGCTCGGTCAAATGGCCGAGCTTGCCTGCGCTATTTGCCAGCCGGGAAAGGGCAACACGTTTGATTTTCCCCATTTTCCCCGATTTGAGGCGGCTTTGTTCCAATGGAGTGAGATTCCAGCCAAGCGAGGTTCCGGGCAGTTCTTCATCTAAATGGGAGTAGTTTTGCGACTCGTAGGTTTCGAGAGCCCACATATGGACTTTTTCAGCGGGAGCTGAAGCTGATTTGTTTTTTGCCGAGGAGGATCCGGCGAGCAGTTCGAGTGCATTGAGAGACCGTTCCCACTTTTCTTGGTAGGGTGCGAGTGAAAGGATGGAATGACAGGGCAGGTCGATGCCTTCTTTTAGTTTCTTGAGGCGCTTGCCCCATTGGGCTTTGCTTTTTTTATCGAGTTCCAGCAGCAGGTCGATAGCAAGGGTTTCGATCCATTGATAGTTGTTCTGTTCGCAAATTTTGACGATATCGCGTAGTTTTTCAACTGATTCCGAGCTGTTGCAGTCTTCCGGTTTGATCCAGCGGGTGATATAAAGGTGGATCAATTGGAGGAAGGCGATGCCGTTTCCGTCGAGATCGAGAAAAACATCCACTTCACTAAGTGTCATGTCCGCATTTGATTCTTCGCCAAGTTTGAAGCTAACCAGGGCACCCAGAGTGACCATGAAATTAAGGATTTCATCTGGTGCCAGTTCCTCTCCCCACTTGACCAGGGTGCCTGCTCGTTTGAGATCGGCGGCGGTGCCGCGGCGGCACAGGGCGAGAATGAAAAAGAGGCCGGACAAACCAAAAGGGAATTTTTTGCGCTGGCGGTTATCACTTTTGCTCTCGGAAAAAGCCAGTTCATAGAGTTTGATCGATTTGTCGTCTTGGTTGGAGATGAAGGATAACCAGCCGAGGATTTGCGCGCCTACCACGCGGATATTAGCATTTGAATTACTGGCCGTTTTTTGTGCCAGGCTTTCAGCTTGTTTGAGTTGACCGGTGAAAATTAAGCGTTCAACGCGGGCGTTCAGAATAGGAGCACTCGGGGCAATTTTTGCTATGTCGTGGTGAAGTTGATCGCTAGGCAGTAAGTTGGTTAATTGTTCTAGGTGTAACGCGTAAAAAAGAGGATCACGGATTTGCTCTGGTAAGTTATAAAAAAGTTCAGGAATGAATGGGCGGCTAACAAATATCCATAAGCTGAAATTACCATCCATGTAGCGTTGGCGCTTGTCGATCTCTTCGGTCAGGGATTTTTTGTCTTTGAGAAAATAAGCGACGCGTAGATTGCGCATAATTTGCACCCGCCCGTCGGCGGTCGAATAAAAGTCAAAAAAGAAGCGGTTGCTGTTCTCAGTTTTTACCCGCACAGCATCTGCGATGCGTTTGAGCGCGGTAGGGTCTTGTTGCCCCAGTAAGTAGAGCACGGGATTGGCGATGAGAGGGACTACCGTGTATCCAGTGGAGGCTTGGAAGATTAAGCCTTGTCCCTCGAGCAATTTCAGGGATTGTTTGATCTGGATGAAGGTGAAAGCTCTTTTTGAGCGAGCCGCGCGCAGGGCGGATAATTTTGCTAGTTCGGCAACGGATTTTGCCGAGCCGACATCCATAGCAACTGAGAGTAATTGCAGGATTTGTCGAGCTTCGTCGGGTAGATCCTGGTAAGAGGTGACGAGATCACCCTGATTTAAATGGTCAATGGTTGAGCTCATAGTAAAAGCAAAAGTGGGGCTTTATTTCACTAGCGCGGGGCGTACCGCCACGCCTTGGTCAGCCAGCTCTTTTTTGACGTCAGCCACGGTGTATTCTCCAAAATGGAATATGCTCGCTGCCAGAACGGCGTCGGCTTTGCCTTGATTCAGAACTTCAGCCATGTGATCAACATTTCCGGCTCCACCGCTGGCGATCACGGGTATCTCGGCGGCTCCGCTGACGGCTGCGGTCAACTCCAGATCGTAGCCGGCTTTGGTGCCGTCCGAGTCCATGCTGGTGAGTAATATCTCGCCGGCGCCGCGTTGCCAGACTTCCTTGGCCCATTCGATGGCGTCCAAGCCGACGGGGTTGCGTCCGCCATGGGTGTAAACTTGCCAGCCTGAGCCGTCGGCTTTGCGTTTAGCATCAATGGCGACGACGATGCACTGGCGGCCGAAAGCCTCGGCTCCAGCAGAGATGACGTCGGGATTGTTGACTGCTGCGGTATTGATGCCGACTTTGTCGGCTCCAGCGAGCAACATGGTGCGCATGTCCTCGACACTGCGGATGCCGCCACCGACGGTGACGGGCATGAAGCAGCGTTCGGCAGTTTGGCGCACCACATCGACCATGGTATTACGTTCGTCGGACGAAGCGGTGATGTCTAAGAAGACCAGTTCGTCGGCGCCTTGGCGGTTGTATTCCACTGCGCATTCGACCGGATCTCCGGCGTCGCGCAGTTCGAGGAATTTGGTTCCTTTGACGACGCGGCCATCGGTCACGTCAAGGCATGGGATGATTCGTTTGGTCAGCATTTTTCTAAGGCGATCTTCATACAGATATGATGACAGGTCAACCTCCTTCGCTAAGGCTTCGGCGGTCAGGACCTCCTTCGCTAAGGCTTC
>JAJRVS010000377.1 GCA_024277195.1 Verrucomicrobiota bacterium | reverse complement strand
GCCGGATTGATTGCGATTTGATAGTATGAATGAGAATCGGTCTCAAGCAGGATTTCGATCACATCCCCATACCAGATCGCCTGGTCTCCGTTTTTAGTCGTGCCCACATTCAACGGCTCTCCGCTACGCTCATCACAACGAATAGCAAAATAGATACTGCCATCAGTTCCCCAAGCCGCTTTGAAAGTCGTGCCAAATATCGGCAACTGACCCGTTTGTAATTCCCTCAAGCGCCCAGTGTAAGGACTTTTATTCCAGATCTCTTCATCCAGTTTGCCATCCAAGACGATATCCCCGGACTTGGCTTCGGCGACCAGGCGCATTTGCGGCACTGGACCACGCTTCTCTCCCAACTGCCTGCTCTTATCCCTGAGCTTGGCAAGGTATTCATCAACCAGCGCCATGCGCCGTGCATAAATGGAATCGGCAGCGGCTGAATTTTTTGCTAATTCAAAAAGATCGAGTGCCTCGTCCGCTATTTTTTTGTCCTTCTCCATCTTCTGCCAGTTATTTTCGCAGTATTCAAAGAAGGATTTCATTTCCTTGCCTGATGGCCCGTAAAAAAGGTCGCAATATTCATTGAACATCGCATCCACATCTTTTTCCTTGCCGCCCCAGTACATGCGTTGAGTGAAATACACTGGGAAGTGATTGTAACCCAGAGCTTGAGTATCAAATTTAATCGACAACCAGACATCCTCGCCTTTCGAAATACCTTTGGTGGCGTTGATACCCGACCCGGTCGCATGAGGCACATAGGAAGGCAGATACCATCCACGATCAGTGAAAGGATAATTCTCGTAAATCAAGAGAGGATTATCTGTTTTTTCCACCCACTCCTGACGAATTTTGAGCAGCTCTTTTTGCTGTTCGGGTTGATTACTCGTTGGCCGCCGTCCGCCAACAATGATCACCTGAATGTTCGATTCCAACTTGGCTATTTTTTCATGCACCAAAGTGTAAGAACCATAAGCGCAGCATGAGATCATCTTGTCGGGGTGAGTTTTTTTCACCTCTTTTGCCACCCGGTTGACAAATTCCCATACATTATCCGACAAGCGCCCTCGATAACCGCGCTCCGGTGTATCCCTACCGACACACAGCTCACACTGACACATCGAGGTGTAACCATCCGTCGGCATGATCGAAACCATATCCAGTCCCAAATGGTCAAATTGCGCACGCGCAAAACGAGCAGCTTCCTGAACCAGTTCATCACTCGAATAACAAAAGTGATTATACCTCATCTCCGGTTTGTTTTGCCTTTTGCCACCGTAAAGAGCGAACCACTTCGGATGCGCCCTGAGAATATCTTCGTTATGATTGGTCATCAGTGCCAAACCATGGGCGATATGAGTCAAATCATAATCGGCGCGGAAACCCAAATGCATCGCCCACATCGCGGTGTCATGAATGCCAAATCGGTGGTGAACATTACGAATATCAAAATCTGGGATCACGGTTTCATCGATTTTATCCAACGCTATGGTTTTCATTTGCGGCAGGACCTCACCGATTTCCCCCGGCATATACCAGCGCACCCCTAGCCCTCGCAAAAAACCACTGACCGCGTTGAACGACCCTCGCTCATCATAGCTCCAGACATTCACATTGCCGTTTTTATCCACCAGGTCATCCTCCGCTGTTCCAAATTTGCCGTTGTTTCCACTGTAGCGTTTCCACACTTGTGATAAGGGATGGCCCCACTTTTCTCCCGTCATCTTTTGCCACTCTTCTGTCACCCGTCCGTGCACATCTTTGTTATTTCGTGGCCAGGGCTCACGCGGAACAAAGTTGCTGTCATCGCCGATCAGCACCAACCACTTGTCGCCTGATACAATACGGTAAGCACCGTATTTCAAACCGTCGGCGGTGATATTCAGCTTGTCCGTGTGAGAGCTACGTCCAACGTAAATTTTCACCTCAACGGCATCACTGGGTTCAGTGACGATTGGCAACTTCGCCCCAGATATTTTTTCGAGGTAATCCTGCAAATCCTTCGCCGCCAGTCGAGTTGTTCGCTGGGTTTTTTCTGCGATAACGATTTGTGCATTCGCTTTCCCGTCTTTGACGATAAAGGAGTCATCGGCTAAACCTTGAAGCAGCGAGATAGCTAGTGCAAAAATAAAGATCAGTAGGAATTTCATGCTTTACAAACAAGCTGAACGCTAGAACGCTGTCAATAGCTTGATCGTGCCATCTACTCCATCCATATCCTCCCTATCCTGCACTCTCATGGCAGGCCTACGCTTCTCAATAGTTGGCCTGGCGGGGTTCGCCCCTTGGGTGTTTGGCGCGGGGAGGTTCAATTCAACTACAAGCCTTTACCTCGCCTGCGCCCTGCCTTTTTTTGCCCTGGGCGGCCTCGCTTTGTATCCCGATGTCCGTGCACGCTTATCTCTGGGAAAAAGCTACTTACTATTTTTTGCCGCCTTTTTTGCTTTTGCCACAGGCTGGTGTTTGATCTATCTCACCCTTCACGGCAAACACGGGGAAGTGTTTGGCGCGCTGCTTGGAACCACCGCACTCTGCCTGGTGATGCGCTCCACTTTTAGAAAGAAGGGCAATTTCCCCGAAGCCCTCGGCGTTGCATTCACCCTGTTCACCATCGGCTATTTCATTGGCGACTGGCTTTTCTATGTCGTGATCCCCAGCTCTCACGCCGCCTGGGGGCAACTTGCCTGGGGAATCTGTTTTGGCTTTGGTTTCGGTGCAGGACTGGGGTGGCTAGCTCGTGATAGTTGCAAAACAAGTTAGGCTATGGCAAGCGAAGCGATCACCCTACCATCACCATGACCGCGCACAGCCGCACCAGCTACATCTGACCTGCCCAGCAGATCAAACACTTCAAACCATGATGCCACTTTTGACTTCCGCGTCGGAAATTTTTTGTAACAACAAAGATTGCCGGGAGACTTTCAAAACAGACTCGGTATGGATGCCGTCCAAATTCGTCTTACCATCCAACTCTCCGAGAAAATCCCTGAAATACTGACCGGGGTTGCCGGGCAAGAGATCACGTTTTTCAGGATTTGCATTTTCAGGCCCAATCACCAAAAGGTGATCCTGATTATAAGCGATCGAAGCCATGCCCTTGCTCCCAAAAACCGTGGTCTGCCAATAACAAGGAGTAGCGTAAAGAGAGGATTCCGGAAGCCAGTAGGACACATCCATCATCACCGTGGTTTTATCCAGTTTTGCAATTGCCTGCGCCGAGTCCATGAACCATGGCGCATCCTTGGGTGCGCTGTGCCAACTATGAGCGGACAAAACTTCGCTCCAATCTTCACCGATCAGCCAAGGCACGTAATCAACCAAATGAATAGCAATGTCGTTAAAAGTGCCACCATGCAATCCTTTTTCAAAAAACCACGACGGTCGCGTCCCATACATCAACGGGTGCATGCCGTTGATGTGCATCGTTTTAATTTCTCCCAACTCCCCGCTTTTCAACAAGTCCCTCAAACTGAGAAACGGAGCGGCATCACGCAAGTCGAGCATCAGTCCTAGTGAAAGGCTACGCTCAGCCGCCAATGACTTAATTTGCTCGAGCTCATCCAGACAAGTGCAGAGTGGCTTGTCCGACAAGATATGTTTGCCATTTTTCAAACCTTCAATAGCAATGGCTCCGCGTTTGCCAAAACAATCACCAATCGCCAGCACATCAAAGTCGGCGTTTTGAATCATCTCCGAGTTGGACTGATAATTGATATCCAGACTGTCATCGGCTGCCTCCCGACTGGCGGCATCCTCTTCCGAGATGGCAACAATTTCACAGTGCTCGTGAGCTTTGATTTCGGCAATCAAGGCATTGATATGGACGTGCCGCAAACCGGCTATAGCAAAACGTAACATTTTGATAGTTAGTTATTTAGTTATTGTTAATTTAAACAAATCATTATACGGTCACTCAGCCGAGTTTCCATTCACCGCGCATTTCACGGCTGAGCAGTTTATTAGCCGCGTCATCATTGGCAAAACGTTCCGCTTTAGGATCCCAGTTCAGTTCACGTCGAACCTGATAACCAATATTTGCCAAGTGACAAAGCGAGGCACTGCGGTGACCGATCTCTGCGTGACAGATCGGTAAGCCGCGATCCTGCATCCGGTAAATCCAGTTTCCCATGTGACTGACCCGAGCCTGACCACCAGTATCTTCCAGTTTCACGTCATCTTTGCCGAGTGGCTTTTTCTCCTGCATGTTGCTAGGGATCGTGATCAACTCTCGCCGATCCACCGCTACGATACCACTAGTGCCTGTGAAAGTCGTGCCCCCTGGGCCACCATGAGTCATCTCCACACCGTTAGCGTAAATAAATTTTAGCCCACGCATGTCAGTCTCATTGGCTGGCGGGATGATCTTCACAGGTCCAGTGTCATCCATGCCCAAACCCCACTGAGCGATGTCAAAATGATGCGCTCCGATGTCTGCCAGCATGCCCCCGGCATACTCACGGTAGAGACGCCACATCGGAAAATGATTGTGCACGCCTTTGGGACAAAGAATCTCATTGTACCCTCGCTCTGGAACCGGTCCCTGCCACATATCCCAGTTAGTCCCGGCTGGCACATCCTGAGTAGGTAGATCGCAAGGTTTGTTGGGATCGCCCACTCCCACATTCACACTAAGAACTTTACCGATACGGCCACTGCGTACCAACTCACAAGCGATGCGAAATTTTCCGTCAAACTCACTGCGCTGCATGCTGCCGGTCTGAAACACCACTTTGTTACGTTTCACCGCATTGACCATCGCGCGACCTTCTTCGATCGTTAGTGAGATCGGTTTTTCACAATAGATGTCCTTCTTGGCATCAGCGGCCATGATCACTGGAATCGCATGCCAGTGATCCGGAGTGCCAACGATCACCGCATCGATGTCATCACGCGCAATGATCTCCCGAAAGTCATCGTGCTGACTGATGCTACCTTTGTAATCCTCACCGTGCAATTTGGTGTAAAATTCCGTACCGAGTCGAGCCGCATCTTCCTTGCGCTCCTTCACCACATCGCTCACAGCAACGATCTGCACCTTGGGCAAACGCATCGCTACCGTCATCAGGTAACGAGCCTGTTTGCCCACCCCGATCACCCCGATATTGATCCGATCATTGGGCTTGGCAACGGCTTTGGAAATAGATACCGACCCGGCAACAGTGGTGAGAAGAGTGGTGGCGGCGGCTTGATTGAGGAATTCTCGACGTTTCATGCGTCCACTCTACTACAGAAAAAACGCGCTACAAGTGACTAAGTATTGCCCTCTGATTTCATTGACTTTTGAACCAACCTTAACCATGCTAAAGCATGTCTCACGCAAACCTTCTCTCACTTTGCCTCGCTTTTGGACTTTGCACCATCGCATCCGCCGGAGATCTGAGTTACATCGGAGCCAATGGCAATAGCCTTGACCTTTGGGAGTCCTCTGATGGCAAGCTCGACTGCACCCTGATCACAAAAGAGCGTAATTTCACGGCAACCTTGACCGGCAAGGGTATCAAAAACGGGGTACTAACAGAATTTCAAGGCAACGGTGACGAGGCAGTAGAAATTGGCAAGCTCACCTTGGAAAAACTGCCAGATCAATCTGGTGATGTTAACATAACGGTCAAAATAAAAGGTGAAACTATCACCCCCGACCCCAGCGGCTCTTATCATTTACTTAGTGACGCCGAACAACTCAAACTGGTTCGCGCCCGCCATACTATGGCCGATGCCAAACTCAATCATGTGTACACACGCCTTATGATTCGACTAACAAAAGCAAAAAAAATAAAACTGCGCAAACGGCAGCTGAGCTGGATTGAATATCGCGATTACATGGCAAAATACCAATACCAGTTAATGGCAAGAGGTAAAAGTGATGACATCAAAACGCTACAAAAAAGCGCCAATTACTGGGAAGTCATGGCCGATCTAACTGAAGCTCAAAGCCGCTTTTTAGAAATCTACGGGTCAGGCAACCCCCAACACCGCTTTGACGGCTCCTGGACAGATGGCAGAGGAGGTTGGTTGGAGACGCGAATTGATGCAAAAAGCACTGGACTGGATTTTAATATCAGTGTGGTTCGGGGGCCGACCTTTCATCTCGGTGACATTAAAGGTTTTGCTCCCTTTGTCGGAGAAGGAAAAAACAAAGCCCTTTTCATCGATTCCAACAAAGAGTCTTTCATCGACGGCAAAGCCTGCACCATAGAGTTCCTCTTTGATGGGGAAAAAATCACCGTGAATAGCAAAAACGATCGAATGTATCTCGGCATGCGGGCTTACTTTTCCGCTGACTATTATCGCGAAGGTGATTTGGATTAACCACTCAGGCCAAAATCCCCTTCACCACTCGCGCGTGTTCCACCCCGGTCAATCGCATGTCGAGCCCTTGGTTTTTGAATGAAAACCGTTTGTGATCAATTCCCAGCTGATGCAACATCGTCGCATGCAAGTCACGCACATTGACCACATCCTCGACCGCATCATAACCAAAATCATCGGTCGATCCATACTTAATTCCACCTTTGATACCCCCTCCTGCCATCCATATCGAAAAACCCTTGATATGGTGATCCCGACCACTGCCCTGTGCCATTGGGGTGCGGCCAAACTCTCCGCCCCAGATCACCAAAGTATCTTTCAACATGCCACGCTGCTTAAGATCCTCAAGCAAGGCTCCCGTCCCCTGATCCACCAGTTTGGCGGTCGATTCGACCCCCTTTTTCACCCCACCATGATGATCCCAACCACGATGATAAAGTTGGATGAAGCGCACCCCGCGTTCAGCCAAGCGACGTGCCAACAAACAATTGCTGGCGAATGATCCGTCTCCCGGCTTAGCGCCATAGAGATCGAGTATACTTTTAGGTTCATTCGAAACATCCACCAGTTCAGGCACGCTGCTCTGCATTTTGAAAGCCATTTCATATTGCGTGATCTTGGCCGCAATCTCCGGATCGGCCACCTTTTTATTACGCAGACGATTGAGCGAGTTGACCGCATCGACCACTCGGCGCTGATCCTTGCGGCTGACTCCTTTTGGATTACCCACATAGAGCACTGGATCACCGGAGGAGTGAAACTGCACTCCCTGGAAACGACTCGGCAAAAAACCACTGTGCCACTGACGGGCGGCAATCGGTTGGCTCTGCCCTCCACCCACTGAAGTCAGTACCACAAAACCGGGCAGCTCCTGTGACTCACTGCCCAACCCGTAATTGATCCACGAACCCATGCAGGGACGTCCGGAAATCTGGGTTCCGGTATTCATGAAAGTATGCGCAGGGTCATGGTTGATTTGCTCGGTGCGCAGTGAATTGATAATCGCCAGATCATCCGCATGTTTGCCAATATGAGGAAACACATCAGCCATCATCAGCCCCGACTTGCCGTAGGCTTTGAACTCCCGTTGCGGTCCGAAACACTTCAGTTCCTTCCCTTGCAACTGGGCAATAGGCTGGCCTTTGGTGATAGAGGATGGCATTGGCTTGCCATCCATCTTGGCCAATTGGGGTTTGTAATCAAGCGTCTCCAGGTGGGAGGGCCCGCCCGCCATGCACAGAAAAATAACCCGCTTGGCTCGCGGTGGATGATGCGGCTTGATCGCTCCCATCCACTTGGATTCCGCCCCCGATTCCGCCAACAACTGGGAAGCCAAAGCCAGCGAACCAATGCCCACACTGGCCTGCCCAAGAAAAGACCGGCGATTGATAAGATGATCAAAATTCATAATATTAAAAAATCAGACTGCTTGAATCGTTAATTTTGTAGGGCGAGCGCTTCGCTTGCCCTGTATCATGTGCGCTGCGCTTGCTCCGTGTCATATAATAAAAGTTAAACATCACACCTCAAAATCTCGAAGTGACTTCGTAAGCATTAAAAATAGTTCGTGCCACCGAAGTCCAAGCCGCAGCCTCACCAATCGCTGCTGGGTCAACCGGTCGATCAGCAAGCCCCAACAATCCCTTCGCCGCAGCTTGATCGGTCGAATAACGCACCTTCTGTTGCTGATACAGTTCGCTCAAAATCGCCAACTCCTCGCTCGTCGCCTGTCGTGCCGTCGCCGACAACCACGCCCATTTCAATTTAGCCTCAAGCGCATCCCCACCTTGCTTTTCAATCCGTGCACCAAAAGCCCGCGAGGCTTCCACAAACACAGGGTCATTCAACAAAACCAAAGCCTGCTGCGGGATATTGGACCGTGGACGCTCGGCAGTACATTCCTCGCGACTCGGTGCGTCAAAGGCCACCATCGCCGGGTGGGGGAAAGAGCGACACCAAAAGGTATACAAACCACGGCGATGCAAATCCGCCCCTTGCCCGGCTTCCCATTTGCGCTTGGGGAAATTCAAATTCTGCCAATACCCGGCCGGTTGCAGTGGCTTCACACTTTTACCCCCCTGTTGCTTGACCAACAAACCTGCCATGGTCAACGCACTGTCACGGACAAACTCCGCTTCGATGCGCCACCGCCCCTGCCGCCCCCACAGTTGATTATCAGGATCTATTTTTGCCAACTCCGGGGTGACCGTCGAAACCTGCTGGTAAGTTTTAGACATCAAAATGGTTTTCACCAGATGCTTGATATCCCAGCCATTTTCACGAAAATCCACCGCCAGCCAGTTGAGCAACTCAGGGTGGGTGGGTGGTTTCCCCTGGCCGCCCAGATCCATCAAATCACGGGAAATACCGCTACCAAAAAACAATTTCCACATGCGATTGGCGAAGGTTCGTGAGGTCAACGGATTGCTCTCACCCATGATCCATTCAGCCAGATCAAGTCGTGTGGCACGTTGACCGGCCGCCACCGCATCACCTTTATCCATCGGCAGAAAAGCCGGCACGGCGGGCTGCACAATCTCGCCTTCTTTATCGAGCCAACTGCCGCGATTCAAAATACGGGTCATACGTGGTTCGGCAAGAGCTTCGGAGACTAATAAAGTCTGCACCCTGCCTTCGACATTTTTTAATTCCTTCTGCCATCCTGCGATTTGCTTGCGGGCATCTGCCAACAGTGGTGCGATACCCTGATAATAATCCGTCAGAGCCTTTTTCTGTTTGGCATCAAGTTGCTCGGCAGGCTTTTTGAGCGCCACTATCAATTCAGGCGGCAAGCTGATTCCTCCCGACAGAGTGGGCGTTTTCGAATCGGTAAGCGACAGGCGAAATCGTCCGATGTTGTGCTTGGCGTGAGAGGACTGATGCTGGAGTTCAACGATCAGCTCTCCTCCATCGCCAAGGTCGAGAGGCTGCTGCAAAACAAAAACTGCCACGTGATCTATAGAGTTTTTATGCCCATCGATCGCCCAACCCGTATTTTTCTTGCCATCCAGAGTATTGGCGATGGGCCAAGTGTCTTGCTCATAATCCGCCTTGGCCGAAGCAATCGGGACGGTTTCGCCTCCCTGTTTCACGCTGAACTTAGTCAGCACAAAATTTCCATTCGCCCGCGAAGAACTTTTATTAGCAAGCGTTCCATGGGTCAAAGCCTCAAGTCGAATAGCCCGCACCCGGCCCTTCCCTTTCAAAGTGATCGTATAATTGTCCTTTGCAGGATTTTTGCCGGAGGCGAGCACTGACAGGTCATCCTGTTTTCTCAATGTCTGGCGTCCGGATGAAACCAGCTTCAAAGGATCTGCCACGGTCCACTCTGAATTCCCCTTGCCAATTTTTTCCCGCATCTGAGCCTCCCATTTTGATTGCTCGGCCGCAAGCTTCTTGGCAAATACCGGATCCGAAGCTACACGTTTTGCCACGGTTTTTTCACTCAGATTTTTCTTCAAAAGCGCTATGTTTGTATTCTCCTCCTTAGTGGGCAATTTTAAATTAGGCACACGCTTGCCATTCGGCTTCTCTTTGAGATCAGCAAAAAAAGCAGCCATCGAATAAAAATCGCGCATCGAAAACGGATCGTATTTGTGATCGTGGCACTGGGCGCAGCCCATCGTTGAACCCAGCCACACATTAGAAACATTGCGCACCCGGTCAGCAGAATAGATAACCATGTATTCGGCAGCCTGAGCGCCCCCTTCTTCAGTGGTCTGCAGCAAACGGTTATAAGCGGACGCGATTTTTTGATTGAGTGTGGATTTTGGCAGAAGATCACCCGCCAACTGCTCAATGGTGAACTGTTTGTAAGACAAGTTTTCATTGAAGGCCCTGATCACATAATCGCGGTAGGCGGAAACCTCCATTAGGTTGTCGGAGTGATATCCGATCGTATCGGCATAACGAACGAGATCAAGCCAATAAACCGCCATGCGCTCTCCGTAGGCGGAATCTGCGAGCAGTCGATCCACCAGGTTTTCATAAGCCTTGGTTGACTGGTCATTCACAAAAGCCTGCACTTGCTTTGGTGTCGGAGGAAGCCCCAGAAGATCCAAATGAAGCCTGCGAGCAAGCGTTGCCCGATCCGCCTGCGCAGAAAATGTTAGCCCCTTTTTTTTCAGCGACGCTTCAATAAAAGCATCGATGTTCTTACCCTCGGCTTTCACCAGGGGCTGGTAGGCCCAATGAATCTCATATTTAGCCCCGTCGGAAATCCATTCCTTGATCAGACTTTTTTC
>JAJRVS010000376.1 GCA_024277195.1 Verrucomicrobiota bacterium | reverse complement strand
GGAATTGAGAGAGGAACCTTTATTGCGTGAGTTGATTGAAAAAGAAGGCGGGCAAACACGGGTATTTGCCTGTGATGTGCGCGGGGTGGGGGACTCGCGTCCGGGGCTGGTTTCCCAGGCGGATCCTTACGCTTATTATGGGGCAGATTATATGTATGCGATTTATTCGCTGATGTTTAACCGACCTTATCTCGGAGGACGAACCTACGATGTGTTGACGGTATTGGACTGGATGGCTGCGCGGGGATATAAAAATGTGCATCTGGTGGGCAAAGGGTGGGGAGCGTTGCCGGCCACCTTTGCGGCAGTGCTGAGTGATCATGTGAAGCAGGTGACTTTGAAAAATAGTCTGACAAGTTATTTTGATGTGAGCCAGGCTGAATTTTACAAATGGCCCTTGGCGTCTTTTTTACCCGGGGTGTTGAGGAAGTTTGATTTACCAGAATGTTATGCAGATCTTGAGAGCAAGGGTTTGCGTCAGGTTGAACCTTGGGATGCGAGTATGGGCGAGTAGAGAGATGAGAATAGACCGCGGATGGCGCGGATAAGAGGGCTGGGAATACAAAAATAATTATGGAAACTTTACAGCAGGTTAGGCCGGAGCATTTGAATCATCATGGTTTTTTGTTCGGGGGGTATATGTTGATGTGGGTGGATGAGGCGGCGTGGATTGCGGCCAGCTTGGATCGCCCAGACTGCCATTTTGTCACTGTAGGGATGGAGCGGGTGGAGTTTCGGCGCAAGGTGCAGGAGGGCTCGATCCTCATGTTTACGATTAAAGAAAGCCGAGTGGGTCGCACCTCGGTGACTTATCAAGTTGATGTGGTTTGCCGCCATGCGGCGGGGCATGAAAAGTCGGCCGAACCGGTTTTTTCAAACCAGGTGACGTTGGTGCGAGTGGATGAGGCGGGGGAGAAGATTGCGCTGTAGCGTGGGCGGTGGGTTGAATGGAAGAACTATGGTGAAGCGCGGAGGGTTATAGAATGAGAAGGTGAGGAATTGGGGGGATTTGTAACTATTCGGGTCGGGTGTGGCGATAGTTGGTTTTATTTTGATTCGTTGTTAGCGAAGCGGCTATCGTTGTTGTGATCGATTCTTAGAATTGTTGATGGGGAGGGGAAACAGGCTTGCAAATTGTGTGATCATTCGATAGATATTTCTTCTTATCTTGCTTATTACGGCACTTCATCTACGAAATTTTCAATGCGCCTTCGATTCTGCATCAATTACCCCACCGACCTCGACATGGGTTCCATTTCTCAAATTGTAGCATGACCAAAAAGGAGAAACAGGAACTGAGCGAGATCGACATCTGTGACCTCTTCATCACACCCGCCATCAAGGATGCTGGTTGGGATCAGTTGAAGCAGATTCGCCGCGAAGTCACCCTTACTCCTGGCCCTGTGATTGTGCGAGGCAACATGTCCTCGCGAAACAAAAAGAAGAAGAAGTTCGCCGATTATGTTCTGCAATGGGAACCTGGCGTGCCGATCGCTGTTGTCGAGGCTAAGGAAAATAACCACACAGTGAGCCACGGCATGCAGCAAGCTCTTGGCTACTCCGATATTCTCCAAGTCCCTAGCACTTTCAGCTCTAATGGCGATGCCTTTGCTTCGCACAACAAAGAGCCCGAAACTGGCGAAGACATTGAGTGCGAATTTCCTCTTGAGTCCTTTCCGCCTCCCGCTGTTCTTTGGGATCGTTACAAAAAACATCGCAATATTGAGGACGACGAAGAGGCATTGGTTCTCGAACCCTACTATCAGGATCCCGGCGGCAAAGCGCCTCGTTATTACCAGTCCGAAGCCATCAACCGGACCCTCGAAGCCGTGGCAAAAGGTCAGAAGCGCGTCCTTTTCGTCATGGCCACCGGCACGCGCAAGACCTACACCACTTTCCAAATCATCTGGCGTCTCTGGAAGGCAAAAAGAGCCAAGCGCATTCTCTTCCTCGTTGATCGCAACATCCTTGTCGATCAAACGCTGGTGAACGACTTCAAACCTTCGGCGCGGTGATGACCAAGATCAAAAATCGTAAGATTGATCCATCCTACGAAGTGCATCTCGGCCTTTACCAAGCCCTCACCGGTCCCGATGAAGAAGACAAGATCTTCAAAAACGTCTCCCGCGACTTTTTCGACCTCATCGTCATCGACGAATGCCATCGTGGCAGCGCGTCCGAAGATTCCGCCTGGCGTGAAATTCTCGACTACTTTTCCAGCGCCATCCAGATCGGTCTCACCGCTACTCCGAAGGAGACCAAATACACTTCCAACATCACCTACTTTGGCGAGCCGGTTTACACCTACAAGCTCAAACAAGGCATCGAAGACGGCTTCCTCGCCCCCTACAAAGTCGTGCGCTACCATTTCGACAAGGACCTCATCGGGTGGACGCCGCCCGAGGGCATGACCGACGATCTCGGCAAGGACATAGAACAACGCACCTACAATCAAAAGGACATGGATCGCATCCTGATCCTCAACCAGCGCACCAAGCTTGTCGCCAAATGCGTGATGAAGCTGCTCAACGCCACCGACCCCTTCGCAAAAACGATCATCTTCTGCGAAGATATCGACCACGCCGAGCGCATGCGCGTGGCGATCACCAATGCCGCCGGACACCTAGCGCTCGACCATCCCAAATACGTCATGCGCATCACCGGAGACAGTGTCGAAGGCAAAGCTGAGCTCGACAACTTCATCGACCCCGAGTCCAAGTTCCCCGTCATCGCCACCACATCTGAGCTGCTCACCACCGGAGTCGATGCCAAGACCTGCAAGCTCATCGTGCTCGATAAGACGATCAACTCCATGACCACTTTCAAACAGATCGTGGGTCGCGGCACCCGGATCGAAGAAGAACACGGGAAATACTTCTTCACCGTGATGGACTTCTAAAATGCCACCGAACTCTTCAAGGACCCCGACTTCGACGGCGACCCTGTCGTGATCTATGAGCCGGGTGACGACGACGATCCGGTGCCACCAGATCCCGAGCCAGAGCCAGGTGGCGAGGTAGTGGGAGAAGAGCCGGGCGGCGAATACGGTAGTAAAAAAATCCGCGTCAGCGGCGTGGACGTCAAAATCCTCGCTAAAACCGTCGAATACCGAGGTGAAGGCGGCAAGATGGTCACCGAGTCCTACTGCGACTACAGCCGCAAGCACATCCGCAAAGAATACGCCTCGCTCGATGACTTCATCAACAAATGGCAAAGCACGCAAAAGAAAGCTGCCATCATCAAGGAGTTGGAAGAATACGGCATCGAACTGCCCAAGCTCGCCGAAGAAGTCGGCAAGGATTACGGCGACTTCGACCTCATCTGCCACATTGCCTACGACCAAAAGCCGCTCACCCGCAGGGAACGCGCTGAAAACGTCAAAAAGCGCGACTACTTCACCAAGTATGGCGATCAAGCCCGCGCCGTGCTCGAAGCCCTGTTGGAAAAATACGCTGACGAAGGAGTTCTCACCATCGAGAGTCCCACAGTTCTCAAGCTCACTCCTTTCGACCAGATGGGCACGCCCGTGGAAATCATCAACGACGTCTTCGGCGGCAAACCACAATACGACAAAGCGGTGCATGAGCTC
>JAJRVS010000375.1 GCA_024277195.1 Verrucomicrobiota bacterium | reverse complement strand
TGGTGGCTTTGTTTTGTAACTTGATGTTGTTTGATGATGGGTGGTTTTATTGGCTCACTTTTTTGTGGCAGGTGCTGTGTTATAGTCTGGGCATAGCGGGTATGTTTGAGCTTTCTTTTCTTTGGAAGCCGCTCAAGGTATTGGCGAAAATATCGAGTGGGTTTCTTTTTTTGCAGATCTTGTGTGTGTTGGCTTTTGTCCGTTGGATTAAGGGCGGTAGTCGCGCGGGTGCCTGGTGATTTTATTTTGTGATGTATAAAGCTTTTGATCAATGGTTGTTGCCGTATCTGATGCGCCGTCGTCGCCCGCGGGTGTCGGGTGTGACCCACGTGATGATCGCGGTGTGTGATCACTTTGAGCCGATGCATGACAGTGATTCGCAGGGGGCGGTGGAGCGGGTTGCTGAGTGGCAGCGGCGTTTTCCACAGTTGATTGAGTCGTTCGAGGATGCGGATGGGAAGCATCCTCGGCACACTTTTTTTTATCCGGTGGAGCAGTATGATCGTCACTTGTTAGAGCCGCTGGCGGATCTGCGCCGCCGCACGGGCTCGGAGGTGGAGATTCATTTGCATCACGAAAATGATAACGAGGCGGGTTTGGTGGCGGCGATTGAGCAGGGCAAGAAGGATCTGGTGGCGCATGATTTGTTGTCTCGAAATGAAAAGGGCGAAGTGGTTTATGGTTTTATTCATGGTAACTGGGCTTTGGATAATTCCCATCCAGAGGGCAAGGGCTGTGGCATTGACCAGGAGTTGGGTATTTTGAAACGCACGGGGTGTTACGCGGATTTTACCATGCCGTCGGCTCCGCATCCGACGCAGACTAAGATGGTTAATTCGATCTATTATGCTCGGGATACACCGCAGTCTAAATCGCATGATCGAGGGGTGTTGATGGAGCGGGGTTTGACGGAGGAGTTAAGGGAGTCGTCGAATCATTTGCTTTTGATGCAAGGACCTTTGGGGCTGAATTGGAAGCGGCGTAAGTGGGGAGTGATGCCGCGGGTTGAGAACGCTGATTTGACGGGGAACAATCCTCCTAGTGGGGTGCGGTTACAGCTTTGGCGGGATTTGGGGGTTCATGTCAAAGGCAAGCCTGAGTGGGTTTTTATCAAGTTGCATACCCACGGGGGGATTCCGCGGAATTATGAGACTTTGTTGGGGGAGGAAATGAGAGGATTTCACAGTTCGATTAAGAAGATGGCTGAGGGGGATTCGGCGGTGAAATTTCATTATGTGACGGCGCGGGAGATGGCGAATATTGCCCACGCTGCGGAACAGGGAGGGGAGGGGGAGCCCAGGGAGTATAGGGATTTTTGTTATCAGAAGGTTTATCGAGGATGATAAGAGGGATTGTGGCACGTAATGGCATTGCGTGGGTCTTGGGGTGGTTCGGGGAGAAACACGGATTGCCAATCCGTTCCACGGTGGGGTGGGACGTAATGGTATTGCGTGGGGGGGCTGCCTTCTACTTGGGGGTGAGCTTTAGGGTGGCGGCGACGGCGCGGTGTTGGGAGGGGCGTTTCTTTTCGGCTAAGCAACGTAGGCTTTTCCAATTATTATCATAGAAAATATAGTCGAGGCGTAACCATGGGCCTCCCAGGCTGAGAGGGTTGCCGGTGGTTCCTGGGAAGGTGTAACCAAAACCACTACCTGAAGTTTTGTGGGCGTCGTTTAAAAAAGAATCAAAAAGGCGATGATTGTAGCCTGCGTGTGGGGCATTAAAATCACCAACCACTATCATGGGTAGCTTCTCTGCTTTGAGGACTTGGATCAGTGAGTCGGAAAGTGCTAATCGGTAGTCCCAGTATAGCTGGTTGTCTCTGCGCTTCTCGGCCAAGGGCGTGCCGGGAATACCAATGATTCCGTAGAGAAACGCTCCTCTACGATAATAAAGCAGGATGTCGCGCGGGGTAGGCAGATGCACATCGTAAATGGCAATCCGGGTGCCGTCCCAGTCGATTTCGAAGCGGGTAGCGACGGTATGCCGGTGGCCGGTAAAAGGAGGGTAGGGAAAGACCACTGGGGAGGTGCTTACAATTGGGTGTTTGCTGAGCAAGGCAAACTCGTTCTGCTCGGCGGTGTAGCTGAATTCATCATAACCGCTACCTTCAGCGTAAAGTGCTCTTATACCACCTTCTTGAATCAGCAAAATGTCAGGTTTGACCAGATTTTTGAAACGCTGAAGACGCCGGTTTCCTTGTTGCCCGTGATTGTAGGATACCAGGGTCAATGTATCGCTGTCCCGCTCGGAGAGAGGTATGGGTTTGTCTGAGCCGAAACGATAACCCATGACGGACCAGACAAAAATTGCGGAGGTGATTACCAGAGCTAGAAAGAGCCTGCGCTGCCACAACAGGGCGGGCAGGAGCAAGAAGGGCATGGGAAGTAACCAGGCAACCTGTGGTAGATAGAGGATAAAAGCGAGGGTCAGGTTTTTTTCTCCGACTGATCGCAGGGAAGTGATCAGAATGAGTAAAAAAGCGATATAAGCATAACCGGAAAAAGTCAGTAAGCTTTTCAGTATGCGGCGAGCCAATCTGCCAAATTGCTTGCGGGCGATCTCGTCCAGCTGTTTCTCGTTGAGGCTTTCGAGGCCTTCGAGGCCTTCATTTGGATGGGTGGGGGTGGCATCAGACATGCATTTGAGTGGCGTTTGATTGCCTGAACGGGATTTTGTTAGATCAGGAGTTCACATTCGGTTTAGCTGCTTCGCTTGCCGGCTGCTGCTCTGTTTCTATTTTGGGTTTTTCGGGTGTTGACTCTTTGCCTGGATCGATGATTTCGGGTTTGATGATGTCAGGGGTGTTTTGTGGAGCAGGCGAATTGGCGTCCTTATCATCTTTATCCTTTTTTAACCAGAGCCCGATGCCTAGCATGGTCAGGATGAAAAGAGCCAATAACATCACAAGAGCCTCAAGTGCAGTGAACGCGCGGCGTCGATCACTAGGCGATATATGGTTGCTGTGCGGTGTTCGATTCATCCTGTCAGAAAGGGAAGCTTAGAGCCTGATGCCAAGCAAATAATATTCGCGGGGCTAGACAAAAGAGTTGGTTTGTAAATATAATTAGATTACAGAAATATCTTGCGACAGATTTGAACTGAATGCACCTCAATTTCTGGCTGTTCAGCGAATAAATCAAAAATTTTGAATGAGAAACCCTATTGTCTTACAGCCTGTATATCAGACTCGGGTGTGGGGTGGGCGGACTCTGGCGACTTTGTATGGGCGGGATTTGCCTGGGGATGATTCGATGGCCATTGGTGAATCGTGGGATGTGGTGGATCGACCGGAGGCGCAGAGCGTGGTATTGGGGGGGCTGTATGACGGCTTGAGTTTGGGGGATCTGTGGAAACAGCACCGCTTGGAGGTGTTTGGAGAAGAAGCTCCCGAGAGCGAACGTTTTCCTTTGTTGTGTAAAATTTTGGATGCCCGGACCAATCTTTCTATTCAGGTACATCCTCCGGTGGCTTTGGCGCAAGAATTGGGAGGTGAGCCGAAATCGGAATTCTGGTACGCGGCGCAAGCGGATCCTGGAGCGCTGTGGTTTGCCGGGCTCAAGCCGGATGTCACGCGGGAGAGTTTTATTGGTGGGGTGGAGCAGGGAACGACTCCTGATTGTGTGAGGCAGTTACCGGTGAGCGAAGGGGATTGTCTGTGGGTGCCTTCAGGACGGGTGCATGCTTTGGGTGGCGGGCAGATGATTTTTGAGATTCAGGAAAACAGCGATACCACCTACCGGGTTTATGATTGGAAGCGTTCAGAGGCAGACGGGCCGAAGCGCGAACTACATATCGACAAGGCGCTGAAGTGCATTGATTTTGCTGATGAAGGCTGTGGCAAAAGCCGACTGGCTCCGGGCGAGCGGGTGGATGGGCCGGGTTTTCAGATTCAGAAAATCTGTCTGTCGGAGGGGCAACAGATCAGAATGCCGACTGGTTTTTTTGTTATGGCGCTGGTGTCTGGGAAGATCTCTTGTGGGGATCATTCGTTCACTGCCGGGGATTATTTTATGCTTCCCGCAAACGAAACTGAGGGGATGGTGATGCAGTCTGTAGTGGATGATACGGAGGCGATGAGCTCTTTGCTGTGCGTCACCTGGCCTTGAATTTAGCAGAAGACAAGTAGTGGAAAAGGTGGTAAACTTGTCTTTATTAGTTGTATCACGGACTTGTTGTGACAATTTCGTGACTAGAGGCAGGTGAATTGGAACCATTGACCCAGTAAATGCACACGGAACACAGG
>JAJRVS010000374.1 GCA_024277195.1 Verrucomicrobiota bacterium | reverse complement strand
TATTATCATGCACCAGTATATTACGGGCAGGCTCGATCAAAACGATCCCCTCAGCCTCCGCTCCGCTGTCATTGCGCACGTAAACCTGATTATCGCTGACGATCGCATCATCCGCCGACACCTTGATGCCAAAGCGTGGCACAGCGCCATCCCGCACACAACTCAAATCGATAGCATTGCCACTGATGATCGTATTATCCGCAGGCAGGTTGCGTTCATTACTGTAACCGCTCGCTTCGATCGCCGAGGAGTTAAAATTCACAAATAGATTGTTAGTGATAATCACTGGTGTAGATCCTGCTGACGACCTGATCGCAGCGCCTCCATAACTGGCGCGTTCTTCAAAGGTATTGTGAGCCACAATGTGCTGACCTGATGGCAGAATATCAAAAGCCTGATCACGCGAGCGGATATTGCCCATCGCCACGGTGCCTGCATTGCGAACATAGTTGCCGATAAACTTCACAAAACGTGAAGCCCCCTCCCAAGCGCAACCTCCTACGTCCTGAATCCGACAATACAAAACCGATGTGTTTTCAGCAAAATCATTATTGTTAAAGGCGTTCCTTGCGCAATCCGTGACGGTGCAATGTCGGTAAACAATGGACTTGGTATATCGAGGCGGGTCATCGTTGCCTTTGCGACTTGAGCTGCCAGAATAAAAACACTCCGCCGACATGCCTGAAGCATGGCAGTTCTCGATCAAAACACGCTCAGGGCTGCGAATAGCAATGGCGTTGCATTTTTTGATGAAAAATCCCCACATGTGAGGATAACCCTTGGCAGGCAAATACCCCATTTGTTTGATTTCTGAAAAACCACTGAAACCAAGAAAACGTAAATTGCGAACCGTCACCGAAGTGCCTCCGATAATAGCAAGGCAAGCTCCTTGCCCTGTGCCAATATCCAAGACCGTATTTTCCTCATCCTCACCTTCCAGTTGTATCCCGTCGGCTGATTTTAACCGTAAACCTCGACTTAGGCGGTAATGCCCCGATGGAATAAAGATATTACGTCCTTCTCCTACAGCTCGATCAAAAGCTTTTTGCAAGGCGGTGCTATCGCTGTGTTGCACCACACATTCTTGTATTGTTTGCGAAGGCGATTCAGAGAGTGTCAACTTTTTCCCCTCAACCTTGACCACCGTTGCCAATAATTGATTCTTTCCCAAAAAGGTAACCAATCTTGGCTGAGTCCAGAATTCCTTGTTGGCTAGTCTCACCTCAACTCCTCCGCTCAACGGCACCCAGTCATCGGTGACGGTTTGATCCTTTTTCCATGTTTGTCCCAGATCGTCGCTCCAGCGAAAAGTCGCCGGACGGGTCCCGCTGAAATCCAGCAAATACCCCGTTCGATCGCCAAGCGTACCATCATAACCACGCACTTCGACTTGTTGCTCAAAATCATCCGATCTTTTTCCTCTTTTTTCGTCCCATACGTATCCCTCGGTCACATGAGGGTGACAGTTGAATACCATCACCTCCTGTCCCGGGACAAAGTCACCCGCATCCGCTACCGTGATCACCGGAGAACCGGCCTGAGTATCTGCCAGAGTTTCATATTGCGAACCGCTGGCTCCAAAATCCTGCACATTGATACTTTTGCTGGAACGCTCAAACCCACTCACCTTCACCTCATCCAGATCAGCTTGCGCACCTGCCGGCACCACCAGAGCCAAGGTCACGCGGGCTATATTTCTAGGCAGCTGATAAATCCCCGTCAGTTTTTTCCATGAGGGCTCATTTGCTTTTGAGGCTTCGCCTTTGGCAAAAACACGCTCGGCGAGTAATTTGCCGTTCACACCGTATTCGTACATACGCAACTCAACCGGCCCACCACGATAGGAGACTGATAACTGGTAAGGCAAACTGCGGCGTAAATAGGGAGTTGCCTGAGTCAGATGAGCAGCCCTTTCTGGTCGAGCCGCCAACTTCAGGAAATAGCGCCCTTCAGCAGCTTCCATTTCTCCCATTTCCAGATCACCGGGATAAGCCGAAGACAGATTCCATAGCGCGGGCTTTTTCCCGTTCACTAAAAACCAGGTTTGGGTTTTGGCTTTTTGAAGGTTTTTGTTTTCCTCCCACTTCTCAAAACCCGGGTTCTGTGCTTGATCTACAGGTGCTGCTTCTAGACTCAAAACAACGACGTGAACCCAGATAAGGATGAGCCAGTTGTTAAAGCCGGCTGATTTCCATGCACGGTTCAGAAACGGGGAATTTCTTTTCATTCCATGACTAAGCCTTGATCACAGCTTCCGTCAAGCTTCACCGCTTTTGGATACAGGGTGAAGTGGTTGCGATTGTCTGCGCTGCAGTTGTGGTGCTTGTTTGAGCTATTTTTTTGCCGACCCCGAGCTGGTGTCTTTGCGGAATTTCAGCTTTTTGAGCTCTTTGCCTGCGGGAGCGAGGTTTTTTTTATTCAACCTCTCTTGGTCTTTGGCGATGCGGAACCATTCTTTTGCCATGGCGGCTACTCGTTCGGGTTGTTGGGCGGCCAGGTCGTTGAGTTCGCTGCGGTCTTCGTCGATGTTATAGAGTTCCCAGCGTCCGCGTTTGGCAGAGACGATTTTCCACGGTCCCTGGCGCAGGGCACGATCAGTGCTGAAGTGGAAATAGAGCGTTTCATGCGGGCTGCGGGTTTCACCTTTGAAAATCGGCAACAAGGATTTTCCCTGCAGGGGATCGATCTGGCGGTCACCGATTTGTTGGGGGTAGTCGGCGCCGGCGAGATCGATGAAGGTGGCCATGAAATCGACCAAATGCGCGGGTTGAGTGGTGAAGGATCCCGCTTGGATTTTTAATCCATCAGGCCAATGCACGATGAGCGGTGAGGAGATGCCCCCTTCATGTTGGTTTTGTTTGTAGAGTCGGAAAGGCGTATTGCCGACGTTGGCCCAAGCGGCATCATAGGTCCAATAGGAGTTGGGATCCCAGGGTTTGAGGTAGCGCCCACGGGTGCGTTCGAAGGGGCAGGCTCCATTGTCGGAGCAGAAGAGGAAGAGGGTATTGTCAAAAAGCCCATTCTTTTTCAGGTAATCAACCAGGCGGCCGATATTTTGATCCAGTACATCGACCATGGCGGCAAAAACTTCCATCCGGTCAGCTTCCCATTGTTGTTCTTTTTTGCTCAAACTGTCCCAGGCGGGGATGTGCTCCGGACGTGGGCTGAGTTTGTATTTGGCGGGTAATAGGCCGGATTTCAATTGGCGCTGGTGCCTTTCGATACGCAATTGATCCCAGCCGGCGTCGTAAACACCGTCATATTTTTCGACCTCGTTTTGCGGAGCTTGCAACGGGTAATGAGGCGCGTTGTAGGCGGTGTAGAGCAGGAAGGGTTGTTTTTTGTTGCGGGCTTCGAGAAAGTCGAGGGCAAAATCGGTGATCGCATGGGTGGTGTAAAAAGGACGTCCTTTGTGGGTCTTTGGCACTTCCCATTTTTCGCCATTGAGCCTGAAGGTATCGTCTCCGATGAAGAAGTTGGTGGCTCCGGATAGATGTCCCCAGTAACGCTGGAATCCAAAATCGGTGGGCTGTTGATCGAGGTGCCATTTGCCGGTCATGGCGGTGGAGTAACCCGATTTTGACAAAACTTCGGCGATGGTGGCGCCGCGGTTTAACTGGGCACCTCCGGCTTGATCGCAATACAGGCCGGTGAGCAGTGATACTCGCGAGGAGTGGCATTTGGCTGTGTTGTAAAATTGGGTGAAACGCAAGCCTTGGCCGGCGATGGCATCCAGATTAGGGGTTTTGATCTCAGAGCCGTAACAGCCAAGATCAGAAAAACCGAGGTCGTCGGCCATGATCAGGACGATGTTGGGGCGCTTGGATTCTGCCGCAGAGAGAGGTAGCACCCAGGTAAATAGCAGGATGAGCAACAGGGAGCAGGCAAAGTTCTTCCTGACGGATGAGGATGTCGGAGTGAGTAGTCGAGCAGGATTCATGAGCAGATTCTGATACATGGGGCAAGGGAGGTCAATTGGCCTATTTGCGTAGGCCGACTAGCAGGAATCGCAATATATGCGTATTTTATGGCATTGACTTTAAGCGCTCAAAGCCAAAAAATTATATATTACAAATTTATGAAATCAGGGAAGAAAATTCATTGGGCTGGAGCATTTTTGGTGATTGGGTTTTTGTTGTGTCCTATGGACGTCAGTGCCCACGTGAAGTGGTTCAGTGATTTCAGTTATTCAGACAGCCCGCTCGAGATTGGTGAAGTGATCACTCCTGTATTTTGGATGATGGCCTTGCTCTCGGTGGCGGTGATTGTCTCCTTGATTTTATTCGAAGAGCAGTTGGGGAAATATTCATGGATCCAGCGCTTTGACCAGTGGTTGGCAAGTAAAAAAGATAATGCCATGGGGGTGATGCGAGTGGGGGCCGGGGTCACTTTGGTGTGGGCGTGGCAGACGGGCAATCTGTTGGCTCCGGAATTAAAATGCGAACATGAGTGGATAGTGTGGTTGCAATTTTTGGCCGCCCTGTTGCTGGCTTTCAGGAAAACCGTGCCGTTGGCGGGTGTCGGCATCATTGTTTTGTATTTGTTGGCCATCGGGCAATTTGGCTTTTTTCATATGTTGGACTATCTGCTCTTTCCCGGGGTCGGTTATTATTTCATTGCAGGAAATGCAAAAGGCGCGGTGCTGCGGCGGACGGCTTTGCCTGCGCTTTATGCAACGGTCGGGTTTTGTTTGATTTGGCTGGGGATTGAAAAATTGATTTACCCTTCGTGGGCCAAATTGCTGCTCGATGAGCACCCGGTGCTGGCCTTGGGTTTGAATCACGATTTTTTTGTGGTGGCGGCGGCGTTCATTGAGATCAGTCTGGGTTTCATGATCATGGTGTGTCTGCAGCAGCGATTGCTGGCGGTTACGATTTCGCTGGTATTTGTGCTCACTACCCTGGTTTTTGGTCGGGCGGAAGTAGTGGGGCATACCTTGATCCATGCGGTTTTGATTGTGTTTTTGATCGCCGGTGCAGGCAGGGCGACACCTCCTTTGCACTGGATACCTAGTGTGAAATGGAGAGTCCCGGCAGCGGTGTTGGCTTTCGCTGTTATCCTTAGCACCTTTATGTTCCCGTATTATTTTGGCGCGCGTTTGAGTAATCTGGAAGCCAATTTCAAGGTGAATAAAGCGCATCAAAGGAAGTTGATCGAGATCGATGATTTGTCACAGGCTCCGGGTTTGGCGATGGCCATCCATAAAGATCCGGTAGCGGGTTGGAATTTGGAATTGACCACTGAAAATTTTAAATTTGCTCCCCAGGCGGCAGGTTTTGATCCGGTTGATGGAGAGGGGCATGCCCATCTTTACATCGACGGGCGCAAGGTGGCTCGTTTGTATGGTTTGTGGTACCACATTCCAAGATTGGACCCTGGCAAACATGAGGTGGTGGTCACCTTAAATGCAAATAATCACTCGGGTCTGTCTGTGAATGGCAAGGAAGTCACGGAACGGGCGGAAATCGAAGTGGTGCCGCTGGCGGCAAACGTGAAGTGAATGACATCGAAGCCGAGGTTGACGAAGAATGATGCTTGGCGCTTGTTGTCAAGATGTCCGGGCAAGAATTGAACCAGTTAGAACAAGATTTGGCTCAGTGGCCCTTGGACTGGCAGCGGCGTTTGGATCTGGTTCAAGCTTATGTGGGGCTTGGCCGCTTGCTGGACGCCAAGATTTTACTTAGGGATTCGCCGGATGAGGCAGGGGCGGCTCCGCCGGTTATTCAACAGCATTTGCACTGCTTGATGACGCACGGGGCTGGTGCGGTGGAGGGAACGGGTGCGACGGGTGAAAAGGAGGATCCGGCGGGGAGGCCGTCGCTGGAGCAGGAGCCTCAGGAGGATCTGCCTACGCACGCGGCGGTAGCGCCACAAAGTTTACCTGAAAAATCGTTATCCAACGAAGCGGATAACAACGGCCTGGTGATGGAGCACATCGAGGGCTTGGTTTCACAAGCTCGTGCAGCGGATGCCGGGCGCAAGGTGTCAGCTTTGACCGTGGCTCTTTTGATCCATATTTTATTAATATTTTTGCTGACAGCCATCGCGATGCAGGTGCCAGCTCAGCAGCCTCCCCAGATTGTAGTGGTGAGTATGAGTGAGGATAAGGTTCAAGGGGTGCAGGCGAAACGGATCGAAAAAAAGAGCAAAAGCAAAGCGGCAGCGGCACTGGTCAGCACAACACTTGCGATATCCTCTTCGGCTTTGTCTCCGGTGGCCATGCCGGAGTTCGAATTATCGGGAACTGATTATTTGCCTGGAGCGAGTTTGGCTTTGGGCACGGATTTGGGCTTTGGTGATGGTGTGGGTGGAGGTGGCAGTGGAGATGAAGGACGGGGCGGGAATATTGGTGGGATGAAAATAAAAGCGCGGCGCTTGGGAGTGGTGCTTGATGTTTCAGGAAGCATGGATCGGCAAATCCGGGCAGTGCGCCAGGAGATCCGTAAAAATTTCTCGAATGCCAGTATTGTTGAAGTGGTGGGTTGTTCACTTGACTGGTTGAAGGACGACCCTCGTTTTGATTTGAAACAAGCGAGGGGGATGCGCTTGGTGAAAAACGCTGACTCGGTGGTCGAAGCGGTCGAGGTATTGATTGCAGGTGGCAAGGTGGATGCGATTTTCTGGTTCTCGGATTTGATGGATTCGCAGAGCCCGTCCGGGTTGAAGCGTCTTTCGCATTTGCTGGGAACCCAGTTTGCCAGCGAGCGGCGGCCGGTGAAATTTTACGTGCAAAGTGTGGGGGGAAAGCCGAGCACGGCTCTGGCGGGCATCGCCAAGCGCAGTGGCGGAGCGGTTAAGGTCGAAAGTTTCGAATGATAGGTGTTTATCAAATTTTGGTAAAATTCGATCGGTTGCCAGTAAAAACCTTGCGTCGGGCAGGAACTGCGACACAAGTATGTTTATTATTATGAAAGTAGGAATCATTACAGTTTCGGATCGCGCATCGGCAGGGGAATATGAAGACGAGGGCGGGCCAGCCTTGAGAGCGGCTTGTGCCGAGCGTGGCTGGGAAGTGGTGGCGGAGGCGGTGATTCCTGATGATTTGGAACGCATTCAGACGAGCATTCGTTCGTTCAGTGCACAGGGCTGCGGTTTGATTTTGACCACCGGTGGAACGGGGATCACTGAGCGCGATGTGACGCCGGAGGCGATTCGTGGCATCATGCGGGTGGAGATTCCGGGTTTTGGCGAAGCGATGCGGATGCAATCATTGGCGATCACGCCCAATGCGATTTTGTCGCGTAATCTGGCTGCGGTGGTGGACACATCGCTGGTGGTTGCTCTGCCGGGTAAACCTACCGGTGCGGTGGAGTGCTTGAGCTTTGTCGAAGGGGCGATTGATCACACTGTGAAGTTGTGCATGAATAAACCTACTTCGTGTTAGGGGAAGAGTTTGGAACCACGAAAAACGAAAAGCACGAACGGAAAAGAGGGGGATAAAATTTGGTGACCTAGCTTACTTGCCCGATTGGGTTTCTTTGGCGGAGGTTTTTAGGTCGGCGACTTTTTTGATGTCCCAGATGGCGTTTTGTCCTTTGCGTTGATTGGCGAGCCAGTTGAGCGCGGCGAGGTGGATGATTTCGTGGCCGCCCTGGAAGAGGGTGATGCGGGTATTGCCGGAAGTCTTGCGGTAAACGGGAGGGTGGGTGCCGTAGAGGGGATCGGTTAGTGGTAAGGATTGTGGTAAGGGAGTGGCCTTGCCCGTCGTCCAGGCTGCAAGGATGTTTTTATCGGTTATGCGGTCGGCGGATGGGGTGGGCAGGACTTGGTTGAAGGCGTGCAACGAATGGGAAAAGGGAACCGAACCGCTGCGGCCATCGGTGATGCCGTGGTTGATATCGAGATTGACTTTTTGCGCCCGGTCGAGCCAGTGCAGTGGGGAGCGGTGGTCGGCTTGCTCTTTGATTTTAGCATCCACGTTAGGATCGCCGCCCAGTGATTTTTCTATATGTTCCCAGTACCCTCGTTTGGCCTGTTTGGTTTCGTTATGCCATTGGGCGATGTCGGAAATGCCACACCAGGCAGAGACGCCTGCCCAGATGTCAGGTGCCCGGCCTGCCATCAGCAGCGAGGCATGGCCTCCTCCGGATACCCCGATGAGGTAGATGCGGTTTTCATCAATCGCGGCATTTTTTTTGGCGTATTCGACCGCGCTGATGATATCGGCGACAGCCAGATCTGAGCCCATCGCTTCGGGTGTCCAGTTGGGGCCGCGGAAATTGGGGTGAATGAAGGACCAGCCTTGATCGATGCACCAACGGGCATAAGTTTTCCCTCCGCCTTGTGAGTAGTCGCCCGACCAGGTGTGCAGCGCCACCAGCAGTGGGCGTTTTTGTTTTTGATCCGTTGATGCCTGGAAAAAAAGGGCGGGTTGTTGGCTTTGGTCAGCGGAGCTGGGATAGGTGATTTTTTGAACTTGAGGAGGGAAGCCTTTCACAGGAGAATTTTGGCTGAGGAGATTTAAAGGAGAGGTGATCAGTGTTACCGCAAAAAAGACAACAGCGAAACTCGCGCCTTGGCGAAGAAGGAGTGAGGGGGATTTTTTCATGAGGGAGGCTGTTTTAAAAGGTATCGCTGAGCAGTTGGATATAGAGCAAACCACTGTTGGTGAGTTTCGCTTTGGAACCAATGCCGCTCAGTCGGGAAAGGGTGTTGTAGGAGTGGCTGACTGGTGAGTCTTTGACCCAGGTAAGGGTGTTGCGAGTGATCTTTTTCGAGTAGGGACGGACCTCCATCGGCAGGCCGGAGCTGCTCAGGGTGATCTCCCAGGCCGGTGGGAACTTACCTGGTTCGCGACCACGTTCCAGCCAGGGGTAACGTTTGCTGATGGGCAGGGACTGGAGGTGTTTGGCGGGAACCGCGACTTTATAATAAGCGCCGGCCATGCGGATAAATTCGGGCAGAGTTAGCTGTGGGTTTCCCTTGTGACTATGAAATAAACCGGCAATGTCCATGCCAGAAAAATTGAGCCCACTGTGGATGTTATGGTGATTTGGCGAGCGGAAGTATTTTTTATACCAAGTCTCAAAACGTTCGCTGAGCATCATGGCAAATTCGAGATGGACGTGGGAACGTTCGCGATTGATGCCGGCCCCGGTATAACCTAGCTGGCCTAGAACCGAGCCACCTTTGACCCGGTCTCCTGAGCTTACCGCGACGCTGCGCAGGTGGGCGTAAAGTGAATAAAAAGGGCCGTCCCCCCAGTCGTGTCTGACTACTACGTAGTTGCCGTAGTTGGAACGTCCACTGACTTTATTGGCGTAAGCGACCACGCCGTCGGTCAGTGAGCGCACTTCGTCGAGCGGTTGATTATTTTTGTCCCGGAGGATCGGGCGGATATCAATGCCTTCGTGGAATTTGGTGAAAATGATACCATGGTCGGTGCGCCGTTGGTTGCGGACGAAGCCGTAGCGGCCTGCCGTCCACGGATGGGAGCTGACTCCTTCGAAACTACGGTAGGTGTACATGTAGAATTTGGAGGGGTCACGGGAGAATATAGCGGTATTGGCAGTGGGCAGCCCCAGTTTAAAGAGATGCTGTTTTTCTCCAAGCTGGGCATTGGCCACAGGACAAACGCAGCAGAGGGCTAGTAACCAACAGGTGAATTTCATCTTGAGCGAAGGAGGCAAGGGCGGCTGGAATTTTATCACTGATTGCTAACTTTAAGACTAGCGGACGGGTCCGCCGGGGCGAATGACTTTTTCTGCATGCGGGATGACTTTGTCCAGGGTTTTGATGTGTTCCTGAGTCAGGCCTTCCCAGATGGTGATCACCCCAGGGGTGTCGGGGCGGTCTATCATCACAGCCGAGTAGTGGGTGGGGGCGACACGGATACCAAGCAGTTTGCCTTGGTGGTTGAGCGCGATGCCTTTGAGCTCCTCGGCGGCCCGAGCCTTGAGTTTGAAGCCCACTCCAAAAGTGGTGCCGTTTTTGGACATGAAAGGGTAGTAGTAGGCGATGTCTTTTTCGGTGAATACGGGGGCTCGGGTGAAAAAATATTGCCGGCCTTGGCTGCCGAGTTTGACCGGAATGGAAAACTTTATACCATCCTCCTGCGCCGCTTCGATGTGAAAGGAGAGGACGATAGGTTTTGCTTTTTTTCCTGCGCCAATGCTCAGGAGGGCGGGAACTAGGACTAGAATGATGATGAACCAGCGATGCATAGGGAACATTAGAGCCTGTAGCGGGCCATGATGCAACCCTTCCCTTTGCTGCCTAGGCTTGAAAATGCTTGGCTGGAAGGTTCGGGGATACACGAATTTGCCCAGCCTCCGCCCGTGGGGCTACGGCGCGGCAAGCAATCCGTGCCACGCTGGGGGGAGGCGGGAATGTGACGGAATCGGCACGAGTATCCATTTGTTTACAGGGGGGGCAAGGGTTGATGTTCGGAACGTCTCGAATGAGGCGGTTTAGAAAAACAAACAACCAACTAAAAAATGATGAAATTATCCATCAAATCGTTCACATCTGTTGCAAGTGCAATATTCGTCCTGACTGTATCCGGGGCAAATGCCCAGACCAAGGTTGATCAAAAATTGCCCGACTATGAAAAGGTCAGTGGCATCACCGGTAATCTGAACTCGATCGGTTCGGATACTCTGAATAACCTGATGACTTATTGGGCGGAGGCTTTTAAAGCCAAGTATCCCAATGTGAATATCCAGATTGAGGGCAAGGGTTCGTCCACCGCACCTCCAGCTTTGATCGAAGGCACTTCGCAACTGGGGCCTATGAGCCGTGCAATGAAGTCCGAGGAATTGGATGCGTTCGAGAAGAAATTTGGCTACAAACCGACTCAAATCAAAGTGGCGATTGATGCGCTGGCGGTTTATACCCACAAAGACAACCCTTTGAAGGGGCTCACGCTCAAGCAGGTGGATTCGATTTTTTCATCCACTTATAAGCGGGGTGGGGAAGCCATCAAAAAATGGGGGCAAGCCGGGATGAAAAACGAGTGGGCCAACAAGGCGGTTTCGTCTTATGGCCGCAACAGCGCTTCGGGCACTTATGGTTATTTCAAGAAAGTGGCTTTGAAAAAGGGCGACTACGCCACTTCAGTGAAAGAGCAGCCGGGTTCGTCGGCTGTGGTGCAAGGGGTGGCCAGTGATTTGGCGGGTATAGGTTATTCGGGCATTGGTTATAAAACTTCGGGTGTCAACGCGATTGCCCTGGGTGAATCAGAGGGCCAGATGTTTGAGCCGTCCTTTGAAAATTGCCTGAGTGGGGATTACCCGATGGCGCGGTTTTTGTATATCTACGTGAACAAAAAACCGGGCAAACCTTTGGACAAACTCACCCTTGAGTTTCTCAAGCTGGTATTGGCCAAAGAGGGGCAGCAGATCGTGGTCAAGGATGGATATTACCCGATGCCGAATGAAATCGCGCAGGAAGCAAATTCTGTGCTGAAATAAAAATCAAATAACACAGGCATGGCGGCACAATTTCCGAGTTGGGCGGCCATGTCATTTTCTATTCATGGTGGATTTTTTGTGACAAGTGTTTTATAGCAGCAGTCGTTTATGAGTAACAATTCTGACTCAGTGAAAAATATCGAAGATGATCCTAAACGTTTCACTGCGTCGCGACGGGTTTTGGCGGTGGATTGGTTCATGACCTACTTCATCCGTCTGGGGGGAGTCGGGGTGATTCTAACGGTGGTGGGGATATTTTTCTTTATTCTGTCACAAGTGCTGCCGCTGTTTCAAGGCGCGCGGGTGGAGCAGGTGACTGGGCTGAATGTGCCGGCTTTGCCTGAAGGCCAGTATGTGGCGTTGGCGAGTGATGAGTGGGCGGAGTTGCCACTGGTGGTGGCAAAAGACGGCGGGGTTTATTTTATCGATCTCAAAGGCGGGCGGGGAATTATAGAAAAAGCTCCGCTGTGGTTGGAGGGAGGCAAAGCCTCGGCGATCGAAGTTGATCATGGAGCCCAGGTGATTTCGGTGGGAACCGAGAGTGGTCGTTTCCATTTGTTGAAGTACGAATACCAGGCGGAATTTTCCGAAGACGTGCGCACGATCAAGGAGTCCTTGAAGCAAGAATACCAGGGAGAAGTGGCGGGTGGTCAGGCGATCAAGTTGATTGCCCTGGGGCAGTCGGAAAGTGTGCGGGTGATTGCAACGGTGGCGGGGGACGGCACGCAGCAGAGCCTGGCGGTGCAAACGCTCAAGCGCAAACGTAGCTTGATGGGGGTGGGCAAATGGAAAGAGAGTGCGCAGCAGGATTTGAGCGTCAAATTGCCGGCCGAGGTGGACATCCAGAAAATCCTGATGAGCAATCGTGGGGATGCTTTGATCGTGGTGGAGCATAGCGGGCGGGTGAGTTATTTTTTCCGCGAGGATGATGAATTCGAGCTGAGGCAACAGTTTGCACCTTTTAAAAACAGGCCGGGCAGTAAGATTGTCAGCACAGGTTTTTTGTTAGGTGATGTGTCACTGGTTTTTGCTGCTGATGACGGTAGCAACGAGGTGTTCAGTCTGCTGCGCTCCGATGCGGATCCGATGCGAAAATTTCATCACACCAAAACTCTGGCTTCTTTGGGGGCGGCGGCGGATTATTATGCCACCTCGTCTCGCAATAAGGCGTTTTTGTTGGGGGCGGGTAGTCACGCTTCGTTGCGTTTTTCCACTTCTGAAACTATTCGCTGGAGTGATGAACTGCCTTGGCCAGTCCGGCTCGGAGTGATCAGTGGCAAATACGATGCCTTGTTATTTTTGGATCAAGCAGGACAAATTCATAAATACCGTCTCGACGACCCTCATCCGGAAGCCGGCTTGAAGGCCTTTTTTGGCAAGGTGTGGTATGAGGGCGCGTCGGAGCCCAAGTATGAGTGGCAGTCCACTGGGGGCAGCGATGACTTTGAGCCAAAGTTTTCCCTGGTGCCGTTGATTTTCGGATCTTTTAAAGGAACGATGTATGCGATGCTGTTTGCGGTGCCGATCGCTTTGTTTGGCGCGTTGTACACTTCTGAGTTTTTGCATCCGAGGCATAAGATTTTTATCAAGCCGGTGATGGAGATCATGGCTTCGCTGCCATCGGTGGTATTGGGGTTCATGGCGGCGTTGTGGCTGGCTCCGTTGATCGAGGGGCGGGTGCCGTCTTTGTTATTGGTGGTGGCTTTGGTGCCGAGCGGGGCTTTTTTGCTCGGTTGGTGGTGGGGCTCGCAGCCGATGTATGTGCGCAAGTGGATTCCCCAGGGTTTGGAGTTTTTGTATTTCATGCCGGTATTGATGGGGCTCGGCTGGGTGGGATGGATTTTGGGGCCGCATTTGGAGCAGATGGTGTTCACCGTGACGGATCCGCAAACGGGTAAGGCGGTGGGCGATTTTTCCCAGTGGTGGCCGCAGGTGACGGGGACTTCTTTCCAGCAGCGCAACTCGCTGGTGGTGGGTTTCATGATGGGGTTCACGGTGATTCCGATTGTGTTCACGATTGCGGAAGATGCTTTGTCCAATGTGCCGGGTGCTTTGCGAACGGGGTCATTGGCGATGGGGGCCAGTCGTTGGCAGACAGCTTGGCGCATTGTATTGCCGACGGCTTCGGCGGGAATTTTCTCCGGACTGATGGTGGGCTTGGGGCGTGCGGTGGGCGAGACGATGATCGTGGTGATGGCTACGGGCAATACGCCGATCATGGAGTGGAATGTGTTTTCCGGTATGCGTACCCTGTCCGCCAACATTGCGGTGGAATTGCCTGAAGCGCCGCAGCACAGCACCTTGTATCGAACGCTTTTTCTTGGTGCTTTTGTTTTGTTTTTGCTGACTTTTTTAGTGAACACGGTTGCCGAGCTATTGCGGCAACATCTGCGGGATCGTTACAAAACGGTGTGAGTTATTTGGAATAATTGAGCGAACAATTAGATGAGCGAATTCAGTCAGAAAATCGGAGCTAGCAAAGCGGAGCGAGCGGCACCAGGTGAACCGATGGTGTGGTTTTCCGGTATGTGGCTGGCGATCGGTATCCTGATGATTGTTTTTCTACTGTCGGTGATCCTGGTCAATGGACTGAGCGTTTTTTGGCCCAAGGATGTGGTGCAGGTGGAGTTGACCGAAACCAGTAAGGCGGGGTGGAAGCAGTCGAAATATTTTGCCGGGGAGCTGCGCAAGACCCAGCAACGTCGAGTGGCCAACGAGGCGGGCGAAGCGATTCCCGAGATTCAACTTTTTGTGGGTAACCGCGATGTTTACGGTTTTGGTTTTAAGTTCATTGACGACAGCGATATCAGTCGACGCACTTTTCCGCAGGATATCCTGATGGTGGAGCGGATGGAATACGGTGACATGATCGCCTACCCGGTCAAATTACAACTTGTAGGAGGGAAGGAGATTTTGGCAGGAGAGCAGGGTTTCGATGAGGAGCTGCAGTCGGCGGTTGAGCGGGCTAATCTGCGTAGGGATAAAATATCGTTTATTGAAAGAGGAGAGATTGGTGGGGTGAACCGGGAGATGGAGCGGCTTAAAATGAAACTCAAAAAAGCGGAGTTGAATACGGAGGGTGTTGAAAAAGTCAAGTTGGAGGCGGAGCAGAAGCAGCAAGTTTTGCAGCAGGAATACGAGAAACTGGCCGCGCAAGCGGCGGCGTTGAGGAAGCAGCAAAACGAAGATATTTTCTTTTATCGTTTGGTGACGGGCGAACAAAGGTCACAAGTGGTGGGGGATTTGGTTTCGTTTTATTATCCTAATCAGTTGACCCTAGCTGGAAAGATAAGTCATTTTTTCAGCCGTGGCTGGGGCTTCTTGGTGGATGAGCCGCGCGAGGCGAATACCGAGGGAGGGGTATTTCCAGCTTTGTTTGGCACCTTCGTGATGACTTTGATCATGTGCATCCTGGTGGTGCCGTTTGGGGTGGTGGCGGCGATTTACCTTCAAGAGTATGCCAAACAAGGTCTGGTGGTTCGAATAGTTAGAATAGCTGTTAATAACCTGGCCGGAGTGCCGTCGATTGTTTACGGGGTGTTTGGGCTGGGATTTTTTGTTTATATACTGGGCGGATCCATTGACAGTTTGTTTTACCCCGAACGCCTGCCGACACCGACTTTTGGCACCGGCGGATTGCTGTGGGCTTCCCTGACGATGGCCTTGATGACGGTTCCTGTGGTGATTGTCTCGACGGAAGAAGCGCTGGCTTCGGTGACGCGCGGGATGCGTGAGGCGTCGCTCGCAGCGGGAGCTTCGAAGTGGCAGACGATCCAGCACATCGTGATTCCGGGAGGATTGCCAGGCATCATTACGGGCATGATTCTGGCCATGGCTCGCGGAGCGGGGGAGGTGGCTCCGCTGATGTTGGTCGGGGTGGTGAAGTTAGCGCCGACCCTGCCGTTGGACACGGTGGCTCCCTTTGTGCATTTGGAACGCAAGTTCATGCATCTCGGTTTTCATATTTACGATTTGGGATTCCAGTCACCGGATTCGGAAGCAGCCAAGCCGATGGTTTTTGCGACCACCTTGTTATTGATCGTGTTGGTGGTGGTATTGAATGCTGCGGCGATCATGATTCGTGAGAAGCTGCGCAAGAAGTATTCGAGCGGGGCATTTTAAAGAAGGCAAAACCCATGAATTCAGCTAGTTTATCACCGATTGCCATGCACAAGGAAAATATACAATCGTCAGTTCAAAAAACAGGCCAGACGGATCGTCCGGTCGAGGTGGTCGCGGCAGAGGAGCCGTCGCTTGCCGGGCGTCCGGATTACATCAAGGTGAGCGACTTCAGCTTCAACTACGTGCCGGCGGTGCGGGTTTTGCATAACATCACTATGGAGATCCCCGAAAAGCAGGTGACGGCTTTTATCGGGCCGTCGGGTTGTGGTAAAACGACTTTGTTGCGTAATTTTAACCGCATGAACGATCTGATCGACGGGGTCAGTCACGAGGGGCATATCTATGTCAACGATCAGGACATTCATGATCGTAATCTGGAAGTGATCTCCCTGCGCAAACGCATTGGCATGGTGTTTCAGAAATCGAACCCTTTCCCAAAAACGATTTACGAAAATGTGGTCTACAGTTTACGTGTGGCGGGGCAAAAAAATAAGCAACTGCTCAACGAGGTGGTGGAGAGAAGTTTGAAAAGTGCTGCTTTGTGGGAAGAAACCAAAGACCGCCTGCATGACAGTGCCTTGGGTTTGTCGGGTGGGCAGATGCAACGTTTGTGCATTGCCCGGGCGATTGCCAACCGACCGGAGATTTTGTTGATGGACGAACCTTGCTCGGCTCTTGATCCGATCGCGACTGCCAAGATCGAGGAGTTGATCACGGAATTAAAACAGAGTTTCACCGTGGTGATTGTCACTCATAATATGCAGCAGGCGACCCGGGTGTCGGATCGCGCGGCTTACTTTTTCATGGGTAAATTGATTGAGATGGATGATACCACCCAGTTATTTTCCAATCCTTCACAGAAAGAAACCGAAGATTATATTTCGGGGCGTTTTGGTTGAGGTAAAATATTTTCAAGTGAACATCAGGGGTTATGTTTTTTGTTATTGTGTAGTGTAAGTATTTTTAAATATTATGAATTCATCCGGTAAAGAACACACTCTGGCTTCTTTTGAAGAAGCGCTGCAGGAGTCCCGAAACGCGGTTTTGCGTATGGCCAGTGTGGCCCAACAGAATTTGGATCATGCGATCACCGGCTTGTTGAGTCGCAATGCTGAGCTTTGCAATGAAGCGATTGCCGATGACGATGAGGTCAATGCTTTTGAAAAAACCATTGATGGTGAGGGCTTGAAAATCCTGATGCGCTTCAGCCCGGTGGCAACCGATTTGCGTCAGGTTCTGGCAGCGATGAAGATCGCCAATAATCTGGAGCGCATATCG
This sequence comes from Verrucomicrobiota bacterium, assembly GCA_024277195.1. Classification (GTDB taxonomy): domain Bacteria; phylum Verrucomicrobiota; class Verrucomicrobiia; order Verrucomicrobiales; family DEV007; genus JAADHD01. The sequence goes on along the minus strand of JAJRVS010000374.1, from coordinate 7,423 downwards.
GATGAAGCCGGCAGTATAGCGAGACGAGCAAGGAAGATAGGGAAACATCCGGAGGTAGCCGAAACCAGGATGATCGAACCTTTGTATGAGAGGGCCGTCGTTTTATTGCGAGACGGGATTCGGGCTTATGCGGAATCGGATGTTGATTTGGGACTGGCTTTGCACAAGCAGGACGGCAAACTGGACACAGCTTACCGTAAGACGATCAAGGAACTGACCAAGGCGATGGAACGTGATCCGAGTAATCTGAAGGTGTATTTGCACCTCATCTTTGTGGCGCGTTGTCTGGAGCGCATCGGGGATCATGCGGTGAACATTGGAGAAGAGTCGGTATTTGTCGGCAGTGCGACGGATATTCGTCACATCGGCCCCGAAGCCCTGTCGGAAATGGCAGAGGACTACAGTGTTTGAACTTTACTGATCGTGGTGTTCAGCGAGCACCATTTCCAGATAAGCGCGGTAGTCGGGGCTGCGGGTGTCGGCGATGACTTTGGTAAAGCCGTCGACGTCGATGAAACCTTGGTTAAAAGCCACTTCTTCGATGCAGGCAACTTTGTAGCTCTGCTGATGTTCGATCGTCGCGATGTATTGACTGGCTTCGAGCAGGCTGTTGGGAGTGCCGCTGTCGAGCCAGGCGATGCCGCGTCCGAGAGGTTCGACATTCAGTTCGCCGCGTTTCAGATATTCTTTGTTGAGGTCGGTGATCTCTAGCTCTCCTCGGGCCGAGGGTTGTAGCCCCTTGGTGTATTCGACGATTTTGTTGTCGTAAACGTAGAGTCCGGGTACGGCAAAATTGCTCTTGGGTACGGCGGGTTTTTCTTCGAGGCTCAAAACTTTTTGGTTTTTGTCAAACTCCACCACACCGAAGCGTTCGGGGTCGCGGACGGGGTAGGCAAAAACGCAGGCCCCTTCTTCGCGTTCGAGCGCGCGGCGGAAAAAATTCAGTCGACCGTAGAAGATGTTGTCCCCGAGGATCAAGGTGACGCCGTCACCGCCGATGAAATCTTCGCCGATCAGAAAGGCCTGGGCGATGCCTTTGGGTTCGGGCTGCACGGCGTATTCGATGTTCATGCCGATACGTGATCCGTCACCGAGCAGCTTTTCAAAAGCCGGGATGTCTTTTGGGGTGGAGATGATCAGCACGTCCTGGATGCCGCCCAACATTAGCGTGGATAGCGGGTAGTAGATCATCGGTTTGTCGTAAACCGGTAATAGTTGTTTGCAGGCGACCTCGGTCAAGGGATAGAGCCGGGTGCCGGCACCGCCAGCGAGAATGATTCCTTTGCGTTTCATAATATGGGAAGGCTGTAGCCGTTTAGGTAGTTAGACTGTAGGAGAAAGAGAGCCACAGCCGAGACAGCCGGAGGCAAATGGACACTAATAAACACGAATAATAAAGAGGTTAATTACTGTTATTCGCTCCGTTCTAGTTGCTGTTCGATTCCTAGATTCTGATTTCTGAATCCGAACTTCATCATTCTAAATTCCTTGTTCATTATTCAATATTCCCAAGTCGCTGGCCTTGATAGGTTCCTTTTTCGACGGCTTCGCTCCACGGGTCATTATCAAAATACCATTTCACGGTTTCGAGCAGGCCGCTGGTGAAGTTTTCCCTGGGTTGCCAGCCGAGTTCGTTTTCGATTTTGGTGCAGTTGATGGCGTAGCGGTGGTCGTGACCGGGACGGTCGGTGACAAATTCGATCATCGCGTCGACGTTGATGTCTTCACTGTCACTTTGCAGCTCGTTGACTGCGGAGATGATGGCGCGCACCACGTCGATATTTTTCATCTCACATTTGCCACCGATGTTGTAAACTTCTCCGAGTCGCCCCTTTACCAGTGACAAAGCCAAACCCCGGCAGTGGTCTTTGACAAAAAGCCAGTCGCGCACGTTGGAACCATCCCCATAGACCGGCAGTTTTTCTCCGCGCCGAGCTTTGGAGATCATCAGCGGGATGAGCTTTTCGGGGAATTGGAAAGGGCCGTAGTTGTTGGAGCAATTGGTGGTGATCACCGGCAGTTTGAAGGTGTGGAAGTAGGAACGCACCAAATGGTCGCTGCCGGCTTTGGAGGCGCTGTAGGGGCTGTTGGGCGCGTAGGGAGTGGTCTCGCAAAAAGCCGGATCCGTCATGCTCAAGGAACCGTAAACTTCGTCAGTGGAGACGTGGAGGAATCGGAAGTCGTCGCCTTTGCCTTGTTCCACGCGCTGTTGGTGATGGGCATTGGCCGCGTGCAGCATCTGGAAGGTGCCAACAAAATTGGTCATGATGAATTCTTCCGGCGCTTCGATCGAGCGATCGACGTGAGATTCAGCGGCGAGGTGCATCACTGCGGTGATGTCATTTTCTTGCAAGGTGTTTTGGACCAGTTCGGCATCGCCGATGTCGCCGTGGACAAATTGATAGCGCGGGTCGTTTTCGATTGCCGCGAGGTTCTGGGGATTGCCTGCGTAGGTGAGTTTGTCCAAGTTGACCACTTTTTCAATCTTGACTCCGAGTTCGGCGCTGGCTTCTCCGAGCAGGTAGTGGATCAAATTCGAGCCGATGAAGCCGGCTCCGCCTGTGACTAAAATTCTCATACGGTGTGAGGTTGGTGATTCATTTTTTGATATCAGAAAAAGCTGTAACACATCTCAGTATTTACGCCACAGAGAAGGCATGAAAAGCACCAGAACGGCGAATATTTCCAAACGGCCGAGGGTCATCAAGAGGCTGAGCATAAAAAGCGATACGGGGTGCAGCTGGGCAAAGTTTCTGGTGGGACCTAGGTCGCCGAGACCCGGACCGATGTTGAACATGGTGGCGGCTCCGGCACCGAGGCTGGTTTGCAGATCCATGTTGGGTTCGATCAGTGAGATGCTCACCGTGCCGACGCCCCAGATGAATACCGCCAGAATCAGGAAAAACATCGTTTGTGCGCGGATGCCGGGTTCCATTTTCAGGCCATTGATCTTGAGGGTGAAGACTTGTTTGGGTCGAAAGGTTTTGACCAGTTCCTGGGCGGAAATTTTAAAAAACAGGATCACCCGGTTGACTTTCACCCCGCCGGCAGTGGATCCGGCGCAGCCTCCGATGAACATCAGGATCAGGATGAGCCATTTTGAGAAGGTCGGCCATTGGTCGTAGTCCTCGGTGCCGAATCCGGTGGTGGTGCTGATGGAGATGACGGTGAAAAAGGTATTGCGTAACCCGGCTTCGAAGTTGTCGGCCTGGCCAGACATCCACAGATTGAGGCTGATGAGCAAGGTGATGACGAACAGGGCGATGATGTAATTACGCGCTTCTTCCTCTTTTTTGATGCGCTTCCAATTACCGTTGATGATAGAGACGTAGAGCATGAAGCTGAGCCCTGATAACAACATGAACAAAGCCAGCCAGCTTTCGATAGCTAGGCTGTTGTAGTGGCCGATACTGGCATTTTTGGTGCTGAAACCTCCAGTCGAGATAGTAGTGAGAGCGTGGTTGAGCGCGTCAAACCAAGGCATGCCGAGCAGCCAGAGTCCCAATCCGCACACGATAGTTAAGGTGCTATAAACTATGAGCAAACTTAAAGCGACATCGTGGATGCGGACTCGGGTTCCTTCGTTGATGTTGACACTGGATTCGTGTTGCATCAGCGAGCGGCTGCCAACTCCGAGGAAGCCCAGCACCGCGACAAACATCACCACGATACCGAGACCACCCAGCCACTGGGTGAGGGATCTCCATAGCAGGATGCTGTCAGGGTAGAGGTCGAGATCGGTGATGGTGGTCGATCCGGTGGTGGTGAAACCTGACATCGATTCAAAATAGGCCTGGGGAATCGATAGGCCGGGATCGCAGAAAATATAGGGAAGACTGCCGAAAGCGGCGGCTAGAATCCAGGTCAAACCAACAATGGCGATGGCTTCTCTGCGTAAGATTTCCTTTTTCGCTTTTTTGCCTTTAAAACGTAATCCTGAAAAGAGCAAAAGTAGAGCTCCTCCAGTAGCCGTGATAGCTGTGGAGATTCCCAATGCTTTGATCGCTGGGCTCTCCATGCCCCACCAATCTTCGGCATAAGCAAAGCCCAGACAGATCAGCATAGCGATTGCCACTAGTTCTAGCAGGAAACCAAGCACTTTGGCGATGACACGAAAATCCATAAGGAAAGTATTAACAGGGAGCGCTTATTTGATCAGTTTGAGAAATTTTTTGATCCGCTTGCCTGGCACTAGGGCAAAAAGCTGGTTGTCTGCAGAGATGTCATCATCGGCTGCTGGAGTGGCAGTGCGGATGCTATTCCCCAGCGCCACCAGAATACAACCCGGAGGCCATTTGACATCTTTTATCTTCTTGCCGTCGGCGATCGAGCCGGCACTGACGGTTGCGGAAATCAACTTGCCGATTTTGAAGTCGCTGACCAGATGGTAGTCGCCGGTGGAGGTCATTTCGCGCCGCAGGTCGTTGAGTGTCGCTTCGCGCGGGCTGATGGCTTCCATGATGCCCATGCGCTCCCGGTAGCCCGTGATCGCATCTGCATAATCCGCGCGGTGGATGAGGGTGAGGGCTTTGTCCGCCCCAAGGCTGCGAGCCTGCAGGCAGGTCATCACATTATCTTGATCCATTTCCGTAGTAGCGACAAAAAAATCGATATCTTCGATGTTTTCTTCTTTCAAATCGGCGACAAAAGTAGCGTCGATATTCAGGACAGTGGTTTTTTCCAGATTTTCCTGCAGCTCGGTGCACAGTTTTTCATTGGTTTCAAAAATACGCACCCGGGCATTCCAGCCTTCGAGGGTTTTGGCAAGGGAGAAGCCATATTCCCCACCGCCAAAAATAGCGACATTCGGCGGGGTTTCTTTACGGTTGCCGTGGTTCAAGCGCACGATCACATCATGCAGGCGTTTGGGTTCGCCAAAGATGGTGACGATATCGTTGCTCATCAAAACTTCATCCGGCGTTACTTCGACGGAGGTCACTCCCCGCATGATCCCGCCGATGCGAACCCGGTCGGGGAAGTCCAGTTCCCGCAGGGATTTCCCCCGCGCTTCACTTTTTGGAGAAACCCGCACCTGTTGCAGCTCGACATTGCCTCCGGCCAGTTCTTCGACAATCAGCGAGTCAGGGTTGCGGATCGGTTTGGACAACTCGGCGGCTGCCAGTCGCTCAGAGCTGAACATGTAGTCGATGCCAAAATGCTCGCGGGGATCAAATAACCACAGATTGCGCTCGAGATCGGGATGCACCCGGCAGAAGACGTTTTTTGCGCCTAGCTTTTTTGCCATCGAGGAGGCCACCTGGTTGATGTTGTTGTCGGCGGTCAGTGCCATGAAATAATCCGCTTCCGCCACATCGGCATCAAGCAAGTTGCCAATGGCGGTGCCGTCCCCATTGATCACCCGGCCGTCGATCAGGCGCTCCAGTTCGTTGGCCACTTCTTCATTCGATTCGATAACTGTGATGAATTTATCCTCTTCAGCGAGACTCAAAGCGATGTGCCGGCCTATTTCCCCGGCTCCGATGATGACGATGTTTTGACCTTTTGACATACTTGGTGAAAAATTTCCGGCAGATGGGCTTCGATACGCTCAGAGTGTTGAAAGCTGGAATGATGGAAGGGCTGATGCGGATGGTCCGGGCAGGATTGAGCGGAGAAAGTCAATCTAGTAAGGCTTCGAAAGGGAAATGTTCCTCCGAAAGGAAAATCCGAGTGATGGTGTGGCAGCGTGGCTGTGTTTGGTTAAGGAAACAAAGTTGTCGTGTTGATGGAGAATAAAGGATTCCACCGCTCAGGTCAATACCTAGCCCGCATTTCTCACAATATTTTACCGAGCCTGTTCAGGCTGGAAAGATTGAAAACTCTGCCAGCATCGTTTGGGTGACTTCCATCGGCAAACCAACCACATTGGTCCATGAACCAGTGGTTTGTTGGATGATCACTTCGCCATGCTCCTGGGCGGCGTAGGCGCCGGCTTTGTCGAGAGGATTGATCAAGTCGTGATAGTTCTGCAGTTCCTGCTTGGACAGGGTCTTGAAGCTGACGTCGGTGACTTCGCAGTGGCTCAGGCAGCGGCCATTGTTTTTGTGCATCAGGCAGACTCCGGTCATGACCTGGTGGGTGCGGCCGTTGAGCTGCTGGATCATTTCCAAAGCTTGTTTGCGATCAGCAGGTTTGCCCAGCGCCTGGCCGTCGATGGTGACCAGGGTGTCCGCTCCCAACACCAGCGCATCGGGAAAACGAGCAGCGACTTCTTGTGCTTTGAGCCGCGCGTTGGTTTGAGTTAGATCCTGCACATTCATACGGGAGTCGTGCAGCTCTTCCGCCGTCGAAGGCTCGATGGTGAATCGGTAGCAGGCTTCGTTGAGTAAATCCCGCCGTCGCGGCGATCCCGATCCGAGAATGAATGCTTGGTTTTGGCTCATAGTGATGAAGAATGGTAGGACCGTTTTCCATAATTGTCGTGCGCGAATCTGAGCGTGGGAGCGCGTGAAAGCTCTTTGAGGCCTTTGTATGCTTATGATAAGCGCATGTTCGGCTGAGATTTTGAGCTAAAACAAATCCGCTGTATTTTCCAATGGAAAATTTTTGCCGCTGTATTATCCTATGGTTGGATATAAAGGAATTAACCTGTATTTTCCTATGTAAGATAAACAACACGTTCTGCTTGGAAAATAGAAATCAATCCTCCGTTAGATGAAGGCAATTCTCAGATATGTTGCGTTACCTTTCTTTGCTTTTTGCGCTGCGGTAGTTATTATCAAGTTTGCTTGGGATTATTCACCTATTTTGGTTCTGTCGGTGTTTGGTGGGTTATTCATGTTCGCCTTGGTTCGAGGCTATTTCATTAAACGCGCAGACTTGAAGCGTGGCTGGCGAGTTGGTCATGCAGGGCGAGATCAAATGTTTTACGAAGAACTGGTAGAAGGGAGCTGGAAGCGTATTCCTATTGATGGTGAGATGCTCATCGGAGACGCGCATCATGTCATTTACTTCCCAAGCCGTAAAGAGTGGGAGGCGATGCCTGAATGGACTCGGGGTCGACGGAAAGAAATCGTTACTCGAATTAAGGAGAGGTTCACAGCGCCGGGCTACGAATACGAAGATGCAGAACAAATCGTGGCTGCGAACAGGCTCCCCGCCGAGAGTTGAAATTTACATGAAAATTCAAACATTAACCTTGAACATAAAGCGCGCTCTCAGGTAGCCTGTCGTAGCACTCAAACGTTCGCTGCAAAATAAATTGACGACAGAAAGCACAGGTTAGCTCACAGAATACAGATTAAATTTTTTCCGTGTAATTCCGTGCCTTTTGCCTTCAAGTAATAATTTCCGGCTGTCTCCTTTCAGTCGGCTGTGGTTCAATCCTATCCATAACAACAACAGCGAACAAAACGGCGTAGACCAAGCCGCCACCCACCCGCAGTTATGACTCACTTTAATTTCAATCATCAACCGAGAAAGC
>JAJRVS010000373.1 GCA_024277195.1 Verrucomicrobiota bacterium | reverse complement strand
GATGTTTATTCCGAGGGCGGCTGGTTCATGCACGTATTGTTATTGTGCTCGATCGGCCCCATCGCGGTGATTGTTTACTGCTTTGTTCAGATCACACCGCGCAAAATGACTCCGCATTCACAAGTAGAGCAGATCAACCACGCGATGGCGGGAAAGGATGTGAGCAGCGCGTATAATTTGTGTCAAGCCAGCCTTAGCAGTTACAGCAATGTGATATCTTCAGCTTTATTAAAAGTGAATTTTGATCGAGACAAAGCAAACAAATCGTCGATGGACGAAGCTGCCGGGGAGGTTTTGGATCAAGAAGAACTCAAGCAAATGGTATGGGTCAATTACCTAAATGTTTTTGCCACTCTGGCACCGATGATAGGCTTGTTGGGCACGGTTTGGGGAATGATCGAAAGTTTTGACCAGCTCGCCAGTGGTAACGCCGAACCCCAGGATTTGGCTGGTGGGATCAAGAAAGCAATGGGAACCACGGCGGGTGGTTTGTTGGTGGGAATTCCGGCGATGTTTTTTTACTTTTATTTCCGCAACAAACTGATGGCAACCGTTTCCTTGATTCAAAAAAACGCGTCTTTCGCGATAGATATTTTATCCGGAGAAATCCGCTTGGGAGACTAGGGCTTGTCTATTCTATCTCCTCACTTCTAACTCCTAGCTTCTTCTTTCCCCCCCATGATTCGCTTACGAAAAAGAGCCAACGACGATGAAGTGTCATTCCAGATGACACCAATGATCGACATGACTTTTTTGCTGTTGATCTTTTTCATGGTCACGACGCGTATGACAGATGAAAGCCGGAAGCGCGAGATTCGTTTGCCTTCTGCAATGAGCTCAGTGGTGCCCAAGGATTTAAAAAATCGTGATACGATCAATATCGATGGTCAGGGTGTTTATTATATCGGTGACCAGCGACAATCGAAGAAGCAGATGGCGGCTTATTTGAAAAAACGTTTTGAGAACTTTCCTCCACTACGGATTTATTTGCGTGCGGATCAGGATACGCCTGCAGTGAAAATTCGCGAGTTCATGCAAATGGCGACAGAGGCTGGGGCGCTGGATGTGATTTTTGGAACTTATCGCAAAGAAGCAGGGAAGGGGTGAGGTTCTAATGATACGTAAAAAATACAAAATCCCGAAAGTGGTGGAAATGCAAATGACCCCGATGATAGACATGGTATTTCTATTATTGGTGTTTTTCATGGTGACTTCAAAGCCAATCAAACCCGAGGCTGATATTTCCATCGGTCTGCCGGGTCAGGTGAGTCAGGAAGAGGTTTTGGATATACCAGATGAACAACGCATCATCATTTTAGAATCAGGGCAGGTGGTGCTGAATGAGCAGGTTTTGGGTGATCCCGAGGATAGGGCTTTGACCCAACTGATAACGGTCTTAAAACGGTTCAAATTGGCATCGGAGAGAAATCGTTCTGAGGCCTTGATCACTCTGGCTCCGGAAGATGCGGTCAAACATCAGCGCATCGTTGATGTGCTCAATGCCTGTGCGGTGGCTCGGATCAAAGGCGTGACCTTTGCGGCGGGGAATGAGGAAGGGAGCTCGTTATGATTACGGTCAAACTTGATAAAATGTCTGGGGCGACGAAAAAAAAGCCCGCTTCGGAAGCGGCCTCTGTGCTTAATAAAGAGAAAATTATTGAGAACCGTCGCCGGGGAGTCATTTTTTCTATCATTGTGGGCAGCATAGCCGTGCACGTGATCGCCTTGGTTTTATTCGGTTTGTGGACGGTGGCTCGATATTGGAAACAACCTGAAGCGGTGTTCGAGGTGAAAAAACTGGTCAAGATTCCTCCGCGTATTCCAGAGCAGAAAATGAATTTATTAAAACACGAAGCGATGACTCCCAAGCCCGTGTTCACTGATAAACTGGCCAGTATCCGTCCCATCGATTTTGCTTTGCCTGATTTACCAACAGTAAACATGGATCAAATGCTGCCTTTGGATCCCTCGCAGTTGATATCGGATCAGGTGGCAGGCTTGGTCGGAACTGCCGGATTGGGAAGTGGTTTAGGAAATGGCCTCAAAGGCGGTGGAGGCAAGGGGGACGGAGGAGGATTGAGCTTTTTTGGCATGCAGGCGGAAGGGGAGCGCATCATTTTGCTCTTTGATGTGTCCTCAAGCGTGGTGAACAAAGCCCGGTCACTGGGAATTCCACTAGACCGAGTCAAAGAAGAAACCTTGAAACTGATAGAAGGTCTGCCGATCACTTCAAAATTTTCGATGATTCAGTTCACTCAGAATTTTAAAATGTTCAGCTCCGAATTATTGGCCGCAACAGATGGCAATAAAAACAACGCCCGCAAATGGGTGGAAAACGAGTGGGTCGAAAGTGGCACGATGTCTGGGAGGGGGGTGGTATCCAATCCAAGAGGCTTGGCCGCGGTATTGGAACAAGCCTTTAAGATGAAACCAGATCTTATTCTGTTGATTTCCGACGCGAGTTTTCAATGGCGGGTGGGAGGGGGGATTTCGGATATCCCCTATGATTATTTGAAAAAACTATTAGCTGGGCAACAAGCTGCCTTGACCACTCCTGCGGTGATCCAGTTTATTGGCTTTCAACCAAAAAGCGAAGATGTGAAAGAATGGAAGCGCCTGATTCGGCGTTCACGGGGAAAGTTCCGAATTTTGAAAGAGAGTAGATAAAACTTGAGAATTCAGGCTTTTTTCACTATTATGCGTCGACTCGGGCAGCTAGCGCTGTGTTTTTCAGCAGGAACCCCGTGTTTCAACCAGGATTAAATAATCTATAATGAAATCTATTTTAGTCATAGTGACAACAGGAGCTGCTCTAGGCATGATCGCGTGCGAAAGCACTCCCCCACAGGATGCCGCGATTTGGAACAAACCTTCACGTTACGGTCACGGAGGAACGCAAGACGTTCAAAAGGATCCTAATGCGTCGGCAGACCAGGAAAAAAAGAATCGTTTTGGTTTTGAGGGCGGGGATGCTAATGCCACTACCGCCGACGCTGCAGGTAATACTGAAGGCAGTCGTTTTGGTGCCGGCAGTCCTCCACCCGCTAACGGTAATCTGGGGTCAACTCCTGGTAATACAACAGGTAATAAGCCGCCTGCAGATGGGAAGAAGAATCCCAAAAGTGGAGATACGGCTAAAACAGGAACGGGAGGTTCCAAGTCCAGCCCTCCGAGCAACTTGAAATCTTACCCTTTTGGAAAACCGGTTCCTGGCAAAGGTGGTTTTGTGACCTTGCCATCTCCGCATGACGGATTGGGTGAGATTGATGTGCGCGGAATTGCTCCGGGCACTCCGGTTGAAATTCCCGACCCCACCAAACCTGGTAAGAAAATTTACTTCCGTGTGCCTTAAACAAAAGGTTTCGAACAATACGCCTATGGTGGAAAGGTCGATGCCCCTATCGATACCACTCTAAAAACTGTGAGCAAAGCTTTGGATTTCCGTCGTATTGCCATTTTGGGGCCGGGTTTGTTAGGGGGATCTCTGGCACTGGCGCTTCAAAAGTTTTCTCCTGACAGCAAAGTCAGCCTTTGGGGCCGACGCAGCTCAGTGATCGAAGAAATTCGCAAGCGGGAAATGGCCGATTTGGCCTCGACCGATCTTGGCGAAGTTTTGCAGGACGCTGACTTGGTGATCTTAGCGACACCCGTGGGCATCATGGCAGAGCTTTGCCGAGCGATTCAATCAAGCGGGGTGATTACCGGGCAATGTGTGATCACTGACGTAGGCAGTGTGAAAGCTCCGGTGATGAACACTTTCAGTGAGATTTTCACTGACTCTGAAGTGATCTGCGTGGGCAGTCACCCGATGGCAGGGTCGGAGAAAATGGGGCTGGATCATGCCCGGACTGATTTGTTCTCATTGGCTCCTTGTGTCCTCACTCCTGCGGCAAAGTCCAACACAGAATCAACTGTCGCTAAGTTGGAATTGTTTTGGCAGAACATTGGCATGCGAACTTGTGTAATGGATGCCAGGGAGCATGACCGGCGGGTCGCTCGGATCAGTCATTTGCCACATTTATTAGCATCGGTGATGGTTGAAGTAGCCTTTTTGGAAGGCAGCAAAGCGGCTTCGTTGGCGGGAACGGGTTTTATTGACAGCACTCGGATCGCTTCAGGGGCTCCGGAGATGTGGACGGAAATTTTATTGGAGAATAGACAGGCGGTGATGGGGGAGTTGAAGCAGTTGCAAACGAAGCTGGGCGAAACGCTTGCCTTATTGGAAGAGGTGGACGAAGAGGGAATGATGAGCTTCCTCGCCGCCGCCAAAGACCACCGGGATTCCATTGGTATAAGAGAAAATCGTTAATAATCAGTGATGCAAGATTTCAGAGTAAAAAAAGCCAAAGCCTTATCAGCTGAATTAGAAGTGCCTGGAGATAAGAGTATTTCCCATCGCGCAGTGATGATGGCATCGCTTTCTAACGGGGACTGTGAGATATCAGGCTTTCTTCCCAGTGAGGACTGTCTTGCCACGGTAGCAGCGATGCGCATGTTGGGGGTGAAAATAGAGGTGTTGGAGGAAAATGACTATGGTCCGATACGTTTGCTGGTGCATGGGGTGAGTGGCAAATTCACTCAACCGGAGACAGCGATCGATTGTGGAAATTCGGGTACGACGATGCGTTTGATCTCAGGCATCCTGGCTGCGCAACCTTTTCAAACCGAGCTGGTAGGAGATGCTTCTCTATCCAAACGTCCGATGGGCAGAATCATCGAGCCGCTTTCTTTGATGGGGGCAAAATTGACCGGAACCGGTGAGCGACAAACGGCTCCGCTGACTATAGTAGGTAGCTCAAGCTTGCAAGGTATTGATTACGTTTTGCCTGTGGCCAGCGCTCAAGTGAAAAGCACCATTTTATTAGCGGGAATAAACGCCAAAGGGAAAACGGTGGTGCATGAACCGGCTGTCACGAGGGATCACACCGAGCGCATGTTTAAATACCTGCTGGTGAAAACTTTAAAAGAAGGTGATGCTATTTCGACTTGGGGTGGCCAAACTCCGGAGTCGCGGGATTTGTTCGTTCCAGGCGACATCTCCAGTGCCGCTTTTTGGATGGTGGCAGCTGCGGCAACGCCGGGAACGGTCTTGCGAATCAAGAATGTGGGGCTCAATCCTACACGCTGTGGTATCCTGAAAATTTTGGTGCGAATGGGAGCTCATATCAACGAGGTGGTGGATGAATCAGGAGCTGAGTCCTGTGGCACGATAGAAATTCATGGAGACAAGCTTAAGGGCACTGAAATTGCCGGAGATGAGATCCCCAATGTGATCGATGAAATTCCCGTGCTGGCGGTTGCCGCCGCTTTGGCAGAAGGGCGTACGATCATAAAGGATGCACAAGAATTACGGGTGAAAGAGTCTGACCGCTTGTCCGCCGTCGCTGATGGGTTAAGGCGCATGGGCGTTCCGGTGCAAGAATTCGAAGATGGCATGGAGATCGAAGGAGGGACGGTTCTGAAAGGGGCGGAAGTTAATAGCCTTGGGGATCACCGCATAGCAATGGCGTTTGCCATTGCCGGCCTCTTTGCCGAAGGGGAGACGATCGTGAAAGATGTCGAATGTGTGAATACTTCCTACCCCGGTTTCGCCGCCGAGCTCAAACAAGTAATGGAAGGGTGAGCTTAATCAATGAGTATTTGAATATGAGTGCTGAAAAGGGAATCGCAATTGCCATAGACGGACCGGCCGCTTCAGGAAAAAGCAGTGTGGCGCGACGAGTGGCGCAGGAGCTCGGCTTTGTTTTTGTGAACTCAGGCGCGATGTATCGAGCTTTTGCCTGGCAGGTGTTACAAGCAGGCAAGGATGCTAATGATGAAGTGTCTGTATTGGAACTTTTGCACAGCACTCAATTTGAGTGTGGTGAAAAAGACGGAGTGGGCACGGTATTTGTGAATGGAGTAGATCCAGGTGAACAGCTCACCAGTGATCAGGTGAACGCCACGGTTTCGGCCATCGCTACGTATCCCGAAGTGCGCGAGCGCTTGGTGGCTGCGCAACGCGCCTATCGTGAGCATTGTAACGTGGTGATGGAAGGGCGGGATATTGGCTCAGTGGTATTCTCTGACACTCCTTATAAATATTACATCGACGCTTCTCCGGAAGTCAGAGAGCAGCGACGCAAGGCACAGGGAATCGTTGATAGCATTGCTGACCGTGATCGACAGGACTCCACCAGAAAAGCCTCACCACTGGTAGCTGCCGAAGGAGCCGTGGTAGTGGATAGCTCGGATTTGAGCTTGGAAGAAGTGGTGGCGGTGGTCCTGCGTGGGATTAGAAAACACTTGGCTTGACGGTCTTTCTACAGGCTGTTGATACAATCCCCTTACAGAACCCGGTCGTTGCCGCCATCAACTGGGATTTGAGCCCCTGTGGTTTTTGAGAATAGCGGACTGGCCATGGCTGAAACCATTTCGCCGACGTTGCGGCTTTTGATTTCTGTTTTCAGCAGGTTACGCGCTTTGTATTCTTCAACCGTGATGCCATAACGCTCGGCACTGCGGGCGAGCACTTCAGGTGTCCAGATTTTAGTGTCGAACACAGCATCCGGATGCACGATGTTGCAGCGCACACCTTCGGGGGCAAGTTCGAGAGCGGCAACCCGGCACAGTTGAGTGAGTCCGGCTTTGGCGCAAGAGTAACTGGCAGCTCCAGCTCCAGGAGCTTTGACATTACGTGAGCCAACCAATACCACAGCAGGGTCGATGCCCTTTTTAAGATAAGGGATGGTGTATTTGAGCAGCTTCTGATGTGAAGTGAGATTGACAGCTATCGATAGATCCCAGTTGCGGGATTCAAGCTCGTCGAGGTATTGACCTGCGGTGAAAACACCCGCATTGGAAATAAGGATGTCGATGCCGCCATAACGGCGCACAGTTTCTTCCACCGCTGCCTGCACTTTTTTGTCATCGGTGAGGTTAACGACCATGGCGTCGGCCCCAATTTTTTCCATCTGTGGAATGATGTCAGGATTCAGATCGAGGGCAACAACTTTGGCTCCTTGCTGGGAGAGTGCCTCGGCACAAGCAAAACCGATGCCTGCGGCTGCTCCAGTGACAAGGGCGATTTTCCCTTGATGGATGGGTGTCGTTCCCGTTGAATTTTTTCTCAATTTTGCTTGTTCCAGCTCCCAGTATTCGATGTCGAATATTTTTCCGGCGGGCAGCGCTTTCCAGCCACCTTCAAAGGCATTCTCAGTTTGTTGGATCGTCTTTACTGTGTGCTCAGTGATGTCGGCGATGATTCCAGTTTCTCCAAGAGTTGCACCAAAGGCGATCGTGCCATGTTTAGCCCAAACAGCCCAACGTGGAGCGGGGTCGAGCATAGTGAGCGTGCCATCATTGTTTTTATCAAAATATTTTTGATAGCTGGAGGTGAATTTATCAAGTGAAGCGGCAGGATCCGTTCCTTGATGCGTCAGAGCGATTCGTTTGGTGCGGATGACGTGGTCGGGGGTCAGAGGTCCACGGGTAGCGAGGGAGTTGACGTTTTTGATGCTGGAAAAACCGACAGCTTCCCGGGATTGATTGATTTTCGCATACACGGCGCAACCGCGTCTGAGTGAAACCTGACGACGAAGCTCGGCCAATTGCAGCAGGTCCTCTGCAGGTTTGTGCAAGCGGGTGGCTTTGGCGATTGATTTGCCACGAGTTTTTTTTGCGAGAAATTTTTCGGCTAGGGTAACCAGTTCGATCATCAATTCGTAACTCCTTTTGGCGTCTTGATGAAAAGTGAATATACCGTGATTCATTAGAATCATGCCATCGATCTCACTGAGGTCTTTGGTCTGCTGGATGGCTTTGTGAACAGCAAGCGCCAGCTCGAAACCGGGCATGACATAAGGCACGACGATGAGACGTGAGCCATACACTTCTTCTATGGTGGCGCGTCCATTTTTGTGATTGGTCAAGGCCACTACAGCATCAGCGTGAGTGTGGTCGACAAATTTGTGAGGGATGACCGCATGCACGATGGCTTCGATAGAAGGCGTAGGGGCGTCAGGGTTGAGCATCGCAGCGCGCTGGTGGGTGACCATGTCGGCATCGCTGAGTTGCTTGAGTTCGGCCATTTGCAAAAGGGTGTCCATACGGACCGGGGCAAACCCTGCTTTTTCAATAGTTCCAAGATCCCAGCCGCTGCCCTTGACGTGCAGGACATCTACAGGATTGCCGAAAAAGTCTTTTTCACGGGTTTTGACTGAAGTATTGCCACCACCATGCAAAACCAGGGATGGTTCTGCGCCGAGTAGGCGTGAAGTGTAAACCCGGGTGGCGAGAGCCCCGCGATATTTTTTTGATTCTTTGTCGGACCAGAGTGATTTCATGAGTTTGATATTCAGTAGATAAATTTTAAGAAATGGAAGCTGGGAGGCTTACGCCTTGAGCAAATTGAGTGCCGCATCAACGGAAGCATTTTCGTGGACAATCGCTTGCAAGGCAGCCGCCATTTTTGGAGGATTGGCATGTTGCCATACATTCCTGCCGATAGCAATGCCTGCCGCTCCGGCATCCATGGCGTTTCGCACCATGGAAAGCAAGGATGGGTCATCGTTAGCGGCAGCTCCCCCTAGAACGATAAGTGGCACAGGGCATGCATCTATGATTCTTGTGAAGTCATCGACCGAAGCATCGCCAGGGTAAGCTGTTTTTACCACATCCGCACCCAACTCTACAGCCATGCGTGCAGCAAAGCTGATGTTGTCGACAGTGTAATCATCAGGACGACCAATGCCGAAGGGCAAGGTTTCCAGAATGACGGGCATATCGGCCTCGAGGGATTCTGAAATGAGTTCGGCGCATTCACGGATGATCTCCGTTTCGTTACGGTGATGAGTGTAACACATGTTCATCACGGCATGAGCTCCGACGGCTTCCGCCTCGTCGGGTGAATAAAGGCGAAAAGGCCCAGTATCTTCGTTGTCAGCGTAGGTGGGTTTGTAACAATCCGTGCGCAGGCACAGTCCTTTGCCGCTGAGTTCCTCATGACAAGCCAGGGCCAGGCCGAGATTGACCACATAACCATCAACAAACGGGTTGAGTGATTCGATCACTGCAGAGGGATCACCAAGTTCAGGCACGGGGATGGCTGTGCCGTGATCGATCGGCGCGATCACGGTGCGCCCATCTGATTGAAAAAACTGGTTAAGGTATTCTGATTTGGAACTCATAAGTAATGTTGTCGCAGAGTAATTATCATGTTCATCCAAAGATGACAAAAAATATCTTTTAGGGAGGGGTTAAGAGGAAGGTGGTTTTTCCACCAATCTATTAAAGTCCGTATTTTTTTTGATCAAAAATATTAAAGTCGGGGGTTACAGTGTTTCATTTGTCAAGATTTGTTGCCTGACCCCATTTGTGGTAAAAAGGGTTCGCCATTGACTGCCATTACCGCTATGATGGCATTTCTTAAGTATGACTCTGTCGCCGACTGTTGTTATTAATGTGGTGGGGCTCACTCCGGCTTTGATCGGTGAGCATACTCCGCATATCGCTGAATTTGTCAGTCGCCGGGAGCATAAGCTGGGGCACATCGAGCCGGTATTACCGGCGCTTACCTGTTCGGCACAAGCGACTTATCTGACCGGAAAACTGCCTTCGGAGCATGGTATTGTTGGCAACGGTTGGTATGATCGTGCGTATGCAGAGCATCGATTTTG
This sequence comes from Verrucomicrobiota bacterium, assembly GCA_024277195.1. Classification (GTDB taxonomy): domain Bacteria; phylum Verrucomicrobiota; class Verrucomicrobiia; order Verrucomicrobiales; family DEV007; genus JAADHD01. The sequence continues at coordinate 21,650 of JAJRVS010000373.1, read as the reverse complement.
GAAACAGTCCAATCATCTGGTGGATGCGCCGAAGCTGTGGGAGCTGCTGAGGGAAACGGATCCGGATTACACCTGTGCGAATTTGTTCTGGTGGTTTAACATGTATTCATCGGTTGATTTTTCCGTCACCCCTCGGCCTATTTACAAAGCTGACGGCAGCAAGGTTTTTGGCGTGGCCAGTCAACCGGAATCACTGGCGCAGGAGGTGTGCGATGAAATCGGAGCTTTTCCTTTCCACACTTTCTGGGGGCCGATGTCCAATATCGAGTCATCCCGCTGGATCGCCCAGGTAGCTAAATCCGTGGAACTGAAAAATGATCCGGGCTTGACTCTGATCTATCTGCCACATTTGGATTACAATTTGCAGCGGATCGGTCCCAATGATCCGTATATTTTTGATGACCTCTGCCTGATTGACGCCGTGGTGGGGGATTTGATCCGTTTTTATGAAGCGCGGGAGGTGAAGGTGGTGCTGTTATCAGAATACGGGATCACAGAGGTGAATCGCCCGATTCATATCAACCGTATTTTCCGCGAAAAGGGCTGGTTGGCGGTCAAAAGAGAACTCAAGCGGGATACGATCGACTTGGGGGCTTCCCAGGCTTTTGCCATAGCTGATCATCAGGTGGCTCATGTGTATGTTAATAATCCTGATATTCTCGACGAAGTTCGTGGTCTTTTGACGGCTACCGCCGGAGTGGATGAAGTGGTCGGGCCATCGATGAAGAACTATTACGGTCTGGAGCATGAAAATTCGGGTGATTTGATTGCCATTGCCGATCAACGCAGTTGGTTCACTTATTACTTCTGGGAAGATGACCGCTACGCTCCTGACTATGCCCGCACGGTAGATATTCACCGCAAACCGGGCTATGACCCGGTGGAGCTTTTTCTTGACCCTAAATTACGCTCACCCAAGTTGAAAATGGGCTTTAAAAAATTGCGCAGCTTGTTGGGCTTTCGCAGTCTGTATGACGTGATTCCACTGGATGCTAATTTGGTGCGTGGCTCACATGGGCGGGTGCCTGAAGATAGGAATGATCGCCCGGTGTTGATTGGCGAGTTTTCGGCGCTCAAGGACGGCTCTGACATTCGCGCTACGGATGTTTTTGAGCAGTTGTTCCATTTGTGTAGTCGGCAAAGTTGATTTGCAGGGCAAAAAATAAGATGTGAATAACTTGTGAGCTTCTTTTGCAAGCCTTTCAGATGAAGGAAGAGCGATCCGTGCTGCGATGGGGGATTTCAGCTAAAAATTAGATGCTCTGTCCAGAGAGACAGATCCGTTCACATTGAGCGATGCTCCACGTTTTGAGGTTAATCCCTGGGTGGTTTTTTTCTAAGACTGCGGTTTTAAGCGAAGCTGCGGAGGTACACGTTAAGTTAGCTGTGTGCTTGTAGTGGTGGGCGACAAATGGAGGATCCATACTAATTAAATCACGTATAAATAATATATAACTCACTTTAAATAAGTTAATTATACTGATTTAATATATGTAAACAGGGAGATGAAATGTTGTTGCAGTTATCCATCGGGATAATTTTGCATGTTTATTAGCGGAGTGAAAAAGCCAAAAGGGTTTGGATCAAGAATTTCCCGACCGATGAATCGGACGACGATTGAAATCAAATCTGGGTCAGAAAGAAAACTACGGATGTTCCACGTATTTCATGGAACAAGTTCACCCGTCATAGTGAATCGACAGACTTATTCAAACATCCTTGAATACACGGCATTCAGCCTGTGAATAACTTGTTGAAAAGTACCGTGAAACCCGTGGAACGCCAATGTGACAAAAATGACACTATTTACGGAAATACAGGAATAAGGGGCGCTGCCAGTTTATTCAGATTTCGAACTCGCCTTCGGCGGCGTTTTCAAAGCGCATCATTTCCTTGCGGAAAGTCATCGGCACTTCGCCAGTAGGGCCGTTACGTTGTTTGGCGACATGCAGCACGGCACGTCCGGCAGAGCTTTGACGTTCGTCTTCGTCCTCGGCGTAATATTCCTCACGCACCAGCAGGCCGACAAAGTCAGCATCCTGCTCAATCGCCCCTGACTCACGCAGGTCACTGAGTTTGGGCTTGCCACCGCCACGGGCGTCGGGAGCCCGGTTGAGCTGGGCAAGCACGATGATGGGGATGTCGAGCTCTTTGGCGAGAGCCTTGATGCCTGAAGAGATCTCTGCGATTTCCACCTGGCGACTCTCCTGACGACCGGCGCCGGGGGATTTACACAACTGAAGGTAATCGATGGCGATGACTTTTACACCGTGTTCGTCGTGTAGACGACGAGCTTTGGCGCGCAGCTCCATGATGGTGAGCGCGGGGGTGTCATCGATGAGCAGCGGGGCCTTGCTGATGGTGTCTGCTACGCTCATCAGCTGGCGTAACTGGGGCTTGGAAAGGAAACCGCTGCGCAGTTTCTGCATGTCGATGCGGGCACGAGAGCAGAGTAGACGTTGCACGATCTGCTCCGCGCTCATTTCCAAGCTGAAAAAAGCGGCTGGTTGCGGGTTTTCCGGATGCATGGTGATATTCTCCAGGATGTTCATCACCAGTGAGGTTTTCCCCATACTGGGGCGCGCGGCGATCACCATCATCTCACTTCGTTGCAGGCCATTGGTGATTTTGTCGAGGTCACGCAAACCACTGGAGATGCCGGTCAGGCCGTCACTGCCCTTGCCGTGCATCTCGGCGATGCTGTCGATGACCTTCATCACATAGTCGTGAATGGTCTGGTTGCCCCGTTCCTTGTTGGCGGCATCGCGGATGGCGAGCACATTTTTTTCGATGGTATCAAGCAGTTCGGTGACTGAAGCCCCGGCTTTATCGTCGTCTTTTTTGTTACCCTGGGTGCCGTAGGCGTCCTGCACACAGTTGGTGCAGGTATCTATGATCTTTCTGAGGATGAATTTGTCCTTGAGGATGCTAGCGTAGTGATCAAAAAACGCAGTGGTGGGCACGTCGTCAAGCAGAGCCGCGACGTCGGCGCGGCCACCCACTTCTTCGAGGATCTTTTTACGGTCGAGTTCTTCGGTGAGCGTGATCAGGTCAACTTTGCCAAATTCATCAAACAGCGAGGAGAGGGTTTCGTAGATCTTGCGGTGGGCGGGGATGTAGAAAAATTCCGGGGTGAGGGTTTCCTGGGCGTCGCTGATTTTGTCCCGCTGGGATTTGAGCATGCAACTGAGCACGGCGCGTTCAGCGGTCTCACTGACCGGGAGGGAGGTGAACACGTCATCAGGGCCTGTGTTTTTTTGCTTTTTAGGAAAAGCCCGAAAGGATCCCTGTTCGGAGTCGGGAGCCGAGGGTTGGTATTCGGGAGCGGGTGCGGTGTCCATTGCCATGGTAGGGTGAGAGTGAAGCTGAATTGAAACGGTGTGGGAAGAGGAGCTTTTTAGCTGCGTGGCCACAAAAAAGCGGATGCTTCAGTAAAGCATCCGCTTGTGAAAGTGAAAGAAATGAAAATAGAAAAAGTGCTTTTTAAGCGTCTTTTTCTGTTCTCTCTTCAGCTGCGACAGGTTCGGGTGTTTTGACCCTGACTGAGATCGAAAGATCGATGTCCGTGTGAATCTTCACCGCAATGTCATAAGAACCCGTTGCTTTGATCGGTTTATCTAACTTGAGCGCGTGGCGATCAAGATCGATTTTGGTTTTTTGCAAGATTGCAGCAGCGATGTCGCTGGTGGTGATGGAGCCAAAAGCCTTGCCGTGTTCACCGATCGCCAATTCCAGCGTGATACGGGCTTTGCGCAGTTTGGTGGCTTGTTTTTCAGCCAGTTGCAGTTCTTCAGCCTCACGCAGAGCGCGGGATTTTTCCAAACCTTCGACGTGGCGAAGGTTGGCTGCTGTGGCTTCGTAAGCTTTGCCCTGTGGAACCAGGAAATTGCGTGCGTAGCCGCGACGAACCGAAACAACATCGGCTTCAGCGCCGAGGTTGTCGATTTTCTCTTTTAAAATAACATCTGTAGTTGCCATGGTAGCTCAGGATCGGGTTGAAATCAGAAAATGGGACTATGTGACACTTTGACGCTTTGTCAAGCGGGAAGGCTGGAATGAGGAGAGAATTTAGTATTCAGTATTCAGAACACAGAATCAAGAATTTGACGGACTGTGCAAAGCGTTGTCGATTTGCCCATTATGTCTGAAGTTCTTTCTACCTTTCAACTGCGTCCCGGCCAAGAGGCTCCTGCTTTCACCCTGCCCGATGGAAAGGGACAATCGCATACTTTGGCGGAGATATGCGAAGGCAAACGGGTGACGGTGATTGCCTTTGTCTGTAATCATTGCCCCTTTGTGATTCATCTGGCGGAGGCGATGGCCTCATTTGCAAAGGACTACGCTGCTCGAGATGTGCAAGTGATCGCGATCAACAGCAATGACGTGGAGAATTATCCGGCGGATTCTCCCCAGAAGATGGTGGATTTTGCCCGGCAGTATCATTGGGACTTTCCTTATCTCTACGATGAGTCGCAGCAGGTGGCGCTGGATTATTCAGCTGCGTGCACTCCTGATTTTTACGTTTTTGATGATAAACAGGGATTGGCCTACGCAGGTCAGTTTGATGCCACTCGACCGGGGAAGGCTGGAGAGATCAGCGGGAATGACTTGCGAAAAGCGGTCGACCATGTGCTGCAAACGGGGGAGGCACTTGCCCAACCCTGGCAGCCAAGCTCGGGTTGTAATATCAAATGGAAGGCAGGCAACGCCCCTGGTTATTTTTAAGCTTTTATTGTGGCGATAAATTTCGCAAAATACCGTTATGGATAATTCATTTGTGATGGCTTTGGATCAGGGAACCACCAGTTCCCGCACGATTATTTTTGATAAAGAAGGTAAGGCGGTGGCTTCGGCTCAGCAGGAGTTTGCTCAGCATTTCCCTCAACCCGGTTGGGTGGAGCATGATGCTGAGGAAATTTGGCAGACCCAATTGCATACGGCTAAACAGGCTCTAGACAAAGCGGGGATCACAGCTGATCAAGTGGCGGGTATCGGGATCACCAATCAACGGGAGACGACGGTGGTGTGGGATCGCGAGACAGGGAAGGCTATTTGTCCGGCTATTGTGTGGCAGGATCGGCGCACGGCAGGCTTTTGTGATGAGTTGAAACAGGCGGGGCATGAACAGGCGATTCATAGCAAGACCGGCTTGGTGGTGGATGCTTATTTTTCCGGAACCAAGATCCGTTGGATTTTGGACAATGTGGAAGGTGCGCGAGAGAGGGCGGAGAAAGGGGAGCTGGCTTTTGGCACCATTGATAGCTGGTTGGTTTGGAATTTGACTGGGGGACGCTTGCACATCACGGATGTTAGCAATGCCAGTCGCACGATGCTTTTTAATATCGAGACGATGCAGTGGGACGATGAATTACTGCAATGGTTGGGAGTGGATAAAAGTTTGCTGCCGGAAGTGCGTTCGAGCAGTGAAGTTTATGCCGAGACCGAGGCGGACCTTTTTGGCGAATCAATTGCTATCGCTGGAATTGCAGGGGATCAGCAGGCGGCTTTGTTTGGCCAGGCCTGCCACCAGCCGGGAATGGCAAAAAATACTTATGGTACCGGTTGTTTTTTGCTGATGAATACCGGCAGCAAACCGGTGTTTTCTAAAAACAAGTTATTGACCACGGTCGCTTGGAAAATAGGCGACGAAGTGAATTATGCGTTGGAGGGCAGTGTGTTTATCGGCGGTGCGGTGGTGCAGTGGTTGCGCGATCAATTAGGGATCGTGCAATCAGCGGAAGAAATCGAAGCTTTAGCTGGGTCGGTGGAGGATAATGGTGGGGTTTATTTTGTGCCGGCCTTGTCTGGTCTGGGCGCTCCTCACTGGGATCCTGATGCCCGTGGTTTGTTGGTAGGATTGACCCGTGGTTCAAACCGCGGTCACATTGCGCGGGCGGCACTGGAAGGCATCGCTTATCAGTCGGTGGAACTGCTGCAGGCGATGGAAGCGGATAGCGGTATCAAACTCGAGCAGTTGCGGGTGGATGGAGGAGCTTCGATGAATGCTCTGTTGATGCAATTTCAAGCAGACATGCTGGGAGTGAAAGTGGTGCGGGCTCGCATTCCGGAAACCACGGCGCTGGGAGCAGCGTATCTAGCAGGTCTGGCCACGGGAGTATGGCAGGATCAAGCAGAGATAGCGAAGCAGTGGGCTGTTGGCCAAAGATTTGAGCCAAACTTGGATGCTCAGCAGGTAGCTGACAAGATGAAGCGCTGGTCGCGCGCAGTTGAACTTAGCAAGGGCTGGGCTTGAGCCCGTTTGTGGTCAGCCCTGAAAAGGTCTGACGACGCCGAGGTAGGCAGCAAAAGCACCGAGAATGAGAACGGTTCCCCACAGGGCAGCTCCTTTGAGGATGCCTTTTTTGGCAAGAGGAATCATAGCGGCCATAACGATCCAGATGCCAAGTTTGATCATCATCCAGGTGGGAAAACCCAGTTGGTGTTTTGCTGCGATGCCGAAACCTCCAACCAGAATCAGAACAAGCCCGATACCATGAAAAGCGCCGATCAGACCTTTGAAGGGAGAGGTGCCTTTGGAGTAAGAGATCATGCCGCCCAGTCCCAGGAAAAGGGAACACAGACCGATCATGTGAAGTAGTTTATAGAATGTGTAGTCCATCTTTTTTAGGTTTCAGCAGTTTTAGTTGTAAGAGTATCAGGCAAACGTTTGCTTTGAATGCGAAGGATAAATCGATGCCAACGGTTACCGAGGATCGACAAGAGATCAAGTGTGAGCTTCAATTCTTTAACAAGACTCTCACGGAGGGGGGGAGGGAGGATTGGAATAATGCTCGCCAATTGCCCTGACGGCTTGAATAGTTGCAATGCCATGCTCTCCCATTTTATCGAACAGCTAAGTGACACGGGTCAAGTCCGCTTCGGATCTTCTTCGTTGCCGACTGACTTCGCTGAGTGTTCGTCTCAAACGGAGGCAGTGTTGCGCGAATTGCATCGACAGGAGAAAGCAAATGCTGCATTTGAAGCGCCGGACTTATTGCTTTCATCTGCACATCAAGGTGCGGCGCTTTTATATCGATTGGGACAGTTTCTCGTATTTCGTGAAATTTCGGATGAATCAGTGACGAATGAAATCCAGAAGCTGTCATCATCAATCGCTGATGACAGTGACTCCGCGATCTGGTCGCTTGATCTATGCCTGCGTCACCTTCCGGTCATCTACAGATTGGCAGCGAATGCTTCGACAGATGATCCGCTTGTATCGGGTATTGTAACGGTGGCGGCTCGTTTCCCACTTTCTTCTGTCGGAATCCCTTTGCTGGAAACCCCTTCGCAAAAGCATGTTTCAAAAATCCATCAACACCCAACTCTTTCCGCGCTCTACATTGACCGGATCATTGCTACTGCCAGTATTGCCCGCCTAGGCGATGCCATCACTAATCGCAAGGTAAGAGAAGCGCTTGGCCATTTCTCAAATTTGGAGCCAAAGTTAGCATACGCTCTTGCTCAATCTGAATTACCTACCTAATATGATACCTTTTAAAAATCATTCATGAACGAATCTATTGTTGTCACATCGCCCCCATCCGAACTTGGTGATTCACGCCTAGTGATTGGCCGACGCCTGCTGGATGGAGTTTTAGCTCCGCTTAAGTCCAGCTTTGTCGGGAAAGACGTGATTATCGACCTTATGGGGATCTGTTTGGTCGCAGGTGAAAATCTTTTCATTCTCGGTCCTCCGGGCACCGCAAAGAGTGCTCTTGTTCATGAACTGGGTCGTAGGCTTCAGATAAATACATTTGAGTATCTGCTCACGCGCTTCACTGAGCCAAACGAACTGTTCGGTCCCTTCGATATTCGCAGGCTACGTGAAGGTGACCTGGTTACCAATACCGAAGGGATGTTGCCGGAAGCTGATCTGGTCTTTCTTGACGAATTGCTGAATGCGAACAGCGCTATTCTCAACAGTCTCTTAACCGTTCTGAACGAACGCAAATTGCGCCGTGGACGTGAAATCATGTCTCTGCCGCTGCTGATGGGAATAGGTGCCAGCAATCACCTGCCGGAAGAAGAGGCGCTGCAGGCTTTGTTTGATCGCTTCATTCTTCGTGTGGTCAGCGACAACGTTGAGAGTGATCAACTTGGAGAAGTTCTCGAGGCTGGGTGGAAGCTTGATGCTTCGCAACAGGAGACGCCAGAGTCCGTGGTGAGTTTGCAAGAAATTATCGAACTGCGTTCTCTTGTCACAGAGGTATCACTTGAGCCAGTGCTTCCTGTCTATATAGAGCTCGTCAAGCGCCTGCGTTCCGTGGGAATTGAGATTTCTGATCGTCGGGCGGTCAAGTTGCAGCGACTTATTGCGGCGAGTGCTCTGCTATGCGGTAGGATGCATGCACAAGTGGGGGATCTTTGGATCATGCAACACATCTGGGATTTGGATGAGCAACGAGAGCTGCTGAGCTCTGCCGTTAGCGAGGCAATGGAAACGGCAATAAAGGAGGAAGGGCAGGGCGCGAGCCATCCGCAGACCGCTGCTCATGAAGAACCCGATGCAGAACAAATCAGCAGTGATTTGGATCAACTTGGAGAAGAACTTGATAGGGAGGATCCTCATTTTTCCTCGATTGGTGATCGCCTGGGTTTGCTTGAAGGTCGCAGTCAATTCGTGAAAAACGATGAACAGCGAAGCGCTATTGCTGAAAAAATTGCCAGCTTATGGTCTCAAATCAATCAGTGAACAAAACCCCGTTTTATCTGGCGGAAGTTCGCCCTTGGATGGCCCTTCTCGGTGAGCACCGTCTTGTCGCGACTGCAGGGTTGAGGAAGGATTCAGCGGTGAAGGTTGGCCGGGATGCAAATCTCCCAAATTGCCTATGGCTGCGGGGCTCGGAAATCAATCCCCGCGTGCTTGCTTTGCCTTTTGACGAATTTTATCAATTTGATGAATCTGGTGAAAAACTAATTCCACTGGGATCAAGCTTGCCAGTGCGATCCGTTCCTGAGCTCGAATGGAAAACTTTATCAGACACCCTGGTTCCGGAGAAACTGCCGAGTAAACTTCCTGTTTCAACTATTCGAGAAGTTCCGATCATACGGGTTCGTGCGAGTGAGGTGTTTAGCGCAAATTTGCTCCAGGTTTCAGCTGGGCAATGGTGTGATTTTGCCAGCGCCGCTGCTGATATCCGACTGAAGCCGCTGAGTTTTGCGACTTCAATAGAAGGGGACGTTATAGTCAGAGGAAGTCCGCTTCCTTCGATGTCAGGTGCCCGGCTGGTTGAGATCAATGGTATAGCCACTGAGCTTGGTTACACTTGGTCACCTGCTATTTCCACGGATATTCTTCGCAAATACCTGGGTCTCGCTGGCAAGGACCTGGCGATATTATTGTCCAGTGGGTTGTGGGAAAAAATCGAAGCAGCTAATTTCATCTCCGCTACCCGTTCTGCAGCACGTCAAACCAAGGAGCTGTTTACTGCACTGAACTAGTCCCACGAGTCATTGTAAGAATGGAAGAAAAACCCCTTAGTGACTACCTGCAAGCAGAAACATCAGGGAGCTTCTGGCGCTGGAGTGATAGCGTAGATTCGATCACTTGGTATTCCGGAAGTGCTATCGCTTTTCATCAGGAAGTTGAGCGGGTGATTGACCATTTGAAAGTTCATGGTCTTCCGAGGTTCGAAGAACTCGTGCTGGTATTGTCGGCTTGCCGCCAGAATTGGAACGAAAAAAATGCCGGTGGCAAGGCTGTGTTTCTGGAATACCTGCGTGAGCTTGAGACCGACCCGATGTCGAATTCGCAAGTCATCATCAACTGGGTTGCGCCCTTGTTGAAAGGACTGGATTCAGTGCATCGTCTTTATTCTGTCAATCCGTGTCTGGATACCAAGGTGGCCGTTTGTGAACGGGTTTTTGAAAAATCGGGAGATTGTTTGAAGCCTGCTTATGCGCATACCCTTGCTAAAATGTTGGCCCGAGGGCTTCTCGCAGATGAGGTGTTCCCAAAATCGCAACCCTATATTAGGACCGATGAGGAAGGGCTGCATGTCGTTAGTTCTCCTATACCAGGAATCTACCGCAATAGGGGTGCTCATTCTGCGGGGCATCCATTTGTCACGGTGGGACAAAAAATTAATCAAGGTTCCATTGTGGCACGGGTCGAAGGATTGGTCGCCTATGATCTCAAAGCCGTTACAGCAGGTCGTATTTTGGAGCCCTTGCACGAAGATGGTTATTCGCTGGAATCCGGTGAGAACGTTCTCAGCTATATGCCGGAGCGGATGGCTTCCAGTGGTTTTGTCCAAACCGCTGGCAATCTTTTGCAGATTTTATCATCGCTGAAAGATTTGGAATCGGTTGAGCTGCGCCGTCAGACGGGGCTCGATAAAATTCCTGCCCCAGCTAGCGAGGAAGTGGATGAAGCTTGGTTGCCGGACCAACTAGTCGTTCGAAATTTGATCAGTTCCCTGATCGAGAGCAATGACCAAGAGCTGTCTGTTTTGGCGATGCTTGCTAAGGATCTTATGGGCACGATTCATGTTCCACGTGACATTGCTGATCCTGATGGCCGTCCGCGAGGGGGCTTCAGTGATATTGCAAACCGAGGAAATATTGATCGATTATTACTTTCTGAGCTGGCTCAGGACGATGATGTCTTGGTGGCGCGCGTCGCTCTCAATGAAGCTCTTTATCTGCGCCGTGAAACTCCTCCACGACAAGCGCCGAGGAAGCGCTCACTATTCATCGATACCAGTATTCGGATGTGGGGCATTCCCAGAGTATTTGCACATGCGGTGGCGCTGGCACTGGCTGCTACGATTGACAAACGGGATGAGGTTGAAGCTTGTTCAATGGACAGGGACTCATCGGGTCAACTGTTGTTGGTTGATTTGAGAAGTCGTGAGGGGCTTGTGGAACAGCTTGCTCGTCTTTGCTCAGATGAACATCCAGGGAAAAGTGCGGTTGAATTTCTTAATAATTTATCTGGCAAAAATTCGGATCCTGAATCCGCAAGCGAAGCTATTCTGATCACTCACCCCAAGGTGCTCGATGACCCTGATTTCCGTAAGGCTCTGGCGAATGTTTCGGCCAAATCACAGGCGTTTTTTGTTGTTACGGTAAGTGGTGAGGGGCATTGCAAATTGTTCGCTCACAGCTCCTCCGGTTTTAAAGAACTGCGCTCATTGCACATCGATCCAGCGGTATTGAGTGGACGTGGTGGGGCGGGTGAAAACGTTCGCTTGGAGAGACCAAAAAGATCCTCCACTTTGCTTCGCAAAGACTCTGAGGCAGGTCTGCCCCTCATTCTCAGGTTGGAATTATTTCCCTTGTTAATTTCCTTCAATCCCGATCAATCAAATACGATTTTTCATCCGGAATTTGGTCTCATTACCAAAACTAAAAAACATCAGCTGTTGTATTTTCCTGACCCAGAAGAAGGAGCTGTTATTTTGCATAGCCTGCCTGTTGCAGGAGTAACCCTGCTTCGCTGCATTGAAGAGGGGTTGCACAGTTTTGTGCAGGTGAGTGCTAGTCTTGAAATGGTATCAGTGATTGTAGCTGACCTGTTAAGTTGGGACTGCGAGACTATACAGATACCGATTCAGGCGCGTCCACAGTATACGATGGTATTGGACTATACGTTGGTATTGTTTTGTGATAAAGAGGTGATTGCTTATCGGCTCTACGATGGGCTTGAGCAAGGTAGGATAATCCTGACGGGAAAACCTCTTTCTATCAGTGACCGTTTTGTGCGTTGCACAGATGGGTGGTACGCCATCACGACTTCGCCGTTGCTTGCTACCAGGTTGCCCTTGACGCACGGTAACTTTTCGGTAGTTGTCGAACACTCGGATTATGATACGCCCATTGCTGTTGAATGGAGCGGAAGAGTTGCCCTTGTGGACGGTGAAGATTCACTTGCCTTTGAGTCTCCAGTTAAACCCGAGCTTGCCGTAACGCTGGTTCATCTGTCGCAAGACAAAGAGATACTGGTTTTTAAAACAAGAGGTATTTTTGGGGTGCCTAGAAAGTCCTATCACCGTATCAATTTAAATAGCAAAACAGCGGAGACTCATCAAATCACGACGAGTTTACTCTTTCGGGACCCCCGTGTGGCGCCCTTCCTGGATAATCCTCACACAGTGCGGAAAAAATACCAATCGGTTATTTTGTGGCAGAATACGATTGGCCTTGTTGCATCAAATTGTGGTCGCTTTTATCTGGATAATAAATTCGCCGATGATAAATATTTGTGCTTTTCCCTAGCTACCGAATCAATGAATGGGGTTGCTCGGAAAGAAGTGAAATTCACTCAAAGTTCCGTTCGTCAGGAGGGCTACCGTTTGCGTAGTGCCAAATTTGATGATGGCAGTATCGCTTTGCTGGATTCACGCGGAATGCTGCATTTAAAAAGTATTGACCCTGATATCCCAGAGATCACTCTTGTTCTCAAAGACGGGCCTTTGTCGGGCTGGATCTCGACAGGGGAATTTTTTGGTGAAGCTTATTTTATAGGGAATCATGAATCCATATCGGCAGCGAAGGTTTACGATTATATCACCAAATTTTGTGGCAAAATCAGGGAGGCTGTAGGGTGATTAGCTTTCCGCTTACATTACAAGTCTCTGCGGATGAGCAGACATCGCAATCAACGGATCTCTGGTTGATCCCTGGCGATGATCCGGTGGCATGGCTCACAGAAATTTGCAACTGGCCTGTTGATCAATCGAAGTTGAAACTTTTTATTCTGCCGGAAGCTCATTCTCCTGTTACTCCCGCGGCTTTGTTGGTCGCGACTCCGGAAACGCTTTTGCCTTCGGTGGTTCATCACGCATTACCATGTCGGCGTATTTTTAATAAGCTGGCGATTCTGTCATGCACTCGACTCCGATACCCGATCACTAAATCAGATGAGCAAATACTGGTGCCTCACGATTTTGCTTTTCTCCATCCAAGCCTGGGCTTGATCTCTTTTGAAAAAGAGGATGCACTGACTTTGCTGGATTTACTCGAAAGCCCTGAAATCAGTAGCCGAAATTGGTCCATGGCTCATCCAGGAGAGCCTTTGTCGCCAGGTCTTCAGGGTATCAGTGTGATTTTGCCTGACGACCCGGGAAGTGTGATCGAAGAAGGGCAGGAAGACATCGGATCAGAAAACCCTGAAGACTTACCCAAACGTTCTGGTGAAAACCCACTAAGCAATACGCTTTCGGATCTCGCAAAATTACCTAACGATGCTTTTTTCAAAGGGGTGCAGAAATTCACCAATCTTTTCCCGCAAACTTCCCTTACGCCAACTTGGCTCAATCACCTCGAAAGCTGGGCAGGTCGTCACATCTCGAATTTGTCTTCATCACAGAATCGAGAAATAGCGCGTCTTCTCGATCTGCTGAAAAATGATCCCGAGAAGGGTTTGAAATTTGCCCTGCCGCTTGGGGATCATGGACCGCAAGGTCGTGGAAGCGCCGCAGGTAGTGGGGGACTGGGGATGCGCAAAGTGAACTTTAATTTGAGTAGCTTGTTTAATAGTGGAGGAGCCATTGCCTCTTGGATGCTTGATCCCGTCGATTACGCTCAACTCACTGGCGCGTATCGAAGTGCCGCGAATCGTGAAATTCAACTCGGGCGTTTTCGGCGGGCGGCTTATATTTTTGCCAATCTTCTTGGGGATTTTTCATCAGCGGCAAACGCTTTGCAGCAAGGGCGTCTTTTCCGCGAGGCCGCAGTGATATATGAAAAAAAGCTAAAGGACCATCACGCGACGGCGCTTTGTTTTCGTGAGGGAGGACTGACCGAGGATGCCATTCGACTGTATGAAGAGATTGAGGACTTTGAGGCACTTGGGGAGCTGTATGCCGAATTGAACAGGCTTGAGCAGAGCCAGACAGCCTTTGAAAATGCGCTTGACCGATATTTGGAAACTGGCCACCCTAAAGACGCCGCTCGGCTGGCGAGACAAAAATTTAATGATGATCAACGAGCTTTGACGATATACCGGGACGCCTGGCCCAGTAGTGGAGAGGCGACAGTCTGCTTGCGTGAGGAATTTAAATTGCTAGCAGAACTTGATCGCCATGCGGAAGCTTACCGGCGTATCGTGAACTTGCGCGACGGGCAGCTTTCATCTTCCAAATCTGCGGTTTTGTGTGAGCAACTGATTTCACTCAGTCGTTCCTATCCGGCTCAGGAGGTCACCGCAATTGCGGCCGACGCCACTCGAGTTTTAGTAGCCAGACATTTGAGTGGCGAACGAAGCTACTCGGTGGATTTATTGAAAAAATTACCCAAAGTGGAACCCAACGATCTGTTGCTGTTACGCGATGCAAGGCGCTACAGTGAGCGGATGACGCCTGCGCGAGCACCAGCAGCGCCGGGTTTGACCGCTAAAGGGCAGGTCGAATTTGTTCGCAGTGGTTCAAGGCCTTTTCCTGAAGGGTTTTGTTGTTCGAATGCAATCTCTGGAGCAGGGGGCATAGCTTGCATTGGGGAGATCGGAGAAAAAAATAGTTTCCGTTTTGTTTTTGCGGATTTTGCAACCGACTCTCATCCAACTTATTTTCACAGTGAAGACTGGCGCGGTTTCCCAGGCTCCCCTTATGAAATACGTTTCATATTCCGAAAAAATAACCAATTTGTGCAACCCTCACGATTTACGCTTTTGGTAGATCGAATCATTGAATCAAGAAACTTCAATACATCAGCCGGTGCCCCCTGTGTGATAGGTAATACATTGAACGAGGATGGAGCTGTGATTGGTATCTGTGTTGCAGAAGATTCCGGCCTTCTAGTTAAACTGAGTTGTGTTGAGGATGAGTTGTATATTCGTTGGTTCAAGGAGGGTGAGTATATTGTCAGCAGTCATCATGTGGCCATGGTGCCAAGCGGGTTGATGAACTCGACCCATTCTCAGGTGCATATGATTGCCACCAACGAGCAGGTCTTTTTTTCCCTCGCCAATCATCTTGGCCGTTGTTACCGAGGTGTAGTCCAATGGCTTGAACTGCCATCCCCCATTACGGATCTCGCGGTCACGCCGCCTCACACTCTGCTTCGTCTGGCTGTCGGAATGGAGCAGGGCGCAGCTCTGGTAATGGGAGATGCCCATTGGGGGCACTCTGATATTTTTAACGACAACCTGGAACAAACGAAAGTCGCTTTTACGAAGAGTGCAAATCTCATCGCAGCGGGTATCGGGAGAATTGAATGCTGCTCGGTTAAAGGCATTTCAGTGGTGAAGCAGTGCTCCACTCACGAGGATCCATTGCATCCAATGGCCGTGCTTCCCGGAATAAACCTGAATGGCTTCCATGTCGTCTCGGTAGGCGAGGTGATCACCTACAAGCTGCAAGAAAAGAACTAGTCAGCTAGTTTCTCGAAACCACCACGGATGCGACTCATCTCAACGAGATTCGCACTGGCCCCGTGGGGGAGGAGTAAATTCGTTCCCGCTCTCTTCTGAGCAGTTCATCGTAAAAAGGGGCGTCTACAGGTTGTATACTGTTAACGAAGTCACCATCAAAGTCATGTTCGCGAATGACTAGGATGTATCGTGCGTTTGTTTTAGCTGTCAGGAGATACTCAAAAATAAAACGTGGTTCACCGAGTAGGCGTTGACGTTTTTTTAAGTCATTAAGACCAGAGCTGAAAACGACCTTGTGATTTTTGTCCAGCAACAAAGCCCTCGGACAGAAAATGTATTTCACCGGGTAGTTCGGTATTTCAAAAGAAGTTGAGGTTTCAACTTTTAGAGTAAGGGATTGCGTCGTTGGAAGTTCGAATGCCTTGAAATGAGTCAGGGTTCCTTCGGCGAGAATGTGAGGGTCATTTTTATTGAAGCGCCACCTTTTTGTTCCCCCTGCCTGAAGCGGGAAGTAGTTCAGTCCAGCCATCGACGCAGGGTTACCTAGATTGGCCAGTGGTTTTAAGTTTGATTGCTCAAAAGGGGATCTGGTGTTGCCCAAGTTCACGCACCCGTTTAGCACAAACATCAATGCTCCTAAAATCAAAGTCAGGCAAATGGATTTTTCGAGAATGGTGATTAGCTTCATGATTAATCAATCCGTCCTCTTTCACAAATCACCATTCTATGCTCATCGAGGTAATCGCCCTCACTCCAGCGGTCGCACTTTTTTCTGCCACTCTTCGCTTTTGGCTTCGCCACCGGTGTTGTCCTGGTATTTTTTCCGTAAGTCTTTTAGCTGGCTTTTTAGATCAGCGGTGATTCCCTCATATTTGCTTTTACCATAGAGATTACTGAGTTCGTCTGGATCCGTTTGCAGGTCGTAGAGTTCCCATTCATTGCCAAATTCATAAAAGTGGATCAGCTTGTAACGCTCGGTGCGGATACCAAACTGGCGTGGCACCATATGCACACTGGGGTATTCGTAGTAGTGGTAATAAATGCTCTTGCGCCAATCGGTGGGATTTTGGCCTTTCAGTAGCGGAACAAGAGAGAGCCCTTGCATGTCGACGGGGATTTCAGCCCCGGCAACATCGAGGAAAGTCTCGGCGTAGTCGAGATTTTGAATCATAAGCTGGCTGCGGGATCCCGCTTTAGTGACCCCTGGCCAGCTGGCGATGAAGGGCATTTTGAGGGACTCTTCATACATCCAACGTTTGTCATACCAGCCGTGATCGCCGACAAAAAAACCCTGATCTGAGCTGTAGATGACGATGGTATTTTCATCGAGGCCGAGTTCCTTGAGGGTGTCACGCAGGGTGCCGACACTTTCGTCCACTCCTTTGACACAACGTAGGTAGTTCTTAGCGTAGCGCTGGTATTTCCAACGCACCAGTTCTTTGCCGCTGAGTTTGGCTTGGTGAAAGGCGGCGTCCTTGGGGGCATAGGCATCGCGCCAGATGCCTAGCTGTTTGGATGTCATGCGTTTCATGTTTTTCCACGCCGAGCGATCCTGACGTTTCTGCGACGCGGGTTGATCAAAGTCGGGAGTCAGGTCGACAAAAAGATCGTAGTTGAGATCCATGTGACGATCGATTTCCAATTCCTGGTGACGGGCGGGCGGGGCGTTGTCTTCCCATTTGTCAAACAGGGTGGTGGGCTCGGGGATTTCGATGTCGTCGTAGAGATGCAAGTGACGTGGTGCTGGCATCCAGTTGCGGTGCGGGGCTTTGTGCTGCACCATTAACATGAAAGGTTTGTCTTTGGAGCGTTTGTTTTTCAACCAGTCGGCCGCCATGTCGGTGACGATGTCGGTGCAGTAACCTTCGACCGTGATCTTGCCTTCGGGAGTGATGAAGTCGGGATTATAATAAAGTCCCTGGCCGGGCAGGACTTTCCAGTCATCAAAACCCTGCGGTTTGCCTTTGAGGTGGGACTTGCCGTAGATCGCCGTTTGGTAACCGGCTTTTTGTAACAGTTTGGGAAAGGTTTGCTGGTTCCAATCGAAGGAGTTGCCATTGTTCATGAAGCCATTTTTGTGGCTGTGTTTACCGGTTTGGATCACCGCGCGGCTAGGACCACAGATTGAGTTGGTACAAAAGCTGTTTTCAAACAACATGCCATCGGCGGCCAGTTGATCGATGTTAGGCGTCGGGTTGACAGATTTGAGCCAACCGTTGTAAGCCCCGATGGCATGGGGGGCGTGATCATCAGAGAAGATGAACAAAATGTTGGGCCGCTCGGCGGCGCGGGAGCTCGATAGGGATGGGAAAAGGACGGCAAAAACAAAAGCAAGAATTCGTAATCGGTTCATGGTTTGTATTTATAACGAGTCCAAGGAAAATCAAAAGAACTTTCCACCGCATACGCGCCATTATTCAATAGCGGGTGCGCGCGAGATAGTAGCTCGGGTGTCCCCACCCGACTAGAGCGTGAGGGGGAAGCGATGCGGGTTAGAAGCCCGCGCTACGGCGTGGCGTGGGCGCTATTCATCCATTCAGTGGCATCACGATGGATAAGATCACGGTTGATATGAAAGTGACCACGCCTAATACCACTAATAACGGAGTCCAGGATTTGAGCGATTCCAGTTCGGTGAGACCGCTCATTTTGGAAAAAATCCAAAAGCCGCTGTCATTCATCCACGAGCCGACTAGGCCGCCGCCGCCGATGGCGGTTGCCAGGTAAACCGGATTGAACCCGAGCGTCATACCTTCGATCATCGCCGCGATCATGCTCGATGCAGTGATCACTGCTACGGTGGTTGATCCCTGTGCGATCTTGATCACTGCGGCGATCATGAAACCCAGGAAAAGCAGCAAAGTGCCGGAGAATTCTTTGCTTGGATCCTGACTGGTGAACAGTTTTTTGATCGCATCACCGATCTCAGCTTCTTTCAGCATCGCTCCAAAAGCGCCACCTGCTGCGGTGATCAGAATGATCAATCCGGCACTCATCAAAGCGTGTTCGATGGTATCGGAAAACTCTTTTTTGCTCGGTTTCCGCATTTGCACAAAAAGCAAAGTGGCGATGACCGCTGAGAGCAGTAAGGCAAAGTTGGCGTTGCCGTAAAACTTGCTGACGTTGAACTGCTTGCGCTTCGCAGTGAGCCACAGGTGGTGGGGCAGAATCGCTTCAGAGACTTCACCTTCGAAGGCCTTACGGTTTTCGTGTTCCACATAAGCCAGGTTTTTGCGTTCCTGGGTTTTGTTTTTTTGCACCAGAGCTTTGTTGAAACCTGCGACCAAAGCGGCCGAATCAGCTCCCTCGGGCAAATACGCACTCAGGTTTTTCAATGGGCTATTGGGACCGGCTTTTGAGATTTCGCTTTTTAAAGCAGTCCAATTTACTTTTTCATCCGCCCCCAATTTGGCAGCGCGTTCCCCATTGGCCTGGGTTTCAAGCACCGTATTGATTCCGATCAAAACCACCGGCAGTAAAATCGGTAGCAGGGACACCAACAGGCCTGGAGTTTTGCGTGGGGTTTTATCAGCACTTTCATTTTCTCCGCTCAGGTGGAGATCTTCATCGCCTGGCAGCGCACGCATTTCGATCGGCATTTTTTTATCCAGCCAGGCGCCGTAGGCTAACCCGGCGATGGATGCCGGAATGCCAATCAGGGCACCGACACCGATCATGGTGCCGAGTGATACACCTAACTGCTGCGCCATCAGTAATGGGCCGGGAGTGGGGGGTACCAGAGTGTGAGTGATCGCCGCCCCGGCGGAGATGGCCAGCACATATTTCAAGTAGTGGGTTCCGGTATTGCGGTAGAGCGAGCGGGCGAGGGGAACCAGTAGATAAAACACGGTGTCAAAAAAGACCGGAATTGATAGGACAAAACCACTGCCCGCCAGAGCCAACGATGAGCGTTTTTCGCCGAGTGCTTTGAGGAAGGCTTGCACGATGCGGTCAGCCGCGCCACTTTCCATCAGGCATTTGCCGATCACTGCGGCCATCGCAATAACGATGGCGATTCCTCCAGCCGTCGCCCCAAAAGCATTCGCCACCCGGCCGACCTTGTCGCCGATCTCCCCAGGGGCAAGAAAGCTCACCACCAGTGCGGCGGCGATCAGGGCAATAAAAGCGTTGAGACGCAGGCCGATGATCATGCCTATCACGGTGGCCATGCCAATGAGAAGAATAACGAAGGGGTAATAGTCGGACATAAGCGGGAAAATGACAGATTAGCGAGCAGATTGCAAGGAAGCTGTCGTTAGAATTTAGGATTCAGTAGTCTGGATTCAGTATTCGGTATTCTGGATAGAATGGAGGGGGGAATGAAAAGCCCACACCGATTCGAGAACCGATGTGGGCTTTTTTCCCTTGGGGGGATTTTTGGGGGGAGATTATTTGGCTTCGGCTTGCCAGGCTTTGACATTATCGAGCAGCACGGATTCGCCACGTACGATAAAACGGATATTAGGTTTTTGGGTATCAAAAGCGGAATTGGAAGCTTTCAGTGTCACTTTATCATCGATGCGGGCGACGATCTGGGATCCGACGATCTCGACCACCACGTGATGGCGTTCTCCTGGCGTGGAACTGAAGCTGGCCTTGGCTGCGACTTCTGCTTTTGAATTAGCATCCTTTTTGTCTTTGTCCTTTTGCAAGCGCACTTCCTTGTCGGTGATCATCAAACGCCAGAGGTGGCCTTTGGGATGATTAAAACTCAAATGAAGGAATTTAGCGCCCTTTATTTCGTAATCGAACTCAACGATGAGGTTGTGGACTTTTTTGTTGTAGTGCAGAACCGCTGCGTGTTTGTCCGCTTCGAGTTCAGCTCCCGACAAAACACCGTCTTTGACTTCCCACTTTCCTTTAGGCATCGTCCAAGGGGCTTTTAATGCTCCGTCGGTGGAGAAGTCAGCTTCCATCAGCGACGCTCCTTTTTTAGCGATCAATAATTCGCCGGCCAAGGTGCTACCAGCACCACACAAACTCAAAGCCACAAGGGCCGCTGCAATAATTTTCATTGCTATTAATCTAACCCCAATCACTGACCTGTCAGCAGTGAAAGCATGGCGCAATCGCGGTAAGGGAGGAGGGAAGCTTGAGACCCCGCGTAGAACAAATTTCCATATTTGTTTCTGTGTGAGGTGGTGTATTGTAACTGAAGATGACAGAATTGGAATTCTATCCTACGTAGTAAGAAACTCACTAGATTATTTATTCGTGGATTCAACAGTGCAAAAACTAGCAGGGGATGAGCAACACCCTTTGATTTATCAACGCTGGATTTTTCTGGCTGATAAAGTGGAAAAGTCTCCCGCCTTGTTGGATATTCCCTTACAAAACATCCACAATTGGATGGACGGAGGTCGCTTGGGAGATCCTTGGGCTTTGATTGCATGGAGAGACCTGATCGAATCCGCAAGAAAATCAGATTCGGACATGTTAAATTTATTGCAGTTGCTACGGGATGATGGAGAGCGAGCGAGACAGTTAAAGAGCTGCTCCCCATTCGCTGGTGTAATGACACGGGGAGAAAGAGATCGATTCACATGCGCCTGGACTCACTGAAACATATCACTCGAGCGGTGGCAGCGATGCTCGACGGAGAGAGGGTAGTGGTTTTTGGAAAGTCTCACGGATATAGGCTAGTTTCATGAGACCCCGCGTAGAACAAATTTCCATATTTGTTTCTGTGTGAGGTGCTGTATTGCACGTGAAGATAACAGAATTGGAATTCTGTTCTAAATGAAAATAAGTTCACGAGCCGGCACCTGAGTCTTCATTGCCTTTCGGCTTCTTCGGCATTCCTGCCACGACGAAGGAAACCTCGATTGGAATGACGATGACAATGTCTTCATTGCCTTTCGGCTTCTTCGGCATTCCTGCCCGCAAGGCACGGGCAAGGGTGCGCAGGGCAAACAGGGTCTTCATTGCCTTTCGGCTTCTTCGGCATTCCTGCCATTACCGATATTGCAGAGCCCCTGCAAGATCGTTTTGTCTTCATTGCCTTTCGGCTTCTTCGGCATTCCTGCCGAGAGTATTTGTATCTCGTCAACAATTCCACGAAAAACCAAGTCTTCATTGCCTTTCGGCTTCTTCGGCATTCCTGCCACGGGTAACAAAGCAGGCGGCAAAGCCACCCCCGAGATGTCTTCATTGCCTTTCGGCTTCTTCGGCATTCCTGCCGAACAACACCACACCACACAGCACCAACGGAACCAGCGTCTTCATTGCCTTTCGGCTTCTTCGGCATTCCTGCCGTTGTATGTCCTCTTATGGTAGAGGCCGCAAAGGAGATGTCTTCATTGCCTTTCGGCTTCTTCGGCATTCCTGCCAAGCT
>JAJRVS010000372.1 GCA_024277195.1 Verrucomicrobiota bacterium | reverse complement strand
GGGTCACGGAAACAGCGCAGTTGAAGGTGATCGACATCGACAGCCAGCGGATGACCATCCGGGTTGAGCAAAGCAAGGGTAGAAAAGATCGGTACACGCTGTTGTCGGAGACGCTGCTTGAAGAGTTGCGTGTTTATTACAAGCAGTACCGGCCGCAAACATGGTTATTTCCCGGCAACGATACCGGCAACCATCTTACCAGCGAAACTTTGCAAAGGATTTTCAACAGAGCGAAAAAGAAGGCCGGTATCAGAAAGCCTGCAACGTTTCACACCCTGCGCCATAGTTTTGCGACGCATCTTTTAGAAGCCGGGGTCAACCTTTTTACCATCAAAGAGCTTTTAGGCCACAAAAGCATTCAGACTACGCTCATCTATCTGCACATTCAACAGCGACATGCCGGCAACGTGAAAAGCCCGTTGGATCTATTGCCGCTGTCGAAGGCCCGTCGGGTAAAGCGGCAAGGGAGCAAACGATGAGCCGCTGCAAGGGTCCCAAAGTAGCGGACATCTTTAGCACCTATGGGCCGGCGTATCAAGAAGAGCATACGCTGCCTGTGGAACACCTGCAGGTGATGGATGCCATCGTGAACTGCCGCACCGAAGCGTTGGGCGGGCACCTGGATGAATGCGACAAATGTGGCTATCAGCATCCTTTTTACAATTCATGCCGGAATCGCCATTGTCCGACTTGTGGTGCCCTGGCGAAAGAGAGATGGTTGGCGGCACGAAGCCAGGAGCTTTTGCCGGTTTCGTATTTTCATGTGGTTTTTACTTTACCGGATGATTTGAATCCGATCGCGTTGGTCAACTCAAGGGTCATTTACAAAATATTGTTCCAGGCTGCCTCGGAAACGCTTTTGACCCTGGGCAGAGACCCCAAACATCTCGGTGGCGAAATCGGTGTGCTCGCGGTTTTGCATACCTGGGGACAAAATTTGCTGGATCACCCGCATTTGCACTGCATTGTCCCCGGCGGCGGTCTCTCGCCGGACGGCCAAACGTGGCTTCTACCGAAGAAGATGAGCAAAGATAAAGATTTCTTCATCCATGTAAACATTATCTCGGATTTATTCAAGAAGAAGTTTTTGGCGTATTTTAAGGAAGCTTATCGAGCTGGCCAGCTCGAGTTTATCGACAAGACGGCACATCTGGCGGGCAAGAAGGCTTTCCAGGCGTTTCTGGATAGGCTATACAACAAGAAGTGGGTGAGCTATTGCAAACCGCCTTTTGGCGGCCCGGAGGAAGTGCTGAGATACCTGGCCCGATATACACATCGGGTGGCGATTTCCAACGATCGCATTGTGCGAGCGGCAAACGGTCGTGTAACATTTACCTGGCGCGATTACAAGGACAGTGGCAAGAAAAAGGAGATGACCCTTTCGGCCTTCGAGTTTATTCGGCGTTTTCTGCTTCATGTGTTGCCGAAGAATTTTTATAAGATCAGGTACTATGGTATTTGGAGCAGCCGCAATCGCAAAGGTAAGCTGAGAAAGTGCCAGGAAATATTGGGGTACAGTCCCGAATCGGATTCAGAAGAAATTGCGTCAATGAGCTGGGAAGATTTGCTTTTCGATTTGACCGGCATCGATGCCCGTCTATGTCCGAAATGCAAAAAGGGCCGCCTGGTGACGATCGAGATTATTCCAAAGGCGAGGGCGGCACCAGCATAAAAATGATTTTATGGCTGTTTGAAGGGGGAGATACTAAATTCCGGAGAAGGCATAAACGGGAGAACTGGAGACGTATGTGCTGGATTGGCTGTTTGTTTAATAAACCCCGTTTTGGGAACGAGTCATGAAGAGAATTT
The DNA here is from genome assembly GCA_024277195.1 of Verrucomicrobiota bacterium. Classification (GTDB taxonomy): domain Bacteria; phylum Verrucomicrobiota; class Verrucomicrobiia; order Verrucomicrobiales; family DEV007; genus JAADHD01. Next base: position 2,415 of record JAJRVS010000372.1, on the reverse strand, counting down.
ATAGAAAACGGAAGAAAGCAGTACCCCTTTTGAGACAATTTTTATAAATTGATGCTCAAAATGCGATAAATTAAATACCCATAGCGGCGGTCATATTCGGCTTCGTTCAACTAAATTTTATGCGGAATTGAGCGAGGCGCTATTGAGCTTCGGAGATAGATTCAAATCGGTTGCTTTTAAGCAAACACAGCGATAGAGTATGGGCTCAACTCCGCATAAAATTCTAAGAGTTAGTTAATTCCCCAGTGCGGGGTCAAGTTAATTCCCCACCTATTCGGTGTTTGAAGCGGTTGAAAATTTAGCTAATTTTCTTCAAAGCGACAAGTGTTTATTTTTGCTTTTTTGCGCGATTTTTTTTCGGATCGATTCACCTTTTAGTTGTATTTGATATGCCTGATGCGCGATGCGATCGAGGATGGCTCCTGCGATCACCGGATCCGGGAAAGCAGACATCCAATCGGCCATCGCTCGGTTGCTGGTTAGAATTGTGGCCTTTGCGCCGTAGCGCGTATCGGCGATGTGATAGAGAAACTCGGCACTTTTGGGGTCGATTTTTTTGAAGGCGAAGTCATCGATAATCAACAAGTCACAACCGATCATTTTTTTTAGCACTTTTTCGAGGCTCCCGTTAAGTTCCGCTTCAGCGAGTTCAGTAAAAAGGCGATAGAACTTATAGAATAGTACCGAATGCTGTTTGCGACAGGCTTGATGACCAAGTGCCTTGGCCAAGTGGGTTTTTCCGGTGCCCGGAGGGCCAAGCAGGATAATGCCTTGGCCCTGGTGAATAAATGCAGCGGTAGCCAGTTCTCGGATGAGGCCGCGATTTAATTGAGGGGCGAGAGCAAAGTCAAAATTTTCCAAGGTTTGCTCTGTACCGAAGTGAGCATTTCGAATGAGCTTTTGCACTTTTCTCTGTTGGCGCGCTTCGAGTTCATCTTCGAGAATCATGGTCAGAAAGGTTCGGTAGTCGAGGTCGTTATTTTGCGCTTCGAGAATGCGTGCGTCCAGGGTGTCGAGAATGCCGGAGAGTTTAAGTTTTTTGAGTTGGATGCGTAATTGGGTTTGTGATTGCATGATAAAACCTCCCGTTAGTTTTGAATGAAATAGTCGGCCGGGCGGATGAAGGCCTGAGTGGCTTCGGAGATGGAGATTTCCGTGTCATCGCTGGCAGCCATTATTTTTTGAATGATGCGTTCGACGTGTTTTGGCACATAGCATTTGTATTGGCAGGCTATCTGGGCTGCGATGTTCAGTTGCTCGTTGGGATAGCGTTCTGCCAGGCGAATCAGCGCCTGGGCTCGCCGGGTGTTGAGTTTGGCGTGTGGCGTGAGTACGTCGATGATCAGTTGTTTAAAGGCTTCACCCACGTTGGCTGCTTGTGAAATCAGCCATTGCACATGGCCATCGTCCAGCATCACCTGCAGATTTTTCGGAAAGTCTTTTGGATCGGTGTGTCGTTTGGCTTCGGTGCGGATGTGGGTTTTGATGCGAGTAAAATCATCGTAGATTTCCACGAGTTTTACTGTGGCTCGCACCCACAGTTGTTTGCCCACGTAACGCTCAGGAACGCTGTAAAAGGCCTTCTCAAACTGGATATACTGGTCGAGCCGGTTTCCAGGTGGCGATCTCAAAATGATGCCCGGGCAAGACTTTAAGACGGGGTTTTTCGAATTGCCCGAAGGCTTCCGCTGGTTTCAGTCCCGTTGTGCTGTGGATCCGCAGGCCATCGATTTGACGGCACCAGTTGCGAATGCTGCGGTTGGCCGTATGGATGTCTAAATTCGGATATTGGGCTTTGAGCTTGCGAAACATTTCCCGAACAATTTGTACAGCGCGCTCGACCTTCGCTTTGTCTTTGGGATGCCTTGGGCGAGCCGGGTCGATAAACACGTTGTAGTGCTCTGCCATTTCTGCAAAGGTACGATTCAGCCGGGGATTGTACAAATCGGGTTTAATGACGCCGGCTTTGAGATTGTCGATGACCAGGCGTTCAGGGACGCCGTCATAGAATTCAAACATGCAGATGGTGGAGGCGACGAAACTTCGTTGATCTTGTTTGTAGACAAACTGAACAAATTTGAACCGGCTATAGGAAGCGATGCCGATAAAGGCATAGACATCGCGGTTCTTGCCGGTTGTGGGATCATAGAGGCGCCCCATTTTGGCATAATCAATCTGAATTTCTTCGCCGGGTTTGGTAAACAGCGCACAGGTGGTTTTCTTTTCGGCGGCGAGTTCGGGTAGGGTCCGCACAAAACGTTTGAACGAGCTGTAGCTCGCAGTGATCTCGTGCTGCTCGCAAAGGATTTCAAAGACGGTTTTCGGTTTGACAGGGTCGACAGATGCAGTAACAAGAGAGACGATCTTTTCTTTGAAGGGTGCAAAGATCTCCTGTGCCGGTTGCGAAAAGTCTTT
>JAJRVS010000371.1 GCA_024277195.1 Verrucomicrobiota bacterium | reverse complement strand
GCTGCCTTTTTCCAGGACCTCTTCCGTCATTTGGAAGACCCATACATCCTCTACATGGCGCTCATCTTACACGACACCGGCCGCGCTGCCAACGTGCGCCAACATGCGGACGCTTCCACCCTGCTGGCCTCTAAAGTTTGCAACCGTTTGCAAATCACCAGCAATCGCAGACGCCGCTTGTTGTTTCTAGTTGACCATCACCTCACCTTTTGGCGCACCGCCACCACCAAAAACATCGACGACCCCAGTGTGGTCGCCGAATTTGCTTCGGTCATTCGTTACCCATCCTATCTGAAGGTATTGTTCCTTTTTACTTATGTCGACTCCAAGGGCACCAATGCCGCAGGATGGAACGACTGGAAGGAGTCCCTGATGATGCGACTCTACCGCTCCACCTGTGCTTACTTCGATGACCAGGAAGCCTTCAGTGCCAAAGCCACCCGTTCCAGTGACGAATTAAAAAAACGTGTGCTAACAAAGTTGCCCGAACGCTATGGCGAAGAAATCGACGCTCATTTTCGCACCATGCCGGAACGTTATTTTCGCTTTCGAGGTTCGGACAGTGTGGTTAGACACATCAAACTATTTCACCAGTTTTTCAAACGCCTAGCCAAAGAGCAAGCCGATACCATTGCTCCCATTCTACGGTGGCAGGCTCGACCCGGTGAAGGTTACTCCCTGCTCGAAGTCTGCTGCTGGGACCGCCACTTGCTGCTAGCCAAAGTCGCCGGAGCCCTGGCGTCGAGAAACATCAATATCCTCAGCGCAGACATCTATACCCGGACAGACAATCTGGTGATTGATATTTTCCGCGTCTGCACCACCGACTTCCAACCCATCACCTCCGAACGTGACATCAAAGCCGTGGAGAAACTGGTCGACGAGGAATTCGATGTCAGCAAACCCTTCACCGACTTCCATACCCTGATCGAAAAATTTCAGAAAAACTCACGTTACCGCAACGTCGAATCTGTTTTTGAACTGCCCCAGCGTGCTTTTGTTTCCAATGAACTCAGCACCGACCACACCGTATTGGAAATCCAGATCCAAGACCGTATCGGACTTCTCTACGATGTTTTTTCTATCATAGGCAAACTGAAAATTGACATCGTTCATGCCCGCATCTCCACCCAGCAAGGAGCGGCCATCGATTCCTTTTACCTTGCAGACGAAGCCAGCGGAGGGAAAATCGAAGATCCCAAACGTCTGAAAAAACTCGGCAAAGCCATCAGAAAAACATTAAATTTGAAAGATTAATAACAGCCCCACCCGTAAAACAAATTTCCATATTTGTTAACCCAGCGCTCCCGCACCCAGACAGAAACGGAGCCGAAGTGCAACGTAGACCGCCGGAGGCAATTCTATCCTACCCTCCCATCACAATGAAATGGCTAAAAAAACTTCTAAAAGTCATCGCCCTGCTGCTGTTAACGAGCGCTGTTTCAATCGGCTTGATCTGGTGGTATATCAACCCCGGCGTGGATCACATCAAAAAGGTGGTCTACACTCAGCGCCACGATCAGGACTTAAGCTACGATATTCTTCACCCCCTCAATGAAAATGATCGCAATCACCGCGCTATCGTTCTCATCAACAGCGGCAGCTGGAAATCCGACCCCGGCCAGGATCGCAAACTTCTCGCCGCTCCTTTGATCCGTCACGGATACTCCGTATTTGTGCTCTCCCACCTCTCCCAGCCTCAAGCCACGGTGATGGAGACCATCGAAGACATCAATCGAGCAATCCGCCACATTCGCTACCATGCCAAGGAATACGGTATCGACACCAAACACATCGGCGTCACCGGTGGCAGCTCCGGCGGACACATATCCCTGATGCTCGCCACCCTCGGCGGCCCTGGTGCCAGTGATGCCCCCGACCCGATCGACCGGCAGAGCAGTGCGGTTCAAGCCGCTGCGGTTTTTTTCCCAGTCACCGACCTGCTCAACCTCGGCAAGTCCACGGAAAATCCCGGTGACGGCGGCCCGCCAAAAAGTTACGTCAAAGCGTTTGGCCCTCGTTCCTTGGAACTGCCAATATGGAAAGTCACCGGACGCAGCATGTCTCCCATCTTCCACATCGACGCCGACCTCCCCCCCATCCTCATTCACCATGGAGATGCCGACACCCTGGTGCCACTCGACCAATCCCAACGCTTTCAAGTCGAAGCCGAAAAAGCAGGCAAAGCTGTCACTCTAGTGATCCGTCCCGGCAAAAAACACGGATGGATCACCATGTTCATCGACATCATCCAGTTCACCAACTGGTTTGATGATAATTTATGAGACCACAGCGTCTCACTTTTGACCGGCTCAATGCTCAAGCATTTTTGTGCCGACCAAGTGGCCAAGGAACTTATACAACGACTCTCAACCAAATTAAACTAAACGAATCCAATGCCTTTACTTGGCTTCGATAGTTTTGACTGCCTCTTCAGCGATCTTACGCAATGCGTCTCTGACGTTTTCATCCGCCATCACCACCCGGTAATCTGCCAATGCCTCTTTTTTACGCCCCGCCTTGGTCAGAATTTCTGCCCTGACCATCCGCGATGATTGACTCCAAACGCCTTTCAGTTTTTCAATGTTCACTCGACCAATCGTCTGCAAGGCTTCATCATAATCTCCCTGGCGCATCAAAATCCGCGCCGCGTTCTGCACCGAACGAAAATCTTCCGCCGCGCCGATTTGTTTCTTTGATTCATAGTTCTGCCGGTAGGCCTCCAGAGCGGCTTTGTCGTCTTTCAAATTAGTTTCACGATTGCTTCCCATCGTCGCTAG
>JAJRVS010000370.1 GCA_024277195.1 Verrucomicrobiota bacterium | reverse complement strand
TTCTGTAAGTCTGTCACAGTCAAACGGTTCACGACAATACCCTAATATAACAAGATACAATCCATCCCAAACCCTCAAACCTCTCCCTCTATGAAATTAGTCCTCAAAACCATACTCGCCCTGACAACCGCCTCTGGACTCGCCACAGGTCTGGTCGTCTCCAAAAAACACCCTGAAATATTCGGCTTACACAGAGCAGTTGCTACAGTTTCACCGATTATCATCCACAAAGACCTTACCGTCAGTTTCCTAGAGCGCATCCCTCCCGCCCACATAGCGGCCGAGATCCGCAAAACGGTTCGCAGTGACAACCCAGCTGAGCTCAACAAACAACTCGTTAAATACCGGCTTTTTGTCGTACCTGAGATCAATTCAGGTGAATTCTAGCGCCCTTTCATTACCCTGCTACTGCCATATTTATCCAATACCTTCATTGTATTCCCTTTTACAAAACTTTTACAAAAAATTCACCGTATTTTGACGCAAACCTGAGCCATTCGCTCTAATGTTTGGGAACTATGAAGATTCCCATTCACTTAAAATCCAATCCACGCGTCCTTGCGCAAATTGTCGTATTTGCCTTGCTTTTTTCTAGCCCCTCGCTCTTTGCACAAGCGAAAAAACCCGCCAGCCCAAAGGTCGTCGAGCAGCAACCGTCCGCTCAGGTCGGGGTCTTAATCGAATATTTTAAACTGGATCACAGAGCAGCCAACAAGCTGATCCGCAAATTTTCGTCCAAAGCATCCAACGCGCAGGAGCTGCGCGATATACTGGGTGAAATGACAAAAAAGAACGGAGCCGAGCTTTTTGAAACAGGCTGGGTTCGATGCAGGAGCGGTCAGCGAGCCAAAACTGAATCCATACGGGAAGACATTGATCCATCTAGCTACGATCAGCCAGAAATCCAAAACGTCGTTGATACTGTAACGGCAATCAAAGAAGAAAATGCCCCCACCCCAATCAAAGCAGATCAAAAACCGGAACAAACCCAAGTTCAAAAAGCCTCCCTCTACATGACAGCAGCTACTCCTACCGATTTTAAAACAAAACATGTGGGTCTGACTTTAGAAGTCGATCCAGTCATCATGAAAGGCAACAAAATCATTGATCTCAGCTTTTCTACAGAAATCATAACGCGGTTACCCGACCAACATTTCACCCGTCCGGGGTTTGAATCTACCGCTCGGGGTATTGAAAACATTTCAATGCCTAGTTTTTATATTATGAAAACTACCACTCAAATCAAAGCTATTCCTGGGAATTACAATTTATTAGCAATCCACCCCCCTCATGATGAGCCAGACAAACGAATCATAGTTCTACTAAAAACCGACCTTTTCCTTGCCCGATAACTACTTTTAAAATCCTAATAATACACTCATGAAACTTAACCTTTTTTGTATCGTCACAATTTTGCTATCGGTTCTTACCACGCCCCTGACCGCGCAGGATAAAACCGTAAACTCCACCGCGGAGAAGATCTCAACCCCAATCAAAAAGAAAGACGTTTTCATCAAAAATACTCAGGATAAAACCGACTTCGAAGGTATTACTCCCGATATAGGTATTTTGGTAGAATACATTTCACTCGATCACCAGACCGCCAACGAGTTACTCCGAAAGTTCACCCCTAAAGCAGCTGATGTGACAGAACTGCGCGATGAATTGGAACAAATGATCGACAATAAAAAAGCCGATTTATTAGAAACTATCTGGCTTTGGGGTCGAAGTGGCCAGCGAGCCAAGACAGAATCAGTGAGAGAGGCGATTTATGCAACTGAATACACTTCACCTGAAATGCCAAAAAACTTTGACCCTCCAGTCATTTCTGATCCTGAGGAAAACGAGACTTCTTCCAATAGCGACATTCAACTGACCTCCGCAATGCCCACCGCTTGGGAGATAAGGAATGTGGGCACCACTCTTGAATTCGACCCCGTCCTATCATCAGATCATAAACTCATCAGCATTTCTCTAGCTCCTGAAATCGTCACCCAGTTGGAAGACCGCTATTTCACTCGCGAAGATTTTGAAAAAACAGCCTACGGTGTCGAACACATCTCCATGCCGACCTTCTACGCTATCAAAGACACCGTTCAGATCGAGGCCACCCCTGGCAAATATAACCTGCTCGGCATTCACACTCCGAGCGATGATACCAGCAAACGAATCCTGGTTCTTCTTCGAGCGGATTTGATTTCCTTTGAGTGAACAAAACTGATACGGTTTCGGGAAAAATGATTTCTTCCAAATACCTCCCCTTTGCGATCCTGACTCTGATCCTGTGTTCGGCAATCACCGTGCTGGCGCTTGGTTTCCGCTTTGCGAAAGAAGAGCGGGTAGTCAAAATCGAACAGGATCGTGGGCCGCTGTCGAACTTCACTACCAAACTGCTCGGTGAAGTTGAATCGCTGGAAAGGCTCTACCAAAACCAACTCATCAATATCCGAGATCGGATCGGACGTCATACCAGCAGTATTGAAATCTCGTCAATTTGTCGTAAAATCATCGGGGTCGAACAGGTCACCATTTTCCAGGAAAATGCTCGCCCCCTTCATCTTGACCTGCGGGACGCAAATCGCTCCGAAGCTCTATCCCTCCCCCACGTAAGTGGCGACGATTCGATAACTGGCGGAATCATCATTGACGTGGAAATGTTCAATCAGGATTTGCTCGACACCAATTTCAAGTGGCTTAACCATCCTGGTTACCCCCCGTATTTTGTCGCCAAGTTGGATTACAAGAGCTTGCTCGTTCTGCGGATCAATCCCGAACGAGTTTCCGCTGCGGCAGATGCCTGGCTCGCAGAGTGGATCCCGGATAATTTCGATCAAGTCAAAATCGCGGGAATCCCCACTCTTTTAAAAAACCCTCTCGGCCAGACCATCGCCTCCAGCGGCGACATTCAGGACGACCGTCCGCCGGACATGCTTCTTCCCCTTCCCTCGGCAATGGGTGAATGGAAAATATCCTCCTGGGAATTAAAAAAAACGGTCACCAGCTACCGCCAGCCTGTTTTGATTGGCTCGGCGACTCTTGCGATTGTACTGGTCTTTGCTGGTTTTTTCGGCTACGCCCAACAACAGCGCGCCACCCAGCTCGCCGAGCAAAGGGTTTCATTCGTCAATCGCGTTTCCCACGAACTGCGGACTCCGATGACGAACATTCTACTCAACGTCGACCTTTTGTCAGATTCGCTGACTGAAAACGACAGCCCCCGCAGCAAACGCCTCGGCCTGATCCGCGAGGAAGCCAGTCGCCTCAGCCGATTGCTGGAAAATGTGCTCACTTTTTCTGAACGGGAAAAAATCAGATCAAATCCGCGCCAAAAGCTACAGCCCATCTCCTGCGATATCAGCCTACTCATCAGCGAAGTGACCTCTCAGTTTACCCCGACTCTAACGAGAAAGCACATCACCGTAGCTCTTGCTGAACCCGACGCTGGCATATTTGCCATAGCCGACCCCGATGCCTTCAAACAAATCATCAGCAACCTCGTTTCCAACGTCGAGAAATACGCCGCCAAGGGAGGGAAACTGGAATTTAGAATAACAACATCTCCTGCCAAGCAAACCGTCACTGTCTCGGTGATCGACCACGGTCCGGGCATTGCAAAGTCAGAAGCCGGACGAATTTTTCGCCCCTTCATTCGCTTGAACGATTCAACTACCGAAGGAGTTTCCGGCACTGGACTGGGGCTCGCCATTGCCCGTGATCTCGCCGGGAACATGAACGGCAAACTGAAACTGATCCCCCAACAAAGAGGTGCCCGATTTGAACTTACCCTGCCGCTAGCTACCGATAACATTATTTCCATCGCATCCTAAAATGAAGATTCTCATCGCAGACGACGACCCTGTAACACTGGAGTCCATCGATGCCTGTTTACAAAGCGAAGGATTTTCCACCTGTCTCGCGGAGAACGGAAATTTGGCATTACAACTTTGGAAATCAGAAAACCCCGACCTCGTTTGTCTCGATATCATGATGCCCGAACTGGACGGATACGAAGTATGTCGTCACATCCGAGACTCCGACAAAACACTGCCGATTCTTTTTCTCTCTGCAAAAAATGAAGAAATTGACGTGGTCGTCGGGCTGGAACTGGGTGCTGATGATTTCATTCGTAAACCCTTCGGCAAACATGAACTCATCGCCCGGATTCGATCCGTTCTCCGCCGAGCTGAATCTTCCTCCACGGATCAAGCTTCATCAAAATTCCGAATCAACGAAGATCTTACTATTTACCCAGCCCAACTTCGCGCTGTCCGAGATTCCACCAATGAAAAAATCGACCTGTCTCCACGCGAAATTTCTATCCTAACATTCCTGCATCAACACAGAGGAGAAGCTGTCCACCGTGATCAACTGCTCGATCACTGTTGGGGGATCGATTATTTCCCCGAATCCAGAACACTGGATCAGCACATCGTAAAACTAAGGAAACGAATCGAACTTGACCCCACCCACCCTACCCTGATAGAAACCGTGCGCGGCATCGGGTATCGAATATATTGATCCAGAAATGCCAGTGACCATTCGTTTAAGCAGCTGCTCCCCTTTTTCTCTCACCAAGCCCACTTGATTTACGAGCTCGCACTGGACAGCAGCGCCAGAATGCCCATAGTTCATTCATACCGATGAACGATGGTACGGCCATCCTTTCCCGCTTCCACCATGAAAAATACCCTCGCTCTCCTCGCCCTGATCCTTCTGCTTGTCCCACAAAGCCAGGCGCAAGACTCCTCCAAGGAAAAAATCGATCCCGAGGCAGGCCCCGGTGACCAGATGATCGCCGAGTATTTCAAGCTCGAAACCCAGCGCCTGACCAATCGCACCCTCAACAACATAAAAACCAAAGAGGACTGGCAGCAAGCCCGCGACAACTACCGCCGTCAACTTTACGAAATGCTCGGCCTGAATCCCCTGCCCGCACGCTCCCCGCTCGATGCCAAAGTCACCGGCAAACTCAATCACGAAAAATTCACCGTCGAAAACCTCGTCTTCGAATCCCGCCCCGGCCTCTACGTCACTGGCAATCTCTATCTGCCCAAAAACGCCAAGAAAAAAGCCCCCGCCATTCTCTACGTCTGTGGCCACGGCAAGGAAAAAAAAGACGGCATCAGCTACGGCAACAAAACCCACTACCAACACCACGGCGAATGGTTCGCCAGTAACGGTTATGTCTGCCTCACCATCGACACCCTGCAACTCGGAGAAATCGAAGGAACCCATCACGGCACCTACAGCAAAAACCGCTGGTGGTGGAACTCGCTCGGTTACACCCCGGCCGGAGTCGAAGCCTGGAACAGCATCCGCGCCATTGACTACTTGATCTCCCGCCCGGAAGTGGATGCCCAACGCATCGGCATCACCGGACGCTCCGGCGGCGGCGCTTACTCCTGGTGGGCAGCCGCTCTCGATGAACGTATCAAGGTGGCCGTTCCCGTCGCCGGCATCACCAGCTTGAAAAACCACGTCGTCGACGGTGCGGTCGAGGGGCATTGCGATTGCATGTTCCAGGTCAATACCTACCGCTGGGATTTTCCCATCGTCGCCGCGTTGGTCGCACCGCGTCCCCTGCTCATCACCAATACCGACAAAGACCCCAGTTTTCCCCTCGACGGCGTGATTGATGTTTACAACAAAACCCGTCGTATTTACAAACTGCTCGGAGCCGAGGACAAAATCGGTCTGGCCATCTACGAAGGCCCCCACAAAGACACCCAACCGCTGCGCGTCAGCGCCTTCCAATGGTTTGAACGTTTCCTCAAGGGCAAGGACATCTCGGATGAAATCGCCGATACCACCGCCCCCAAGCTGTTTAAAATCGAACAGCTCAAAGTGCTCGACAAAATCCCCTCCGACGAGCGCAATACCGACATCGATGAATACTTCACCAACCAAGCCATCAACCGCAAAGCCCCGGTCACTAATGATGACTGGCTCTCCAATCGCGACCTGTGGATGCGACGCTTGAAAAGCCGCTCTTTCCGCGGCTGGCCCAGCAACCCCGGCCCCACTAACCTGCTGCCCGCCGCCAGCATCACTCGCGATGGCATCACCCTTACTTCGTGGGATTTCATCAGCCAGGAAAGCGTGCAACTACGCCTCTATGTGCTGCAACGGGAAGGCCTGGAAAGCAAAGACCTCGACCTCACCGTGCTCAATGTTCTCGATGAAAAAGATTGGACAGACTTCCTCTCTACCATCGGAGCTTCCTTCCCCGAAGCTTTTCCCAACATCGACCTGCCCGGTCTCGATCAAAATGCCTACCTGCAAGAACGCAAAATGTACCGCTCCCAAAAATGGGCCATGGCCTACGTTTGCCCGCGCGGCATCGGACCCACCGCCTTCAACCACAACGAACGCAAACGCACCCACATTCGCCGTCGTTTCATGTTGCTCGGCCAAACCCAGGACGGCATGCAGACCTGGGATACCCGGCGCGCCATCCAAGCGTTGCGCAACATTGACGGCATG
>JAJRVS010000369.1 GCA_024277195.1 Verrucomicrobiota bacterium | reverse complement strand
TAATCGCTAAACTCAGCTCAGGGCTGCGCTCCTTAGAGTTGGAAAAGAAGCCGGTCGGGGGAATGTTCCCTAGGCCGGTTTTTTGTGTAGGGGTGGCGGCTATCAATTGCTAATGGTGAGGAAAGGCGAGCCGAACTTGAAAAGTGCGGTTTAGCTGGCATCGTGCGGGTAATTTTATGGCCAAGAAAAATACGTCTTCCAATTCCATCCAAACCGCATCCATTGCGAGTGCCAGTGAACTCACGATGCGTTACGGCGATCAAGTGTTGCTCGACGGGGCGACTTTGGCTATTCACGAGGGTGAGCGAATCGGTTTGGTCGGGCGAAATGGGTGTGGAAAATCGACTTTCCTTAGAATCATAGCGGGGGATTTGAAGCCTGACTCGGGTAAGCTGGCTCATCGCAAAGATATGATCACGGGTTATTTGCCCCAGACTTTTGAGCTGGAGGAGTCTGCCACGGTGATGGATAATGTGCTTTCCGGCGCCCAGCACATTTCGGATCTGATCGAGCAGTATGAAAATTTGGATGCCGATAGCCATATCAGCACCGAGCTGCTCGACAAAATCACTCATTTGGACGGCTGGAATTTAGAGCAGAGAGCGGAGAGTCTGATCAATCACTTGCATGCTCCGCCGCAGGACAAAGAGGTGGCGAATCTTTCTGGTGGAGAAAAAAGACGGGTGGCTTTGTGCCGCGCTTTGTTGGCGCGTCCAGACTTTCTGATTCTCGATGAGCCGACTAACCACCTGGACACAGAGGCGATTGAGTGGCTGGAGGTATTTTTGTCCCGCTACAAAGGGGCTTGTTTGTTTGTGACCCATGATCGTTATTTTTTAGACCGTATCGCTACCCGGATGGTCGAGTTGTTTCGAGGTGAGTTTATTAGTTATCATGGTAATTACACCGATTACCTGTTGGCTCGTGCAGAGCGGATGGCGACTGAGGAATTACAAGAGCACAAGCGGCAACGTTTTTTGAAAAAAGAGCTCGATTGGGTCAGAAGGGCACCGAAGGCGCGTGGCAGTAAAGCCAAGAGCCGCATCGATGCGTACTTTGAAGTGGCGGACAAGGATGCGCCGGAGCAGGACTTGGATGTGGATTTGATCATTCCTCCGGCGGCGCGATTGGCGAACAAAATCATCGAGTTGCGTGATGTGGGCATGGGTTTTGGCGGCAGGAGATTGTTCGACCACCTGGACCTTGATCTGGAGGAGGGACAGCGAATTGGCATTGTCGGGCGCAATGGTTTGGGCAAATCTACTTTGATCAAAATCATGCTGGGTGAGTTGCAGGCGGACAGTGGCACGGTGGAGATAGGCAAACGCACGCAGATCAACTATGTCGATCAGAATCGCCTGGCGCTGGATGACTCCAAATCGGTTTGGGAAGATGTGGGTGAGGGTAGCGAGTATGTGCGCTTAGGTGATGAGAATATTAGTTTACGCTCTTATTTGAAACGGTTTTTATTCACCGATGACCGGATCAATACTAAAATAGAACTGCTGAGCGGTGGCGAACGCAGTCGGGTTTTGCTCGCTAAGATATTAAAGCGAGGTGGCAACGTGATTGTATTGGATGAACCTACCAACGATTTGGATCTTGGCACTTTGCGCATGTTAGAAGAGGCTTTGACTGGATTTAAAGGCTGTGTGATCGCGGTGAGTCATGATCGCTACTTTTTGAATCGGGTCTGTAATGGAATCCTGGCTTTCGAGGGAGAAGGGGTGGTCAAATACAACGTGGGCAATTATGATTATTACCTTGAGAAGCGGGCGCAGAAGTCCAATGCTGGGAAAGGTGGTCAACCTGCCGTGGCGCCAGTGAAGGAGGAGGTGAAGCCGGTCGGGCGCAAGCTGAAGTGGAAGGAAGAAAAAGAGTTGGAGGAGATCGAGCAAGTCATCCTGACTGCGGAAGAGGAAGTGGAGTCTTTGGAAGCGGATTTTGCGGCTCCGGATTTTTACGAAAATCACAGTGAGGATTGGAAGGAGTTGGAGGATAAACTGGCCGAGGGCAAAAAGAAAGTGCTTGAGCTGTATGAGCGCTGGGAGGAATTGGGGGCGATCAAAGCGGCATCCGAATAGGCCGAAGCGAGGGGTGGGAGAATGATTGAGCAGGCATCGAGGACAAAAAGGTTGTTTTGCTGGCTTAGGGCTCCTCTTTCGGGTTGTGCGATTTCCCGGTCTTTGTTGGTCAGGGGTTTGGCGCTGGTTTATTTTGTGGCGGTGTTGTCCTGGTGGGTGCAGATGCAGGGACTGGTGGGTTCGGATGGCTTGCTGCCGGCGGCGGATTATCTGGAGCAGGTTAAAAGTTATGCCAGTAACAAAGGCGAAAGCGCATTTTTACTGGCACCGAGTGTATTCCTGATATCGAGCAGCGACTTTGTTTTGCATGCGGCTTGTTTGTTGGCGCTGGTGATAGCGGTGATGGTGGCGGCTGGGTTTTTACAAGGGCAAGGTTTGGCAATGTTGTGGTTGTTGTATTTGTCCTTGGTGACCACCGGTGGCGCTTTCATGAGTTTTCAGTGGGACATGTTGTTGCTGGAAGTGGGGTTTTTGGCTATTTGGCTTGCGCCGTGGAAACTGAAGGCATCATGGCGAGCGCCTGATCCGAATGTGCCGCGTTGGTCTTGGTGGTTGGTGAGGTGGTTGTTATTTCGGCTGATGTTTTTTGCCGGTTATGTGAAATTGACCAGTGGGGATTCCTCCTGGTGGGATGGCACTGCGATGTTGTTTCACTATGAAACCCAACCGTTGCCGCCGTGGACGGCTTGGTGGATGCAGCAGTTGCCGGATGGTTTTAATCAATTCACTTGTTGGCCGATGTTGGTGGTGGAGCTGATATTTCCGTTTTTTATTTTCATGGGCAAACACCTGCGCCTAGTGGCTGCCATCGGGATATCCGGTTTGATGCTGTTGATTATGGCGACGGGGAATTACACGTATTTTAATGGTTTAACTATCGTGTTGTGTTTTTCTTTGGTGGAGGATCAGTTTTGGCCGGCTTGGTTTTTGAAGAAAATCCGTATGGAGCAGCCGGTGCAGGGTGTGCGCAGTGATCTGCCGAAATCTGGGTGGATATGGTCGGTGATGAGTTTGCGGGGACTGGTGGGGGTTATGTTGTTGTTACTGTCGCTGACGGTAGTGGGGGGACAGTTGGTGGACGGTAAGACTTTGAAAAAAAATCCGATGCCAGAGTGGACGTCACAGCTTTATTCCAAGATAGCTCCTTTTCGTTCTATGGGTGCTTATGGTTTGTTTAGAGTGATGACCAAACAGCGTCCGGAGATCATATTCGAGGGCAGTCGTGATGGCCGACGTTGGGAGCAATATCGATTGAAATACAAACCGGGCAAGTTGGACAAACGGCCGCGTTTTGTCGCTCCGCATCAACCTCGTTTGGATTGGCAATTGTGGTTTGCCGCGCTGGAGGGGCAGTATCATCCGCAGAGCCGCAATGCGGGTTGGATGAATGCCCTGATGTTGGGTTTGTTGGAGGGGTCGCCGCAAGTGTTGGATTTTTTTGAGTATCAGCCATTCAGGGATCGTCCGCCGAAGTATGTACGGGCCAAGTTGTATCTGTATGAGTTCACGACCATGCAAGAACGACGTGAATCGGGGCGCTGGTGGAAACGAAAACCCCGGGATTTGTATTTCCCAGAGATCCGTAAGCGGGATTAGCGGTGAGCTGTGTTTGCTGGTTTTGCCAGCTGGATCGCAGACGGCAGTGACGTGAATGCGGCGCTTGAATTTCCAACGGGGCTCTGTAAACTCAGCTTCATCAATTAAATTTATGAAAGTAACATCATTTTCCCGTCGTCAATTTCTCAGAGTAGGAAGTCAGTCTCTTGGAGCAGCTGCTTTTGGTTTGTCCGCCGCGTGCAAACCTTCGACTTCAGTCAAGCCCGAGGAAAAAGGGCCGCAGTTCAAAATTTCGTTGGCGGAGTGGTCTTTGCACAAGGCTTTGAAAGCGGGTGAGATGGAGCATTTAGACTTTCCAAAATTCACTAAGGATAATTTTGGGATCACGGCCTTGGAACATGTGAATCAGTTTTTTGCTAGAAAGACTGATAAATTTGGTCTCCAGCCGAACAAACGTGAGTATCTGTTGGAGCTGAAACAACGCACCGAGGACCTGGGCATGGATAATGTGTTGATCATGTGTGATGGGGTGGGCAAGATCGGGGATTCGAATGTGGAGAAACGAAAAAACACGGTCGAAGGGCATTACGCCTGGGTGGAAACGGCCAAACTGTTAGGTTGTCATTCGATCCGGGTGAATGCGTCTTCGGATGCGAAGCTTAGTCCTGAGGAGCAGGCTAGTCTCTGTGCGGACGGTTTGAGTCGTTTATGTGATTTTGCCAAACAGCATGAAATCGGGGTGATTGTTGAGAATCACGGAGGTTTGTCTTCGGACGGTGCGTGGTTGGCTTCGGTGATGGAAAAAACCGGAAGAAACAACTGCGGCACACTGCCCGATTTTGGTAATTTTTATATCGTGAAAAACCGTGGTGATGATAAAAAATACCAGGCAGCTAAAAAGCCTTATGAGAAGGACGGGGCTTATACCGAAAGTGAACTGGGGCTTGAGTATGATCGTTATCAGGGGATTAAAGATTTGATGCCTTACGCTAAAGGGGTCAGCGCCAAGAGTCATGATTTTGACGCTGAGGGTGAGGAAATGCATACAGATTTTCACAAGGCGATGAAGATTGTCAAAGACTCGGGGTATCGTGGTTATGTGGGCATTGAATATGAAGGCAAGGAGTTGTCCGAGCCGGACGGGATCAAGGCGACCCAGAAGTTGCTAGAAAAAGTTTTTGCTGAATTGGGATAACAATTTTTCAGACAGGGAAATGAAGCGGCGGCGATTCATGAGCACAACAGCAGCTGGGGTTTTCTCCGGCATGCGAATCGCAAACGCCGCTGCGCTTATGGATGATACTTTTGATGCTGCCGTTCAACTCATCCAGGATCAGATAGATTCAGGCAAGCTGGAATCAGCTGATATATTGGTTCGAAGTGAATTAGAGATTTATGGTGCATCTCTGGGTAAAGCGGCTGCACTGGATGGAACAGGAGCGATATTTCTTATCGCGTCGATCACCAAGCCGATGTCAGCGGCAGGGATCATGATTCTTGCCGACAGAGGGGAATTGAAATTGTCTGATCCTGTCCGCAAATTCATACCGGAATTTTCGCAAGGGGACCGCAAGGATATTACTATCAAACAATTGCTCACTCACACATCAGGTCTTCCGGATCAACTTGAAGAAAATGCTACGCTGAGAGCAGCTCATGCTCCGCTGAAAGAATTTGTGAAAGGTGCAGTGCGCACACCGCTTCTTTTTAAGCCGGGAACGAGATGCTCTTATCAAAGTATGGGGATTTTATTGGCATCGGAAATTGCTGAACGCATCACCAAGATTCCATTCCGTGATTTCCTTAAGCAGGAATTGTTTGTTCCTTTGGGAATGGAGCACAGTGCACTGGGGATGGGTGAATTTGAAATGGCTGATGTGGTTCGTGGGCAGATTGAGAATGCGGCCAAAGAATCGGGAGCTGGGGCGGCCAATACTAAGGACTGGGACTGGAACAGTCCTTACTGGAGAGACTTTGCAGCTCCTTGGGGAGGGGCGCATTGCACGGCTTTGGATGTAACGATATTTCTGCGTAGTTTTCTCCATCCTGATGGTAAGGTTCTGAAAAGAGAAACCGCCCTGAGGATGATTCGAAATCAAAATCCGCCTGGATTCACGCCACGTGGCCTTGGTTTTGATCTGTCGCCCGGTAGTTTTGGTAAGTCGTGTTCCAAGCGAACTTTTGGCCATCGGGGAGCGACCGGAACTCTGGCTTGGGCAGACCCAAAAACGGGTTGGTCCTGCGTGATTCTGACCTCGCTTCCCTTTAATGTGTCTGGAGAGCTGTTGCTCAATCCGGTTTCGGATCTGATATCCGGGGCTGCCGTTGAATAGGTGGTTTTCAGTAAGAAACGATGCCGGAACATCGTTTTACGCCTGCAAGGAGGGGGCGGCTCTTGCAAATTAATAAAAAAGCACTTGCTACTTATTAAAGGTCATTTAATAAGTAAGGAATGGCATCGCCTTCGTCACAAGCCTCAAGCTCATTGGATTCGCCCGCCAAAGCGGAACCAAGCTTGTTGCGTCGCTTGAATGAAGAGAAGGTGATTAGTGCATTGAGAGGTGAAGGAGCCCTGACGCGGGCGGAAATTGTCAGGAGGACGGGACTGAGTCACCCGACTGTCAGTAAAATTGTTGGAGAGTTGTTTGAAGCCTCGATGGTGGAGGAGGGGGAGTTGAAACAGCCGGATCTTGGCAGGCCGGGCAAAACAATCGCTTTGGCGAATCGCGAGTCACGGGTGTTCAGTCTGGTGATCGGCGCGCATCGGTGCAGTCTGATCTCATCGGGTTTGGATGGGGTTTTACAACAAGGCGAAATAGAAGTTTTTTCTACGCCGAACACCTATGCGGGTTTGCTGAAAAAAGTGACTGGGATTTTAAAGGATCAGATTTCGAATAATTCCGCCCGGGTGCTGGGTTTGGGCATCTGCCTGCCGGGTTTGCTGGACGCGGAAAATGAAACCGTATTATTGAGTCCGAATTTACTTTGGTTGGAGGGAAAACAGGTAGGCTTGGATCTGGAAAAAAATCTAGGTTTTCCTGCGGTGTTGGTTCCGGCGATGGCGGCGCATTATCTTTTTGAGTCACGACACGGAAGGGCTCGTGGCATGGAGGATTTTGTGGTGGTGAATTATGCCGGAGGCTTGGGCATCGCGGCTTGCAATGGAGGTCGACTGGTGGATGGGCGAGGCGGGCTGGCGGGAGAGTTAGGACATGTCACGGTGGATGCGGAAGGGGAACTTTGCGGCTGTGGCAACCGGGGCTGTCTCGAAACCATTGCATCCGATCGAGCTGTTCTGAACGCCGTTTCGCAACGGATGGGCAACTCGGTGACGCTTCCCGAACTGATCGAACGGGTTCGATCTGGTGACAGAGAATTCGATGATATCTTTGAACGTGCGGGACGCTATCTCGCTATTGGCTTGGCGGCGGCGGTGAATATTTTTAATCCGCAGGCGATTTTTATTTATGGGAAGTTTCTGGGCGCCAAAGAGGGCTTGTTTGAGCGGGTGGTGGAGTGGACGCATGAAAGAGCCCTGAGCTTGCCTTCATCGCAGTGTGAAATCTTTCAAGCGCAGCGGGATCCGCATGAGTGTCAGCAAATCGGAGCAGCGGCAGCGATCATTGAGAAGCTCACTCAATCGGTTTCGAATCAACGCGGTGTTATCAATGAGAAGGGAGCGGCTTGATAAATAAGTTATGAAATACAAGGTTGAAAATAATGGTGGGCCAGCCATCCGGAGCATCAAAGCTGTGTTTGCACTTGTAGCGATTATATCTTTTGCGGGAGAGAGTCACGGGCAAAACGCAGGTAAGCTGAAGACGGTTGGTAATGAGTTGTTTTTCGAAACTAAAATCCGGCCCTTGCTGTCAGAGAATTGTTTTAAATGTCATGGCGAGAAAAAACAGAAGGGTGGATTACGCCTCGATTCGATTCATCGTATTTTGGAAGGTGGGGATCTGGGCGCTGCTATTATTCCCGGTAACGTGAAGGGCAGTTTACTGGTGAAAGCGATTCGCTGGCAGGCGGGGGAGTATGCCGAGGAAACGCTGGAGATGCCGCCTAAAAAGAAACTGACTAAGCAGCAGGTGGATCTGTTGACCAAGTGGATCGAAATGGGCGCGCCTTGGCCGCAGTCGGAGGCAGATATTGCCAATAGCAAAAAAGAACAAAAGGATCCTCGTGCCGGGATTTGGATGGAGGCGGGAGACCATTGGGCTTTTCAAGCAGTAGGACATACGGTTGTTCCCAAAGCTGAAAAACAGCCTGGGGAAAAAATATCATCGATCGTTTTGTCATTAAAAATATGATCGAGGGTGGACTTGAACCCTCTCCGAAATCGGACAAAATCACTTTGCTGCGTCGAGCTTATTTTGATTTGATTGGTCTTCCTCCCAACCCGGATGAAGTGAATGTTTTTCTAGCGGACAAGTCCGATGAGGCCTTTGCCAAGGTGGTTGAGAACTTATTGAGAGATCGCCGTTATGGTGAACGTTGGGGCAGGCACTGGTTGGACGTGGCGCGATACGGGGACTCAAAAGGGGCGATTTTTGGTGAGACCCGGGAATACCCTTATGCTTACACATACCGTGATTATGTGATTCGTTCTTTCAATCGTGACAAACCCTTTGACCAGTTTTTGATCGAGCAACTTGCAGCGGATCAGTTGGGCAGGAAAGCGAACGATCCCTCGCTGGCGGCACTGGGATTCATCACGGTGAACCGTCGCTCCAATGGCGGCGGGGAGGTGGAGCAATGGGCGGATCGGGTGGATACTCTGGGTAGGGGAATGCTGGGTTTGACGATTGCCTGCGCGCGTTGTCACGACCACAAGTATGACCCCATTCCAACCGCTGATTTTTATTCCCTGCTTGGAGTTTTTGCTTCTTGTGAGGAACCCAAAGAGTTACCAGTGATCGGGCGTCCTAAACCGGGTTCCTACCAGGATAAAGAATTTATAAAATTCAAAGCTGAAGAGGATAAAAAGCTCAAGGACTATAAGGACAAAAATCATGTCAGGTTATTGAAACAGTACCGTGAACAAGTCGGGGATTTCCTGATGGTGCTTGCCGATGGTCGTGGAGAAAAAGATAACGCGCTACGGGTATTGGCTGGCAGGCGCAAGTTGAGCCCTTATATTGCGCTTCGCTATAGGGATTATTTGGCGGAACATCCCAATGATCCGGTTTTTGGGGCGTGGCAGGCTTTTGTGGCTTTGGCAGAATCGGGTTTTGCGCAAGAAGCAAAAAAACTGGTATTGGCGATTGCTGGAAATAATTTGCCGGGAGTGCAATTGAATCCGCTGGTGGTCGGGGCGTTTAAAGGTAAGTCGCCGGCTTCACTTAAAGAGGTGGCGAATATATATCAGCAGGTTTTTTCATCTATCGACAAGCAGTGGCAGCAGGCTCTCAAAAAAGATGCAAAATCAAAATTGCTGGCTGATGCCTCACGTGAGCAAGTACGTCAGTTATTGTACAGCAGTGATGCTCCCGGGGTTTTGCCGGCAGGAGATTTTAAGCAGTTGGAGCGAAAAGTGTACCTTGAGTTACTCAAACTGAACGCAAACTACACCTTGCGTTTGGCGATGCACCCGGGATCGCCGCGGCGGGCGATGGTGGTGCGCGACAAAAAAGAACTTTACGATCCGCATATTTTTATTCGTGGCAACGACAAACGACCAGGCGATGCCGTGCCTCGTCAGTTTCTCAAAATCATCGAAGGGGATGAGCGTAAACCTTTCAGCAAGGGGGCAGGGCGTCTCGAACTCGCCCAGGCTATTGCGTCTGAGGACAACCCTCTTACCGCCCGGGTGATGGTGAACCGGATCTGGAATTATCATTTTGGCCAGGGACTGGTCAATACGCCGAGTGACTTTGGTTTGCGTTGCGAAGAGCCGCTGCAGGTTGATTTGCTCAACTGGTTGGCGCGGGAGTTCATGGCTAAAGGCTGGTCGATCAAACACATGCATCGTTTGATCATGAATTCGGCAACTTACCAGCAGTAGAGTCACGGAGATCCGAAGAAATTTGCGGTCGATCCGGATAATAATTTGCTCTGGCGTTTTAATCGCAGGCGTTTGGAATTCGAAGCGATTCACGACAGCATGTTGGCGGTGTCGGGTAAACTGGATTCGAAAGTGGGCGGTCCGGCGGTGACGCTGATAAAAGACCCTACCAGTAATCAGGGCGGTGCCAGTGTGACCTGGGGGTTTAATCCTTATCGGCGGGCGGTTTATGGGGCGGTGTCACGGGACAAATTGCCGTCCCTTTTGTTGACCTTCGATTTTGCCAATCCCGATGAGACGAATGAGAAGCGTAATAGCACCACGGTGCCGACCCAGGGGCTCTACATGATGAATAACCCTTTTGTGATGGAACTCGCGGCGGCTTTGGTTGAGCGCAAGGATGTTGCAGCGATCAAAGATCAGCAGGCACGAGTTCGGCGCATCTATCAGTTGGCTTTTAACCGTGATCCTAGCGAGGGAGAATTGCGCGCCGCCGCGGAATTTATCAATAACTACAATCAGCCGGATGCTGACAAGTCAAAAAGTGAAAAGGCCAAAATGAAGGGACCGTCACCGTGGTCTTATGGTTACGTGGTTTATGACAGCGTTAAGCAGGCCTATGATCATAAGGCGATGAAGACCTTTCCCTATCACACGTCAAGCAAGATGCAGGGAGATGTTGACTATCCGGACAAAAAGAATGGCTTGGGCTGGACGCGTCTGACTCCCGCCGGAGGCCATGCGGGCGGGGGAAGGCATGCGCTCGTTCGTCGTTGGACCAGTCCGGTGACCGGTAGGGTGAACATTATTGGAAACTTGAGTCATGGAGCTGAACAGGGCAATGGCATCCGCGCCACGCTTTACGGAGCGAAGGGTAAAATCAAACAATGGGTGGCGCATAACACAAAAGTTGAGACTTCCCTGCAATCGATTGAAGTGAAAAAGGGGGATGTATTGGATTTTGTCGTCGATGCGATGGGCGATGGTTATTACGATGCTTTCCAGTGGATCCCTGTGGTGGTCAAGGAGGGGGAGCGCAAGATTCTTTGGTCGGCAAAACGCGCTTTCCCAAAACCGGTAAGATCCATCGCTGGCAAAATTCAGCCCGGTGAGTTTGGTCCGTGGCAGAGTTATGCGCAGGTGCTGTTGATGTCGAACGAGTTTGTATTTATCCAATAAAAATCATGAACCCAGAAAACCCACAATCAGAAAACGGGAGCTTTCCTTCCCGGCGCGAGTTCCTGAATCGTACCGGCACCGGTTTTGGCGCGCTCGCATTGGGAGCTTTGATGGCGGAAGAGGGTTTATTAAGTGAATCGGCTGAAGCGGCCATTTCTAGATCTCCGCTGGCTCCGAAAGAACCACATTTCCCGGCGACCGCCAAACATGTGATCCATTTGTTAATGAACGGAGCTCCTTCTCAGGTGGATACTTTTGATCCTAAACCAGAGTTGGATCGTTTTGATGGCGAAACCTTGCCGCTGCACTATAAAACTGAGCGCAAAACGGGAATGGGTTACAAGTCGCGCTGGAAATTTCGGAAATATGGTCAAAGTGGAATCGAGGTGAGTGATCTTTTCAAGCGCACGGCTGAGCACGTGGATGATATGT
>JAJRVS010000368.1 GCA_024277195.1 Verrucomicrobiota bacterium | reverse complement strand
CGTGGTGTTTTATGGGCAATCATTTCCATTTGTTACTGGAGGTGCCTGATAAGGAAATGGCTTTAGCGAGGTGGTCGCGGGAGGATTATTTGCAAAAGCTCGGTGTTTTTAAGAGTGAATGGACGACGAAGCAGGCACTCGATGAGGTGGAGCGCTGTCGAGAGATGGGGGCTGAAACTCGTTTGGATGAAATCGCTGAATCGGTGAAGGGGCGTTTGTTTGATCTATCGATGTTCATGAAGGAACTGAAGCTGAAGATGACTTTGGCCTACAACAAAAAACATGGGCGTTGCGGGACTTTGTGGGAGGGACCATTTAAGAGCGTATTGTTACAGGGGGCAGATGAGGGCGAAAGCAGCGATGCGCTGCGCATGGTGGCGGCCTACATTGATCTGAATCCGATTCGAGCGGGGCTGGCAAAGGAGCCGGAGGGCTACCGGTGGTGTTCGTATGCGGCTGCGGTGGCGGGGAATCGCGGAGCTAGACAAGGGCTGTGTTATGCGGTGACGGGGCGCAGTCGAATGGCTTGGAAGAAGGTGGCGCAGGAATATCGCTGTTTGTTGTATGCGAAGGGAGAAGAGGTGACGGCTGATACCAACCTCCGCCGCCAAGGCTATGGCGGTCAAGCGGTGGACGGTTATAATAAAGCTAAAGGGGGATTCAGTCAGGAGAAAATCAAAGAAGTGCTGGAATCGGGCGGGCGTTTGCCGGTGGCGGAGGCTTTGAGGTGCCGGGTGAGGTATTTTACCGATGGGGCGGTGCTGGGGAGTCAGCGTTATGTGGATGACTTTTTTGAATGTAAGAGGGATCAGTTCGGCGCGCGGCGTAAGGATGGTGGACGTAAGATGCGTGGGGCGCAGTGGGGGGATTTACGAGTGTTGCGGGATTTGAAAGCGGAGGTGATAGAGGTTGGGAGGAGTCAATGAACCCATGGCGGGTCAGTCCTTGAAAACAAAGAACCATACTATACGGGGAGAAGAATTGGTGAAGGTAGAATTCTCTGATTCAAATAATCCTCGAATTCAAAGACCGACCCCTATGCGAAACTTACTGGTTTGGGCAGGGTAAATGTTCGATGTCATTTTGGTCTTTCGGTCGATTACTTGCTTTTTTAGCACGAATCAGGTCATTTAAATTTAAGAAATTGATTTCAATTCCATCGACGCTTTCGATTACGCGTTGCGAATAAGCTGATTCAAATTCTAGTCCTTTCATTCTCATCATCATATCGATGCGAATTGGTTCGTTTCCCATTTTCAGCACATCAAATTTAGTATCGAGAAAATCTTCTTTTTCAATGCCTACTGAGCCAGCGCCAAACCGGTCAAGCACTACCATCATCCGCGAAGCGTTAGCCTCTGTGGGATGGATCCATATATCGATATCTCCAGTATATCTTGGGTAACCGTGAAAAGTGACTGCATATCCACCTCCGACGAGATACTCAATGCCCTCTTCGTTCAACAGCTGTAAAAACTCTTTGAAGTCGGGGTAAATTTCCATCGTCATCCAGTTTGATCATGAGACTGCGTAACTGTTCTAAAGCCCGTAGTCGCTCATGTGGGCTGTGGTGTTTCCAATATTCCCAACCAGACGCTTTGTCAGCCTCTTCTGCCGAACATCTTTCGATGGTAAAGCGATCAAGTCTGGCGGTTTTCTGTTTGCTCATGGATACAAGCTATGAAGCTAAGTGAATAATTGCAAGAGTGCAAACGGCAGGGACAGGAGATGCTGGCGTGGGAGATCTGCCGTTATTTGATTCTAGCGATTGTCACAGGCCAAAGGTGGCAGTCCTTGAAAACAAAGAACCACAATACAGGAAGAAGAATTGGTGAAGGTAGAATTCTTTAATTCAAATAATCCTCGAATTCAGGGACTGACTCCGACTCCCCATAATTTTCTCCTTCGTGTTTTTGTGCCTCTGTGAGAATCCTCTATATCACCACAAGCCATCACTCGAATGGACAGATTGAAAATCTATCCTACTTTGTCTCAATGCCTGTCAGCGCTCTTGAGTTATTTAAAATAGGAATCGGCCCGTCGAGTTCGCACACCACCGGGCCAATGGTGGCCGCTCGACGATTTGCTTTGGAATTAGGACGGCAAGGCAAACTCAGCCAGGTCAGCAGGGTTCACGTTGATTTACTGGGGTCGCTGGGAGCCACTGGCCGTGGTCACTGCAGCGACACGGCGATCCAACTTGGATTACAGGGATTCGAGCCTGATAAAATTGAGCCTGAGCAAATCGCAAACCTTCTTAACGAGATTAAAGAGCGATCACAAATCAATCTTGTAGCCGAGCACATTATTGACTTCTCCCTTGATGAGGACATCTGTTTTGTACCAGATGAAGTTGACCCCTTCCATCCGAATGGGATGCATTTTTATGCAGAGAATGAGTCGGGTGCAATGCTTCTAAATGAAACCTATTTTTCAGTGGGTGGCGGTTTTGTGATCAAGAACGATGAACAAAACAACAGCGCTAAGATGAGCTTTCCCGAACCTGAGCTCCCCTACTCTTATTCTAACGCAGAGGAGCTGCTCGAGCTTTGCGAAGAACACGATTTTTCGATCAGCGATCTGATGCTGGCCAATGAAATAGCCAGAGGGATTTCTGAAGATGAACTGCGAACCGCTATACTGAAAATTTGGCAAACCATGCAGGCCTGCGTCGATCGAGGATTGCGCACCGAGGGCATACTTCCGGGCGGACTAAATTTGCGCCGCCGGGCTCCTTCCCTGTATCGAATGTTAAAGGAAGAACCCACCATCGATACCCACGATCCACTTGCAGGCTTGGATTGGATCACTCTATTCGCACTGGCCGTGAGTGAAGAAAACGCAGCCGGAGGCCGGGTCGTGACCGCTCCTACCAATGGAGCTGCTGGAATCATTCCTGGCGTCATGCACTACTGCGATCAAATTTTGCAGGACACTGACGATGACCGCATCGTTCGTTTCCTGCTGACGGCTGCAGCAATTGGTTCACTCTACAAGGAAAATGCATCCATCTCCGGAGCAGATGTTGGCTGTCAGGGAGAAGTCGGGGTCGCCTGCTCAATGGCAGCCGCAGCGCTTGCGGAATATCGTGGAGGCACGCCCGTTCAAGTTGCTAACGCTGCCGAAATAGGAATGGAACATCACCTAGGCCTCACCTGTGATCCCATTGGAGGTTTGGTTCAGATCCCCTGCATCGAGCGCAACGCCATGGGCGCCGTTCAAGCGATCAACGCCGCCCGCATGGCGTTGCGGCGAGAACACAAACAATACGTTTCGCTTGATGCGGTAATCGAAACGATGCGCACGACGGGTGCAGACATGCATGCCAAATACAAGGAAACCGCAACTGGAGGCTTGGCTGTCAACGTCACCGAGTGCTGATAGAATTCAGATATGGATTCCCCTACAATTTCAAGGAAAAGGGGTCGGTGAAAGCGCCGGGATAAATCGGCTTTCAGAGGGGTCAGTCAGAGGGTGCCAGTCCTTGAAAACAAAGAAGCAACTATTGACAGGCAGCTTGCAGCTGTGAGAAAAACAGGGATGCCCAGACAAGTAAGGATTGAATACGAAGGTGCCGTTTACCATGTCATGAGCCGGGGCAATGCGGGTCAGAAGATCTATTTTAACCGACAGGGCTACGAGCTTTTTCTTGAAACTCTTGGCGAGGCTTGTGAGAGATCAAGATAGTGTGATTCACAGAAAGACAAATGAGCGTATTGCTTGGATTGCAAAACGATTGCAGATGGGGCATACTTCAAAGTCACGGTAGCGGTTAAGAAAACTACGAATAACGAAACAAAACAACATAGGGAAATGAGCGGGAAACTAAATAAATTCTTTAACCTCAAGAACTGACCCCCCTGCGCCCCCTTCTGCCCCCTCTGTGATTTGCATCAATTCATCCTATGAAAATCCCAAGTATAGAACTTTTTGAATGGCTTAGGAATG
>JAJRVS010000367.1 GCA_024277195.1 Verrucomicrobiota bacterium | reverse complement strand
GTTTTTTGTTTGAGAGCGGGATGTAGGCCCACCAGGATTTGTCGCCCTTGGATTGTTCGCGCAGCACAAGCTGCTCGGGCCAGTCGGCGCCTTTGCTGATCCATTGACGAATCAGTTTCACTTGATCGGCTGAAAGGGCATTTTTCTTTTTAGGCATGTCCGGATCAGATCCGCTGATGTATTGGACCAAGCGGCTTTTGTCAGGATCGGATGGAATCAGCCCTGGGCCTTCTTCGCCGCCGGCAAGCGTTTCCTTGAGTGAGGTCAGCGACAAGTTGCCTTTGCTGACATTGCTGTTATGGCACTCTAGGCAATTTGCCTCGAGAATGGGGGCGATTTTTGCTTCAAAAAAGGAGTCACTTTTGTTGTTCGCTGCGAGACCCGCCAAAGAGCTGCTGATAAAAATGGCGGCTGCAAAAAACGAAGTGAGTGAAGAACTGAATATCATAGGGCGGGGGAGGCGGAGGTAATCTCAAAGATAGGTTATATAAAGCGATCTGGATAGAGAACTCTAGGCTGTTCTGCTCAGATTTGAGGATTATTGTCTCAAATCACGAGTAATTAAGGGGTTCGAGGCGACATTTATACCGAATTTGCCTTCACTTACTGGAGATTGTAGCTTTCTCATCGATGAGTGAATTGACGACCTATTATCTGGAAATGTTGGATCGGGGGGCCTTACAGGCAAAAGCAGGGCCGTCCAATTTCGCCGTCTCGATTTTGGGGGAGTCGGCGCTTGAGGTGAATCGACAATTCTATCAGAAAGTCGGAGGGGACTGGCAATGGACGGATCGCTTGAAGTGGTCGGATGAGCAGTGGCAGGCTTATGCCAATCGGCCGGCTTTGGCTACGGGAGTTGTTACCGTGGATGGTCAGCCCGCCGGTTATTTTGAGCTCGAGTCGCAGCAGGGTGGAGATGTGGAAATCGTCCAGCTCGGGTTGCTGCCGCAATACCTGGGTTGTGGATTGGGTGGTGCGTTGGTAACGGCGGCGATTGAATCCGCTTGGTCAATCACTGGAAGCAAGCGGGTCTGGTTGCATACCTGCAGCAAGGATCATAAAAGTGCCTTGAAAAATTACCAGCGCAGAGGCTTGGTGGTTTATAAAACCACTGAAGAATAACAGGCGCACCAACGCAAAAATCTACGTTGGTGGGTTTAGATGGAGCGATGTTTTAAGGCTTTTTTTCAGGAGCCAATGCGGCTTTAACTTTTTTTGCTTTTGCGGTCGGGGTTGCATCAGCTTCCAGATCGCCAAAAGCGTATTGCAGGCCGTCTAGGTAGTGTTGCATCACATTAGCTACCCAGTAAGTTTGTTTGTTGTGTCCCAGGTTGGTGTAAAAGAGGCGGCCTTTGCCGTATTCGCGCAACCAGGTAACGGGGACTTCACGCTTGCCGGGTTTGAAGGCTTTGTTGTGATTGTCGAACTTGGGATCACTGAGTTTATCGGAGACGTCTTTTTTTGTCATATCGAGGCTAACGATGATGCGCAGGTTTTCCGGTCCGGCAAAGGTGGTGGGTTGGTATTGGTAAATCTCGTCCTGATGCCAGAAACCTTTGCCTGCAAAGGCTTGGTTAAGAACATGTTTGGGTTCGTCGAGACGGAATGCCCAGGTGCCACCGGCGGTCCAAGGATGGCCGCTGAACAGTCCACCCATCAGGGCAGCTCCTTCTGGCCAGGCATGGAAACAGTCGCCTGCGGCATGGATGCCGACGATGCCTTTGCCGCCTTTGACAAAATCTAGAATGGCGGCTCTCTGCTCGGGTTTGGGAAATTTGAGGTGGGTGGTGCTGTTGAAAAGGATGGCGTCGTATTGGGCCAGGTTGTCCTTGGTGAAAACAGCGTAATCATCACTGACATCAGCGGTGTAGGCTCCGGTTTTTTTGCCCATTTCAGGAAGAGCGTGGTTGGCGATGCTGATCGCTGTGTGGATGTAACCTTCGCAGCGGTAGAAGATTAATAGCTTGCGACCCTTTTTAGGCTGGGCGGTTGTTTTGGCAGGAATGGCTGCGGAGATTTTTTCTTTTTCTTCGGCTGTCGCCGGTTTCAACTTGGCAGCTTTTTCTGTCTCCCAGGTTTTAGCTTTTTTGTTTTGAGCTTGAAGAGAGGCGGAGAAGCTGAGTGCGAGTGCGCAAGCCACAGTGAGAGCGAAGAAGTGGGTGATTTTTTTCATGAGTGTTTTGAACTTTGGCCGCTTTGAGGGGCAAATGCAAATTTTGAGATCAGGTGACATCGCGGACGAAATTCTGGTAGGTGGATTGCAGACCGTCTAAAAGGGGGATGTTTGGTTTCCAGTTGAGTGAGCGAATTAAAGAGGAATCCATTAGTTTGGCGGGGGTGCCGTCGGGCTTGCTTGGATCTTGTATGATTTCCCCTTGGTAGTCGGTAATTTTGGCGATCAGTTCTGCTAACTCGCGAATAGGCAGATCTTCGCCTGCTCCGATATTAACCAGATTGGGTGGGTTATCAAGGTTAAGCAGTTGCAGGATGGCGGTAGCGAGATCATCGCAGTGAAGAAATTCCCTACGAGGAGTGCCGCTACCCCATAAGGTGACTTGTGGAGCGTCATTAATTTTAGCTTGGTGGAAACGGCGGATGAGAGCGGGGATAACGTGGGAGTTTTGCGGATGGTAGTTGTCGCCAGGGCCGTAAAGATTGCAGGGCATGGCGGAGTGAAACAGGCAGCCGTGTTGGCGACGGTAAAATTCACACAGTTTGAGTCCGGCAATTTTGGCGATGGCGTAGGCTTCGTTGGTGGATTCCAGTGGCCCGGTGAGTAGGGAGTTTTCAGTGATGGGTTGGGGGGCTTCGCATGGGTAGATGCAGGAGCTGCCAAGGAAAATCAATCGTTTGACTCCGCTTTGATAGGCGGCATGGATCAGGTTGGTGGAGATGGTCAGGTTGTCGTAGAGGAATTCTGCAGGTTGGCTGTCATTAGCGAGGATGCCGCCGACTTTGGCGGCGGCGATGATGATCACATCGGGTCGATGTTTTGCGAGGAAGTCTTCGCAATCAGCTTGGCGAGTGAGGTCGAGTTGTTGGTGGGTGGCGGTGAGGGTGTTGTGGTAGCCACTCGCCTCGAGTTGACGCATGATGGCGCTGCCGACCATTCCGCTGTGGCCAGCAACATAGATTAGATCATCGCTTTTCATCTCGATTGAGTTGTGTATCAGCTTGTTGGTAAGCTTTTTCCTGAGTAGCAAGTTCGAGGTCGGCGTCGATCATGATGCGAACCAGTTCTTTGAATTTTACCTGAGGATCCCAGCCAAGTTTTTCTTTGGCTTTACTGGCATCGCCGATGAGTAAATCGACTTCGGCAGGGCGTTCGTAGGTTTTGTCGTATTCGACATATTTTTCCCAGTCGAGATCGAGTAAAGTAAAAGCTTCTACACAGAATTCTCGGATGGAATGAGTTTCGCCGGTGGCAACCACGTAGTCATCAGGTTGATCCTGTTGCAACATCAGCCACATTATTTCAGCGTATTCTGCGGCATAACCCCAATCGCGTTTGGCGTCGAGGTTGCCGGGGTAGAGTTTGTCTTGCAGACCAAGTTTGATGCGGGTGGCAGCACGGGTGATTTTGCGGGTGACGAAGGTTTCTCCACGTCTTGGTGATTCGTGATTGAAGAGGATGCCGCTGCTGGCGTGTAGGCCGTAGGATTCGCGGTAGTTCACCGTCAGGCAATGGGCGTAAACTTTGGCGCAACCGTAGGGTGAGCGTGGCCAGAAGGGAGTGCTTTCTGTTTGCGGGCTTTGCTGCACTTTACCAAACATCTCGGATGAGGATGCTTGGTAGAAGCGCACTTTGTCGATCAGTTTGGTATCGCGAATGGCTTCGAGGATGCGAAGGGTTCCGAGTCCGACGATGTCTCCAGTGGATTCTGGAATGTCGAAGGAGACACGCACATGGCTCTGCGCACCGAGATTGTAGATCTCGTCAGGCTGTAGGTCGTAGAGCAGTTTAACTAGGGCAGTGGAATCGGTGAGGTCGCCAAAATGTAGTTTTAATCGCCCATTTTGATCATGGGGGTCGGTGTAGAGATGGTCGATGCGCTGGGTATTGAAGTTGGATGCTCGGCGAATGATCCCGTGAACTTCGTAACCTTTTCCGAGTAGCAGCTCAGCGAGGTAAGAGCCATCTTGACCGGTGATGCCGGTGATCAGTGCGCGTTTCATTTAGGATGGGAATCAGTAATTTTTTGGTAGAATTGTTCGAGAGAGGCGACGGTATCTGGGTGAAAGCGTTGTTGGGCGAATAGCTTGGCACCGTTTTCAATTTTTTTACGTCTAGTGGTATCATTGAGCAATTCCAGACTGCGTGCAAGCAGGCTTTTGGCATCACTGGATTCTACCAAGGATGCCGAAATGCCATCTTGCAATTGTGCTCCAAGTCCTGCTTGGGTGGTGATGATGCATTTACCCATCGCTAGATGCTCGGGTAAGCTGGAGGGCAGTCGGTAGTTGTCGTAGTTGTCCGCATGGGTGGGCATGAGGCTCAGGTCGGAGATCGCGATGACGGAAGGCACTTGTTCGCGGGCGATGAAGCCGAGTTCGGTGGTGAAGGTGGTGGGATCGAAGTTCAAGCTTTCGTGAAAGGCATCGTGTTGATACCCCGTACGTAACAGACGTGTTTTGATGCCCGATTGGTTGAGCTGGTGAATCACGGTGTAGAGCGTGCGGATATTTTGGATGTTGGCGTCGTGGGTATTGCCAGTGTAGGAGATGATCTTTTCATCGCTTGCGATGTTGAACTGATTGCGCAGTTCAGTGGTTGAGGAATGGTATTTATCAGGATCAAATAGGGAGAAATCCACTGGAGGTGTGAATGGGCAGCTGGGCTTTGAAGCGGGAGCTTTGTCGCGCAGCGCGGTGTGGATGTAAGTCACGGCATTGGCCTTGGTCAGAAAATCTGGCCAGCAGAGTGGGCAACTGAGACCCGTTGGGATGATTTTATCGTGAATCTGGTCGTGGGGAAGTTTACAGATGTCTGCGATCTTTCGCAGGGTGAAGCGTTCGGTGAGTTCGTCTTCGTTGTCTTCGAGGTGGACGATGAAAGGTGTCGGATGTAGGGGAAGATAATCGGCTAGGAAGTTCCGAATGATTTGCCGAGGAGTGATGGCTACGATCAGGTCGGCCTTTTGCTGATTAGGAAATGGAAAGGCATTGGTTGATAGAAGTTCTTTATGTCGAACGCAGGGCAGGCTCATGGCATCCGCGTAGGACGAGTCCTTGCTGAGCTTTGGAACCGCTGCCATGCAGTGGTGACCTCTGCGGGTTAGTTCACGCGCGACGACGGTGAACTGTGATCCCGTATTGTTGGTGATTTCACCGTAGGTGGCAAAGAGGATGTTCATTAAAATGAGTGAGTTTCGCTGTATTATGCAAAGGTGTGATGCGGTTGTATTCTAGTGTTAAGCGGGAAAGTGAATACAGCGTTTTTCAAGAAATGATTATATTTCAACTTTTGATATAGCGAGATCGGGTGTGCAAATACAATTTTCTAAAAATCTTAGATATTGGGATGTAAATACGCTAACTTTATCTGGATCGAAAAGGTTAGAGTCAAAAGAGCTTGAACCATGGAGTTCTCCATTTTGAAACCGGATAGTGAAGGTGAAGCCCCAAGGCATATTGTGAGTTTTTTCTATGGTGTAGTGAGTAACACGCAATTTTTCCATTTTGGGTGGAGAGTGTTCATGGATGCACTTAAAAATACAGCTGATCACAGGAGGGAAAATATTTTCTGAGCTTAGGGCTGAGCACAATTCTTCGAAAGGGATATCTTGGTTTGCCTGCGCTTGTAAGGTTTGTTTCTGAACCAATTCGATCACTTCGATGAAGCTCATGCAACTAGAGATTTGGGATCGGATGGCTAGTAAATTTGTTAGGAAACCTATAATGTTTTCTGTTTCAGGGTGATGGCGGCCTGATGCGTAAGAGCCAACCAAAAGGTCGTTTGCACCAGAGACCTTAAAGAGGGTAGCCTTGAACGCGGCAAGCATAGTGGTGAAAATGGTCGACTGAGTTTGTTGGTTGAGGGCTAGGATTTTGCGTGTGAGGGAGTTTGAGATTTTAAACTTTTGTTTGGAACGTTTAAGGTCTGGTGTAGCCTGCGACTCCCAAGTGAAAGGGAGCTTGAGGGGTGCCGCGGGTGGGGTAAGTTGTTTTCTCCAGTAAGCCAGTTGTTTTAGAAATATGGGGGAATCTCGATAGAGCCAGCTTTTTTGCCATAAAGAATAATCAGAAATTTGGAATAGTACCGGGGAGAGTTTTGATGGGGTGTTGTTAGTGAATGACTGATATAACGCGCTGAGTTCGTGAAAAAATAAGAGTACGGACTCGCCGTCGAAAACCATGTGATGTATTTCATAGACAAGGATCTGATCATCATCTGTGATTTTCAATAAAGAGGCTCGAATCATCAAGTCACGTTCGAGATCAAATGGCTTGGACCACCTTTTTACAAAATAAGTGACTATCTGTGAGAGTTGGGAATCACAGGGGGGATCGGTCTCACTTAGGGTGAGCTGTTCTTGGTTTATGCTGAAGGCACAAGCTGGGTTAACAATTTGCAATGCTTCGCCATCGACTTCAGTGAAGGTGGTGCGAAGAGCTTCGTGGCGCTCTAAGATAGTGGAAAAGCTTCGCTCTAGAGCACCGAGGTTCAAAGCCCCTTTGATACGTAGTGCTCTGGTGACGATGTTTCCAGGATGATTTCGGCTTTGTTCCCAGATACGCTCCATTGCCCAAGATAGTGGTAAGGAAGTTTTTTTTGTAACGGATTTGATTGAAGGTGGGCGTAAATCGTGTATTTGAGGTGTGGCGGAATCCACGGCTAGACTGAGCTGTCGGATGCTGGGATTCTCAAAAAGAATGCTTAATGGAAGTTCGGTATTTGTCGCTTTGCGAAGTTGCGCAATCAGTCGGGCGGCTAATAGAGAGTGCCCACCGAGGTCAAAAAAATTATCGTCAAGCCCGAATGCTTGGATATCTAATACGTTAGCCCAACAGCAGGCGATTATTTCTTGTGTAGGTGTTTCCCATGAAAAGGGGAGGGGGTTCAGACTGGCGTCTGACGATGTTATTTCTCGAGTGGTTAGATTTTTCCTGTTGATCTTGCCGCTGTTGGTGCGAGGAAATGTTTTTAGGGTGATAAAATGAACCGGAACCATGTAGTCTGGTAGTTGCTCTTTCAAAAATAAGCGCAGCTCCGTCGCGGGGAGGGGGATTTCTTGTGAAGTGAGAATCCAAGCTACAAGTTTTTGTAGTTGGTCAGGAGATTCTTGCACGACCACTACGGCATCTAAGATGTCGGGGTGGCAGCACAGATGGAATTCGATTTCTTCAAGCTCGATACGGAATCCGCGAATTTTTACTTGTTGATCCATACGTCCGATGAACTCGATTTCGCCATCGTCATTCCAGCGGGTGAGGTCGCCGGAGCGGTAGAGGCGGGAGCAGCTGTTTGGATCAAAAGGGTCGGTGATAAAAGCGCGGCGAGTCAGTTCAGGTTCATCAAAATAGCCTTCTGCTAGGCAATTCCCTCCGATGTGTAGTTCGCCAGGGACTCCAGGAGGGCAGAGATTTTGCTGCTCATCGAGGATGTAGAGTTTCACATTTGAAAGAGGGCGTCCGATGGTAGGAAACTCTGGCCAATCTTCGGGGGCGTGGGGCAGGGTTAATGCGGAAACGATGACATGGGCTTCAGTTGGACCGTAGTGATTGTGCAGGCGGCAATGGGGAAGGGTTTTGAAAAAGTCGAAAAGCTGTGGGGTGATACGAAGGCTTTCGCCGGCGGTGAAAACGTTGTCTAATGTGGCGGGAAATCTCTGAGTTTCGATAGCTGAAACTGCTAATGCTTGCAGTGCCGACATCGGTAGGAACAGGTGATTGATTTGCTGTTCGATAATAAAATCGAGCATTGCTGAAAAATTGGGGCGGATTTTTTCAGGCGGTAAAATGAGAGTTCCTCCAGTTACCCAAGTGCTGAATATTTCTTGGAAAGAGACATCGAAGCTCAGTGATGTGAACTGGAGGGTGCGGCAAGTGGGAGCGCACCGGTTATGGTGTTGATGCCAGAGCAGTAGATTGACTAGGCTGCGGTGGGGCATGGCCACTGCTTTTGGGGTTCCTGATGAGCCGGAGGTGAATAGCAGGTAAGCGAGATGATCGGGGCTTACCGGAGAAGAAAGAGGGAGTTTATTCTGGTCAACGGTGGTGGGGACATTTTGTTGGTGATGCAGGACGGTGACTGAGGACGGCAGATCCAGTCGTTTTTGGATAGATTCGCTGGTCAGTATCAACTTCGGAGCACTTTTTTCTAACATCAAGGATAGCCGTCGATCTGGAAGTGACGGCAGCAGAGGGATGTAGGTGCCACCTGCTTTCAATGTGGCTAACATGCCGATGATCATATCAACAGATGGCTCGAGGCATAGGGCGATGCGATCATTGGGGGTGATGCCTGCTATGATGAAACGATGCGCTAAGTGGTCGGCTTGTTGGTTGAGTTGCTTGTAGGTCAGGCTGATTCCTTCGTGAATAAGGGCGGTTGAGTTTGGGCTTTTGACTACTTGTTGTTCGAACATCTGGTGGACGCAGAGTTGATCAGAGCGGGGAGTGTCGGTGGCGTTCCACTCATTGAGAGCTTGTTTGATCTCTCGGGAAGAAATCAAGCTTAGCTGTTGCAGTGGTTGGTAGGGGTGGGCGCAAGCTTGTTCTAAGAGGGTGATCAGATGCTTGCTCAGGCGTTGCGCTGTGTTGGTTTTGAATAAGGAAGAATTGTATTCAATTTGACCTTGAATCTCATTGCCGAGATCGGCAAAAAAGAACGACAACTCGAATTTTGAGGTGCCGTTGTGTATTTGAAGGTCAGTAGATTTTAGCCCAGTGAACTCTACTTGATCCGCCATGGCTTGGGAATCGCGCCAGTTGAGTAGCACTTGGAATAACGGGGAGTGAGCTGACTGACGTTCGAGTTCAAGCTCTTCGAGAATTTTTTCAAAAGGGAGAATGCGTTGGGAAAATATAGTTTCTAAGGTGGAGGAAGTTTTTTTGCAGAATTCAGCAAAGCTGGATTTTTTAGGTATTTTAGTTCTTAACACAACGGTGTCGACTAGGAAACCGATCAAGGGAAGCAGCTCTTCTTTGTCTCGATTGGAGATAGGGATGCCGAGAACTATGTCGTTCTGTCTTGAATACCGAGAAAGTAACAAGGATAGCGCTGAGCTTACTAGGGTGAATGGGGTGATATTAAGAGATTGGCATGTGTGGCGAATTTTTTGATATAAGCTCTTGTTGATAGTGAATGAAAAGCGAGCCCCTCGGTGGTCTAAAACTGGCGGGGGCTTATGGTCAGTGGGTAACTCGAGTAAGCTCGGGGCATCTTTGAGCTGATCTTTCCAGAATGCTCGGGCATTATGCAAATCAGTTTCTTGCAGCTGTTTTTTTTGCCATAGGGCGAAGTCGCCGTATTGGATAAGTAGCGCAGGCTGCACAACTTCCCCCCCTAGAATCAGGGTGTTGTAGATGCTGGATAATTCGTTGAAGAAAATCCCAATGGAAAGTCCGTCGCAGATCAAGTGATGCATGACGACGAGCAAGAGGTGCTTGGTGGGGGAGAGTTGGGTCAAGACCACGCGGATTAAAGCGTCGTTGCTTAGGTCGAAGGTTTGTTGAGCTGCTATTTCTAATTGGGTGATTGCCGATTTTTCGTCGCCACTATGGGCGGGTGAGGTGGAAATCTTCACTTCTCTGTAAGGGAGAATCTGTTGTTGGGGGGTGCCATCCAAATTCACGATGGTGGTGCGCAGGGATTCGTGTCGAGCGATCACGGTATCGAGCGATTGTTGTAGTATGTCGAGATTGAGTTCTCCATCGAGGAGCAGGGATCGCACTTCGTTATAGAGAGGAGAATCGGGCGCTAGCTCTTGTGAAAACCAAACGCGTTCTTGGGCGGAGGAAAGCGGGATGAAGTCGCTTTGATTCGGTCGGCGGGGGATTGAGGGTGGCTTGTTTTTTACTTGGTCACGCGCTCCGAGCAAACGTTGTTCCAGCAGGGCACGTTTCTCTGGAGACAGTTGGGCAAGGCGCTGTCGATGATGAGAGTTCATGGGAGGCTTGTCTTTTCCATCTCATCTAGCCATTGGCAAGCTTCTTCGTCAGAGAATTCTGCAAGAAGTTGCTCACTGAGGTAAAGGGCTTGGCTCTCGATGGTGGGGTGGGAAAAAAACAGATGGAGTGGTAGGTCAATCGCAAATTCATGGCGAATCTGAGCTATGACTTGCATGGCGGTGAGGGATTGTCCTCCGTGCATGAAGAAATGATCTTGTACGCCGAGCAGTTCGCTTGGCAATGATTTTAGCCATATACGGTGCAGAGATGTTTCGATGGGAGTTCGAGGGGGGACTGAACTCTTGTTATTGGGGGGCAGGGCGGTGGTATCAACAGAATCTCTCGCTATCAGTGATTGGGCTATTTGATTGAGTTTGCTGCGGAGGATTTTGTCGGCGGCACCACGCGGGAAGTCGTCGACGAAAAACACTCGTGAGGGTGATTTGAATAGGCCGAGCTTTTCGTTGCACCAATTGAGTATGGAGATTTCCTTAGTTTCGGTCTGATCTTTGGTTTTTACAAAAGCTATGATATCTTCTCCTAGAATAGGATGAGACAGACCGGTGACGGCGGCTTCTAAGATAGCGGGGTGGCGCATGAGGGTTTCGTCGATTTCTCGCGGGCTGATATTTTCACCGCTTTTGATGATCAATTCCCGTATGCGACCTTTGACGAAGCAGTAGCCGTCTTCGTCCAAATACGCGAGGTCGCCAGTTCGTAGCCAGCCGTCAGGATCAAAGACCTCTTGGCTTGCTTGGGCATGGTTGAAGTAGGCCGTCATCACACTGGAACCTTTCAACAGGATCTCCCCTACTTGATTTGCTACTAGGGCGTTTCCTTGGTCATCTGCGATTTTGACTTCGAAGCCCCAAGGGATGCCTGTTGAGCCGATTTTACGTATTGCGGGTGGAAGTGGGTTGGAGAAAATCGCGCCGCCTGCTTCGGTTGAACCCATGGCTTCGATCAGGGGGATATCAAATTTTGATTCGAATTTTTGATGTAGATCAGGGCTTAGTGGCGCAGACGAGGAGCGGGCGAAACGAACTGATGTGATGTCAGGTGGAGCGGTGCTAGTGAGCTCGGTAAGTTGTGCGACCATG
The DNA here is from genome assembly GCA_024277195.1 of Verrucomicrobiota bacterium. Lineage (GTDB taxonomy): Bacteria > Verrucomicrobiota > Verrucomicrobiia > Verrucomicrobiales > DEV007 > JAADHD01. The sequence goes on along the minus strand of JAJRVS010000367.1, from coordinate 14,439 downwards.
GATGGAACGAGCGCAAACCAAGAGCATTGTCCCTCGCTGACCCAATGCCAGAATTTGGCGACTTGAAAGGCTCCAGGTATCATCAGTGAACCTCCGCTCATGAGCGTGGCTAACAGAGAGATCACTTGTGCGTTCATGTGATAAAGCGGTAGGATGCACAAGCAACGATCCGCAGGGCTTAGCTGGTGGGCTTCGATTGAGTTGCGCGCTCCAGCAAGTAGGTTTGCATGAGATGATACCACGCCTTTAGGTGAGCCGCTACTTCCCGAGGTGAAATCGATGAGGGCATCTTGGTGGGCAGAAATCGGGGGCAAAGTGCTTGGTTCTGTTGTTGTTATTGAGTTGGGGGCTGAGTGGAGGATTTCATCGAGCGTCTTGATCAATAGCGGGGCGTTTGTCTCGCTAGGCTTGCTGGGTGAGGGGTGTTGGGTTTGAAGCACCCATAGGCTTGGTTGGGAGAGTTTTAATACCGCGGCTAGATCTGCGGCGCTCCAAGTGGAGTTTATAGGAACTGGAACATAGCCATTGTAGATAAGGGCTAGAAATAAAATAGCGTGGTCACGGTGGTTGGGAAGCATCAGCGCTACCTTATTGGATGCGCTTAACGGGTAATGCTTGAGCTGGGCGCCAATATTTATCGATTCTTGTTGGAGCTGGCGGAAGGTGATGGGAGACTCTGAAGTTCCGGGAGTTCTTTCCAAAAATACTTTATCAGTATGTGTTCCAGCTTGCTGATCGATCAGCTCACGAATGTTCGTGGGCTTGTTGATGTTAGGTTTTTTGACTACGGTGACCATAGATGGGAATTATTTGGAGGTAGCTCTCTTGTGAACCAGAATCAACTGTTTAAATCATAGCTTGGCTATCCGTTTTGATTGTGATGATGGCTGATATTTTGAATACAAATCGATTAGATATTTGGCATGTGCTGTGTTCGGATTTGGATGAGGATGTGCTCGCTCATGCTGAGGCTCAGATCCTTTCTCCGGATGAAAGGGAGCGAATGCATCGTTTTCGCCTGCCTGCAGATCGCCGGCTGTATTTGACTTCTCGATTTTTGCTTCGTTCGATGCTGTTGCACTTTACGGGTATTGCTGCCGAGGATTGGCGTTTTAGATACAATGAATATGGTAAACCTAGACCTGAAAAAGGTTTCCCCCAAGTGTGTTTTAATCTTTCTCACTCTGATGGGCTTGCGATTTGTGCTCTGCACCCCTGTCTGGAGGTGGGCATTGATGTGGAGCCTCGGCATCGTCAAATTGATGCAGAAACGGCACTGAGCGTTTTGATCCAGAATGAACGGCAAGCTTATCAAGATGCCGCAGAAGAATGTAAAGCTGAAGTGTTTCTGAGGTATTGGGTTCTCAAGGAGGCTTACGTGAAGGCTGTCGGCAAAGGTTTTTCATTTCCCTTTACTGACTTCCATTTTGAATTGGATCGAGCGTTCAAACCACAGCTACGATTGTCCAATGAGGCTAAGAAATGTGAACAGGACTTTTTGTTCTTCGAGTTGGCTGAGTTGCAGGGGTATTTAGCCGCGGTGGCTATTCGAAAGGCGGGAGGGCGGGCTTTAGAGTTGTGCGTGAGGCCGCTTGTTAGGGATGATTTCAGAGGATTCCGAGTTTGAGCAATTTGGTGTGCAGAATGGCTCTCAGTTGGAACAGGTTCACTCGTTTTTGCAGAGCTTTTTGGGTGAACTGGTGACCGAGTTCGCGCTGGCGTAGTTTGGCTATTTCTTCCATGCCAATCGAACCGATCCATGCGGATGATTTTTGACTTTTATGGGCGCGGAAACATGCCATGAAATGGGGCAGGTGCACCATGTGGGCTCCGGCGCGGTGGAAGCGCAACAGCAGATCCCAGTCGAGAGCAAATTGAAAGCTGTCATCGATGCCTCCGACTTTTTGATAGAGGCTGCGTCGCCAGAATAGAGTTTCCTGGGGAATGTAGTCGTTCCAGAGTAACATTTCTTGATCGTGCCCGGGTAGCACCCAACGCCCGACTTCATCTCCGTGTTCATCGACGATGATACGGTTGCCGTAGATTACATCTACTTCGGGGTTTTGAGCAAAATACTCGCCGGCCATACGTAACAGACCGGGTTGATAGAGGTCGTCGGAGTTCAGCCATGCCATGATTTCCCCACTGCTGTGATCGAAGCCACGTTTGACCGCATCGGCTTGTCCTTTATCAGGTTTTGATTCCCAGTGAACCAGTTGTTCTGCGTATTTCTCTATGATGGCGGGTGAGTCGTCTGTCGAGCCGCCATCCATGATGATGTATTCGAGTGCAGGGTAGTTCTGCTGAGTGATGCTGCGGATGGTCGCTTCGAGGTAGTCTGCCTGCATGTAGGAAGGGGTCACAATACTGATGGAGGGCAGTGAACGATCTGGTAGTGATTGGCAGGGTAGGGATTCACTCTGCAGCGCTTCGGCTTGGTATTGTAACAGCACCCCAAGACGCATCCAGTAACGCCAGATGTAACTCTCGACAAAGGCTGGTAGGGTTTTTAGCGAGTGTCGTGGGAGTGCTAGATTTGGTGACATCAAGTTGGCGGCAGCTAGATGTGTTGCATGCAGCGTGTGTTGGCGTTGTGTTTGCAAACCCTCGCGAAGAATCTGATTGCGGCGATTTAAGCTGCGGTTTCTTTTTTTTCGAACAGCGGCGAGTTTTTTGTGTTTTAAAACGCGCCTTTTTAGTTTGCGATGGGTTTCTGATCGATCTTTATCGGTTTTTTTCAGGTGCTTGATCTGGCGGCTTTGTCGTTGCGCTAGTTCGGTGACATCGCGCAGAGTTTGCTCACCGTTCGAGTCATGCGAGGCCTTTTTTGCATCGTGAGCTTGCGTTCGCAGCACAATGTTACGCAGACAGTAGTCGGCGATGATTTCTTTGAGTTTGGGCATGGGATGAAAAAACGAACAAGTGTGACAATGGTAGGCATTTTTAGTAGAAATGAAACCGTAGAATGTGATCTTCGGAATAGAGGTGCTGTTTTTGAAGCTTGACTGGTCATTTGAGTATTTGACCCTTGGCTTGGATGAGGTAAGAGTTTTTACCTTATGAAGCAAACACCTCAGATAACCTTTTCACGGCGTAAATTTTTAAAAACCACGGCGGGCTCGGCGCTCGCTTTTCCTTTCATCGGGTGGAAAACGGCGGCGCGTGGAGCGGGTCCGAATGATACGGTGCATTTGGCTAGTTTTGGTGCCGGTGGGCGGGCTTGGGCGGATTTGAAGGAGTTCTCCAAACACCCGTCGGTGAAAGTGGTGGCCTTGACTGATCTGGATGCGAGTCGCGCTCTGAATGCGCGCAAGGCTTTTCCTGAAGCGAAGTTTTATGCCGATTGGAAGGAGATGCTCGATAAGGAGAGTAAAAATTTCATCTGTGCCGGAGTAGGTACGCCGGATCACATGCACGCGCCGATGGCGATGAGTGCGATGCAGGCAGGCAAACATGTTTATTGCCAGAAACCACTGACTCGTACGCTGCATGAAGCACGCGCTCTGCGGGAGTTTGCTGCGGCAAATAAAATCATCACCCAGATGGGAACCCAAGTGGCATCCAGTGCCGGCAACCAGACGGCGGTGGCTTTGTTGCAGAAAAAGCTGATTGGAGATGTGATTTCGGTTCACAGCATGAACCCTAAATCGTGGGGATCGATGGATCCACTGCCCAAACGTAAAGATGAAATTCCTGCGGGACTGAACTGGGATCACTGGATTGCCGGTGCGCCGATGCGTGATTACATTAAGGGGGAGTATCATCCTGGTCAGTGGCGCAAGCGGTTGGATTTTGGCACTGGCACATTGGGGGATATGGGTTGTCATATTTACCATCCGTGGTTCATGGGTTTGAAGACTCCCACACCGCTGTCGGTGAAATCACTCGGTCCCGGACCGGTGGACGGTGATAGCTGGCCGATCAATTCCAAGGTGGAATATGAATTTGCAGGTAATGATTTGACCGGAGGCAAAAAGTTCGTTTTTACTTGGTATGATGGCAACCAAAGAACCCCTGAAGAGGTCGCCAAGGCTGTCGGTGGTGCAAAGAATATTCCGCCTAGTGGCACGGTGGTGATCGGCACGGATGGGGCGATGGCTATTCCTCACGGAGGCGGTGGTATTCCTCGTTTGTACCCGGCTTCCAAATTTGAAAGCTCTCCGGTCGAGCAAGTGCCAGCAGGTAATCATTTTAATAATTGGATCGACGCCATTATTGGTAAAGTTGACAAACCTCTGTCGAATTTTGATTACAGTGGGCCAATGAGTGAAGCGGTGTTGTTGGGAACGGTGGCGACCCGTTTGCCGGGAGAAAAATTGCAGTGGGATGATGCGGCGGCTAAATTCACTAATTCGGATGCTGCGAACGCTCTGGCCAAAGGCTATGACTACCGTAAAGGTTGGGAAGTGAAAGGGCTCTAAGGGTGAGTGATTTGATCTCAGATCCAGCTGAACTGACTCCGGCTACAAAATGGTCGGAGACGCAGTGGGCGTTCACGGCTGAGGAGTCATTGGTGGATCATCGGCGCAAAGCGAGGATTTGTGTGGCGACGCTACTGCCTTTTGTTGAGGGGAAGCCTGATTGGCAGGGATTCGAGCGCAGCGTGCGCTGGATGTTGAAGTGCGGTGAGTATTATGGGGTGGAACTGGTGTTTGTTTTGAATGCGGATACCGGTTACATTTTTGAGCTTTCCGAAGACCTTTACCGTGAGGTGATTGAGCGATTTAGGGCGTCATTTCCTGAGCCGACGATTATTTGTGGAACCACGGCGATGGGCGCGCAGGGTGATACGTTCAAAGCAGAGTGGTACCGTCCGCATCTAGACATTGCCCAGTCTTTTGATAAAGTTGAAGTGATGATCATGACTTCGCGGCAGTTGAACGAACTGGATCCCGAACGCCGCCGCGATGCGTATTTTGAGATTGCCGAGCAGGTGAGCGTGCCGATGATCGTGCATGCGCTGGAGCCGTCGTTTGTATCCTGGGCGACACCTTATGAACCTTGGTTGTTGCATCAATTGGCGGGGCATGAGAAAATTGTCGCGGGAAAGATTTCTACTCTCGACGAACCCCATTTTCTCTATTGGTCGGCGATGTGCCAGGATCTTGGCTTGGATTTTGTTCCGCACAGTGGAGACGACTACGGCATCGCCACCGTCATTCGTTTGGGTTCGCCTTTATTGATCGGTGCGGGGGTGAGCGCTTGCCCTTTGATCTGTGCGGCGCGGGATATGTGGTTGTTTGATTCTTGTGCGGATAAAACCCATGCGCTCGGTGTGGGTGGGGATCATTTTGATACCCGGGTTTATAAGTTGTTCGAAGCATTCCAGTCACTGGAAGACTCGGTGTTTCGCTTGAATGAGCAAGGCAGTGCGGCGGCGTATAAACACAGCACGGCGGCTTGTTTGCAGCTGATGGGTTTGATCGCGACGGATGAGGTGCATCCTGATTGCAGTGATCGTCGTGCAGGTGATGAAGTGGCGAGGATGCGCGAAGCGCTGCGGCGGCCGATGAAAGCAGTGAAAAATCTGGCTATTCCCGATTTTGAAATAAAGCAGGATTAACCCTCGTCATGACAGAAATTGGATGGCGTGAATGGGTGTCTTTACCGGATCTGGATGTGCCGGGGATCAAGGCAAAGATCGACACCGGTGCTCGCAGCTCGGCGCTGCATACGGCTGAATACGAATGTTTCGAGGATGAGATGGGGCAGAGCAGGGTTCGTTTCATTGTGCACCCTTTGAAAAAAAGGCAGCATTGTTTCAGGCAGGGGGAAGCGAAAGTGATTGGATTCCGGGAGGTTAAAGATTCAGGTGGACATATCGAAAAACGTCCTTTCATTGAGACTCGGGTTTGTCTGGCTGGATTTGAGTGGCGAGTTGAGCTAAGCCTGACTAATCGGGAGCAGATGAAGTTCCGGATGTTGCTTGGCCGCAAGGGTTTGGAAAATCATTTCCTGGTCAATCCAGCCAAATCCTATCTGCTGGGAAAAAATTTAAGCGTGCGTTATAACAGGGATAAAAAGTGATGAAGATTGGAATTTTATCGAGGAATAGAAAGCTGTATTCGACCAATAGCCTGTTGGAAGCTTTTGAAAAACGAGGCCACGATGTGAAAGTGATCGATTATTTGAAGTGTCACATGGATATCACCTCGCACCGGCCGATGATTTATCTGGGGGACGAGGCGCTGAAAGGTTATGATGCGATCATTCCGCGGATCGGGGCTTCGCACACATTTTTCGGCTGCGCGGTGGTGCGTCAGTTCGAGGTGATGGGGGTTTATAGCTTGAATGAATCGGTGGCGATCAGTCGGGCGCGGGACAAGCTGCGCAGTTTGCAGTTGTTGGCGCGCAAGGGCATTGGTTTGCCGGTGACGGGTTTTGCCCATGATCCGCGAGCGACCAAACATTTGATTCGCTTGTGCGGGGGAGCTCCGCTGGTGATCAAATTGCTGGAAGGAACCCAGGGCGTGGGAGTGGTATTGACGGAGACCCAGAAAGCAGCGGAGAGTGTGATCGAGGCTTTCCGTGGTTTGAATGCGAATATATTGGCGCAGGAGTATATCAAAGAGGCAGGGGGATCCGACGTGCGCTGTTTTGTTGTTGGCAACCGGGTGGTGGCTTCAATCAAACGACAAGCCAAGGAGGGAGAGTTCCGCTCTAATTTGCATCGTGGGGGCACCGCTTCCTTGGTGAAGATCACTCCGGAAGAGCGTTCGACAGCGGTGCGGGCGGCGAAGATCATGGGGCTGAGTGTGGCGGGTGTGGATCTGTTGCGTTCCAATCACGGGCCGGTGGTGATGGAAGTGAATTCGTCACCAGGATTGGAGGGAGTCGAAACGGCGACAGGAAAAGATGTGGCTGGAGTGATTGTGGCGTTTATCGAAAAACATGCGGGGGTGGGCAAAACGCGAACCCGTGGCAAAGGTTAGATATTTTGGCTGGAGGAAAGAAAAGCATCAAGAGGGAGTCGCTGGTTTTAGGCGGGCAATCTTTTGCGCCGGGAACCAGTGGCACGCTGGAGTTGACGGTTGGGCATATGATCGATCATCAGCCGTTGTCGATGACGGTGCATGTGGCCCGAGGCCGACAAGCCGGGCCTTGTTTGATGGTGAGTGCGGGGATTCATGGCAATGAGATTTGCGGAGTGGAGTCATTGCGACTGTTATTGAAAATGAGGCTGTTAAAACGATTGCGCGGTGATCTGATCGTGGTGCCGGTGGTGAATATGCCGGCTTTCATGGCGCGCTCGCGGTATCTGCCGGATCGTCGTGATTTGAACCGTTTGTTTCCCGGGTCGGCGAAGGGATCTCTGGGCGGTCGTTTGGCAAGTTTGTTTGTTGAAGAAGTGGTGGGAAAATGCACTCATGCCGTGGACATGCATTCGGGGGCGGTGAACCGTCCCAACTTGCCTCAAATCCGGATTTCCCCTGATGATGAAGCAGCGATGGAAATGGCCAAGGCTTTCCGGGTGCCGGTGGTGATTGAATCACCGGTACGCGAGGGCACGCTGAGGCAGACTCTTTTGGCTAGAGAGATTCCGTCTTTGTTGTTCGAAGCCGGAGAGGCTGGGAGATTGGATCACTCTTCAGTGCGTTACGGCGTGCGCGGTCTGGTATCAGTGATGCGCTCACTTTCGATGTTGCCCCAGGAGCGCAAAGTCGATACGCGCCGCCGGACAAAAACGGTGGTGGCTGATGAAACCTACTGGGAGCGGGCTCCGATGGGCGGGATTTTTACTCCAATGAAGGGGTTGGGCAAGGCGGTGACAGTGGGCGAGGTGCTTGGTATAGTCGCGGACCCTTTTGGTCGGGGAGAGTGTAAGGTGAAAGCGCGCGAGAGCGGAGTGATTATTGGCTGCTCCCGGGATGCGGCGGTGGATGAGGGCGACGCTTTGTTTCATATCGCCTTGACTCATGATCCGGCAAAAGCGGAGCGGCAGATCCAGCGCAGCAGCCGCTTTATTAAAAACTCGTTGGAGAGTCATTATACCGGGTAGGATTTGATATTTAAGATCGGAAGTTTAAAATTCAAGAGTTAAAATGGTGAGTTCTTTGATAGCGGTGGATTGGGGATCGACTAATTTGCGGGTCAAGTTGGTGGTGGAGGGGGAGCTGTTGGAGAGTCGGGAGTGTGGGCAAGGGATTAAAAATGTGGGGGAAGCAGCGTTTGAAGATATTTTGTACTCCTTGTGCGGCGATTGGAAAACACAGCGACCGGAGTTACCAGTGGTGATGAGTGGTATGATTGGCAGCCGTGAAGGCTGGGTGGAGGTGCCGTATTGCCGGACAGCGATTGGGATTGAGGCCTTGGTAGGTGAATTGGTGCCAGTGCAGACCCAGGCCTTGGGAGAACTTCTTTTGGTGCCGGGATTGAGACACGATTTTACCGATGGTACCACAGATGTGATGCGGGGGGAGGAAACCGAGGTGTTGGGTCTGTTGGCAGGTGTGCGGGACGAGCAGGTGACGGTGTGTGGGCCGGGCACTCACAGTAAGTGGGTTAATTGCCAGGCGGGAGAAATTGTTTCTTTCCGCACATGGTTCACTGGAGAGGCTTTTGAAAAACTTACTCAGGATAGTTTGATATCCGGTAGCTGCGAAGGCCTTGGCCGGGACATTGATGAAGGGGCGTTTGTGCGTGGGCTTGAGCACTCGGGGCGAACAGGGGGCTTATTGCATCATTTGTTTCTCGGTCGCACGGACATGTTGACTAAGCGGGTGAGCGCCGAACATTTGCCCAGCTTGATTTCCGGAGTACTGATTGGTCATGAGATCCGCGAAGCGCGGAAGTTTGCCATAGGGCAGGTGCATTTGATTGAAAATAACCGCTCAGCGGAGCTTTATGGCAAGGCTTTTGACTATTTTGAAATAGCTTATTTGAGGTCTGCGCAGGATGTGCATCTGGCGGGCATAATGGCTTTGATGAAGCAAGGCTAGCTTCGTTTGTCAGGGGGGAGCCCGCAGGTTACGAAGAAACAAATGTGGGAATTTGTGTTACGGGTTTTTATGGTGCATTGCCATAAATCACCACCATATCTGGCCGTTCAGTAAAGTAATAATGCACCCAGATATAAACATGGTTGAATAGGGCGACCAACAGTGCTGATTCGGATAAAAGTAGCAGCCCTGGCAAATAGAGAATCAAAAGGCCAAAGACATACATCCCGTTATTAGAATATTTAAATATTCCTTTTTTTACATAGGGCTCATTGTAGTTTTTATCGAAGTGGTCAATCCCATAAGCCCTTTCAATCGTGAAATATTTTTTGACCGAATAAAAAAGATAAATAACAAGAGGTGTGATCAGTGCGACAATAATATACGCAATAAGCGGGTTTAGATGCAGGGTATTCTTACTGCTTATAGCAAGAAATAGAATGGTGATTAAACGACTGATGAAAAGAAAAGAAAAGCCAATCGCATAAATGTTAAATGCTTGTTTTGTGCCTAATTTATTTGAAAATGCTCTCAGGTGAAGCTCGAACCTCCACACCAGCCAAACATAGATTTGGTGGATAATGGGGGTGGCCATGGCCAGGTAAAACCATGTGGTTGTGTTGACTCCCCATAAGACACCATCGAGGATAGCCGGTTTATTAGACAGGTATAGTGTTGCTGCTAGAATTAAGATCACTAGCGAGAATAGATGCCAAATTTGGTATTTGAATATCTTCTGAATTGCGCTCATATATCGGATTTAAAATGGATAGGGCAATGTCTGATTTCAGCTAAGCGGTTTACCAGAAATAGGGCCAGTGGTTCAGTGCTGGTTTTATGGTTGCGTGGTTGATTTCCTGTAATTATCGAAGTTGGGTGTAAGCGGCGATATTTTATTCGTCTTTCTAGCCTTTGATTTGCGGATCCAAAAACGTCGACCGACGGCAAGTGAGATTAATCCAAGTGCGAGATAATTTATTGAGGGTATTCTGATACCCTGAATTACAGAAAAACAGCCGAGTATAAATAAGCTGCCGGTTGCCACGTAAAGTATAGAGGGTTTGGATTTAGGTTCAGGTATATGACAACTAATCTATCAGATAAACTGCATTTCCAAACTCTATTGCAGGGGCTCTGGGCATTTGTAAGGTTAGGGTGAAGGTGGAGGATAGTCAAGATTTGTTGACTGCCTCCCTTCTTGATTCGTCTCAAATAAATTGATGACGATTTGGAGAAGTTAAACCGTTCACCGGGGGAGGGATTTAAGACAAGGGTCTTGAAAAGCCGTTGCTTTTCCAAGGCCGCGGTCTTAATCTCAGCATGACCTGTCTTCGGCAGCCTCACCCCCCCTAAGCGAAAATGTGAAAACTAGAGTTCTGATAATTGTCTTGATGCTGCTCTCTATCCAGAGTGCTAGGTTGGCAGAGGAAAGCCGGGCTTTGCTCTTTGATCGAGTGCGGATCAATCGTTACAGTCTTGATGGATTACCTCGTTCGATTTCTATTCGACAGGGGCAGGACATTTGGCTGGGCTATGATCTTGAGCGGGCGACTTTGCGAAAGGTGTGGCGCGCTCCCTCCGGCAAAGCAGGGTTGACCAGTGGATTCACCACGCGCTCGCTTGGCACAACTTTGTTTGAGGATAAAACGCAGGAGAGCTGGACACTACACACCGAGCAGCAGGAATTGCCCTTGAAGGTCCGTTATCTCGGCTGCAGTCAAGGTGAAGGGTATTTTGAATTGAGCTGGGAACTGCGGTATGAATCGCGTAAGTTTGTTTTGCACGAACGCATTTCAATTTCGAAAGATAGCGATGCTATCAAGGCCTCGCGCACCCTACGGGTGAAAGGTCTGCGTTCTGGTGATTCTCTGCCATTGCCAAATTCTGCTGGAGAGGCATGGCACAGCGCTGAGAACATCTCGGCAAAATCGCTCACGGATGAACAATGGAACCTAATTTACCTTCCATGAAAAAGACGCTACTGCTCTTTCTTTTCACCACGCTTGTTTTGACCGTTTCCTCGGTCGCTGCACCATCACCTCCCACATCCACGTCACGCACGCTGCATCTACCAGCGAGGTCCATTTTTTCTCCAGGTGCCAATCAGTGGGACGGCGAGGTTTTGGAAATCACCAGGGGGCGTGGGGCGAAGATCGGTTGGTATATCACCGCGAAGCGAGAGGAGGAGGTTACGGTAAGCATCGAATACACCTGTGCTGAATCGATCAATCAAGAATACCAAATTTCCTTCGATGGGCAGGACCGGTTCTGGGAAGTGCCGATCAGTGATGGAGTAGGTTGGAATCGCGTAGAATTGGGCGTCTTTCGTGTGCGCCCTGGCTTGCCGGTATTGGTATTGTTAGTTCCTCCATCCAATCGTAAATACAAGCACCCGATCCGTTTTCGCAGCTTGATTCTCGAGAGCGAGACAGCGGGAAATCTAGCGGCGGCGAAGCCAGTCAAAGCACTGGTTATTCCAGATGCGACACCAGGATTTGGCAGCAAGTTGACCGCTCATCACCCCGCTCTTGAGCTTCGTGATTTGCGTAGCGAAGATTCTGTTTGGCGAGTCACCGGCATGGCGTTGCGCAGCCCGAAGGAACTGCTTTTCACCACTTGGGAAGGTGATCTGGTGGCACTCTCGATTGACGACCTTTCTAAAAAAGCGGTGTTCCGGCGAATTGCCCAAGGTCTGTCCGAACCGATGGGCTTAGCGATTTCCGACGGTCGCATCTTCGTGACCGAGAAGAACCAGGTCACTGAATTGATCGATGAGGACGGCGACGGCACGTTCGAGACCTACCGCTGCCTTTCGCACGATTGGCCGAGCACGATCGACTACCATGAATACCTTTTTGGAGCGGTGGTGCGGGATTCACACATTTATTTCACCTCCAGCGTCGCGATGGGTATTCGCGGCACCCATAACCAACAGGCGCCTCTGCGCGGTAGTCTGATCAAGGTTCATATCGATACCGGTGCGACCGAGATCATTGCCGGGGGATTACGAACGCCCAACGGCATCGGCTTCGGACCGGGAGACTCGATTCTCGTCACCGATAATCAAGGGGAATGGCTACCCGCGAATAAACTCATCCACGTCCAGCCCAAAGCATTTTACCAGTTCCGCAGTCGTCCGCCGTGGCATCCCTATGATCGACCCGAGGCAACGGCTCCCGCAGTCTGGTTGCCTCAGGGTGAAATCGCGATGTCGCCGACAGAGCCTATTTTGTTACCCGAAAGCTGGGCACCTTACGCTGGACAGATTATGTTTGGCGACGCGACCTTTGGCGGATTGCAGCGGGTATTTCTGGAGGAAATCGATGGCATCATGCAGGGGGCGGTATTTCCGTTTTCGCAGGGCTTTGCTCATCTTTTTAATCGGCTCGAGCTCACTGCTAATGGTGAACTGATTGCGGGTGGAATTGCGCGCGGGAAAGATGAAAAATTCATCGAGCGTGTCAGCGGTTTGACGCAGATCCGTTACACCGGCAAGGAAGTATTTGAGCCGCTCGCTGCCCGCCTCCGCTCCAACGGGATTGAAATAGAATTCACCCAGCCATTGAGCAAAAACGAGGGCTGGAATCCCGCTGGATACTACGTCACTCAATGGGGCTATCAAGCCACTCAAAACTACGGTGGTCAAAAGGTGCGCCATCGGCGATCGGAAGTTCGTTCCGCCACCGTATCAACTGATCGTCGCCGCGTATTTCTCGAACTGCCTGAGCTGAGCTCTAAAGAGGTTCTGCGCATACGCCTGCCGCAATCATTGACTTCCACCAGTGGACAACACCTGTGGACGGGGGAGCTTTGGTACACCGTCAATCGCATCCCGAAAGATTTAGTTGGCGTCGTGCGCTCGGCTCCGCAAAAGGCATTGATCACGAGCGATCCCTTTTTCCATTTTTCTGCCGGAGGCGCGGAGGGAGCTCTTTACCAAAACTTCTGTGCCGCCTGCCATAGCCTCGACGGAAGCAAGCGGGTCGGCCCCAGCTTTCACCAATTGGCTGGATCAAAATTCAATGTGCTCGACCCTGAAAGCGGTGAAAAACGTGCAATAACAGCCGACGCAGCCTACCTCCGCCAATCCATCATCGAACCTGACGCGCTCATCGTCGATGGGTACCAAAACATCATGCCTCCCTTCGGCGGACTGCTGAGTGAGTCCCAAATCAAGGGGCTGGTGAAATACATTATCAAAGCCTCGAATTCAAAATGAAAGCTATCCGAATAATCGCCTTACTGTTGTCACTATCTCCACTGCCTGCCTCCGCGCTGGATCCAACAGAGACCAAACAAGGTTTCATTTCCCTCTTCGATGGCAAAACCTTTGAAGGTTGGAAACACAACGGTAACTGGGCCATCGAGAACGGGGTATTTTATCGAAAGAGCAAGGGCGGTTCCCTCACTTATACGACGGCAACGGTGCCTGACGACTTCGAGTTGCGCTTCGAATGGAAGGTGTCCAAGGCTTGCAACTCCGGTGTTTATTATCGTCCCGCTCAATACGAATATCAGATTCTGGACAATGTATACAGTCCCTACGGAGAAAATCCACGTCAGGCGGCAGGTTCGCTCTTCTTTTGCATGGCACCGTCGAAAGACGTAACGAAACCTTTTGGCGAATGGAATACTGGCAAGGTGAAGTGTAAGGGCACAGTCATCGAACACTGGGTGAATCATCAGCGCGTCCTGTCCTTTGACTACACCGACCCGAAATGGGCCAAACAGGTGGAGCTCTTGCGCATTCGTGGAGCTGACCTCAAGGCGCGGGGCGGACGCCTTTCATTACAGGATCACGGAAAGGATGTCTGGTTCCGCGAACTTCGCTGGCGCAAGATCCCTGTTGATGAAAAGCTCACCGCCGACCCGAACTTCAAACCGTTAGCGGTCACAGGAGAAGCTTTGAAAAAGGAGCAAGCCCGGGTGAAGCGGATGCTAGAGGCAAAAAACAAAAAAACAAAGTGAAGTGTATTCCTAGCAGTAGCGGTTGATGGTCGCTAGAATTGCCCCGGTAATTCCACGCTTGTTTATCCACATTTGCCAAAGCTGTGAAATCCATCGAGTATCATGTCGCAGAAGCTGTCGACCTACTCTTTGAGCATGACAGCTGCGACTCTATGTGAAGCATTAATCATTAATCGTGATGAACAGGTTTGACACTGCTGATTTTCGATGAATGCCCTTCACTTGTTAAGGTCAACCACTTGTCGCTACCATGACTGACCAGAATGTCGGCTTTTTTATGAATGTGTTTTGCCAGCTCGGGCATCGCGTCATGCAGATAAACGTCGTATGAATTGTGTCCGTTCTTGACCTTCACTTTGTAATAATGCTGGCCATCATGTTCCACCTCACCATCATAATGCTCTACGGTGACGTGAATGGTATAATTGTCAGCGGATCGACCCTGTTGCAAAAACAGGGCAGTGGTGAAAATAAATGCGGCAAAGAAGAACGCACTGCGTGCGTTCTTCCAGGAGAGATTGCTTTTTTGACT
>JAJRVS010000366.1 GCA_024277195.1 Verrucomicrobiota bacterium | reverse complement strand
GCCCCGCAAGAATAGAAGGAATTGATTTTGCCTGGATCTGGCTAGGCTCGGTATAACCTTTTGCCGCCACCGCTTCGAGTAATTCAGCCCGCAGGCCAAGTTCATTAAATAACATTTTTTTGATATGGTTTTCGGATAACCGCAAAAACAAACACACACATTTTTGTGCTCGGAATACACCACGGCACCCGTGTTTGGATATAGCATCCTGGTTGATTCACGGGATGACATTGAAGAGCAGTCATCCCCTTCCCCCGATCAAGTTTGGTGCGTCGATTTTCGACCAACACCCCGACTCCAGTTGAATTCCCAAAGCCCGACCCGCCCAAAGGACACCACAAACCCCACAATGTCAATGCCTTGATTCAGGATTCCTATTCCTATTCGTGTCCATTAGGGGTTCCCATCTTCCAAATTTCGTTTGCGTCCCGCCCGCCCCGCCCTAGTTTGCCACCACAATCAAATCACACACTATGTCCGACCATATCCGACTCTACATTCCCGGCCCGATCGAAGTTTCTCCCAGCACTTTCGAAGCCATGTCCAAACCGATGATCGGCCATCGCGGCAAAGACTTCCAACAACTCTACGGCGGCATGCAAGAACGCCTGCAAACCCTGTTCGAAACCAAACAACCGGTTTTTCTCAGTACCTCTTCCGCCTGGGGCATCATGGAGGGGGCGCTGCGTAATCTGGTCGCTAAAAAAGTGCTCTGCTGCGGCAATGGTGCTTTCTCCGACAAATGGGTCGATGTCGCCCAACGTTGTGGCAAACAAGCCGAAGGCCTGATGTTCGAATGGGGACAACCGGTCAACCCCGAAGCAGTTCGAGAAAAACTCAGCAGCGGTGAATTTGACGCCATGACTCTGGTTCACAACGAAACCTCCACCGGTGTCACCAGCCCGCTGGCAGAAATTGCTGCCGTGGTGCGCGAATTCGAAGACGTGATGCTGATCGTCGACACCGTCTCTTCATTTTCGGCCGAACCCACCCCGGTGGATATCAATGGCATCGACGTCATGCTGACTGGCAGTCAAAAAGCACTCGCCCTGCCTCCCGGCCTGGCCCTGTTCACGGTATCCGACGCCGCCTTCGCCCGTGCCGCCACGATCAATGATCGCGGTTATTATTTCGACTTCCTCGAGTTCAAAAAGAACCAGGAAAAAGACATGACTCCCAGCACACCCTGCATCCACACCATCAATGGACTGAATGCCAAACTGGACGACATCTTTAACGAAGGCATTGAGAACCGATACGCGCGTCACAAACACCTCAACAGCCTCGTTGGCGACTGGGTCACCACCAACGGTTTCGAGTTTTTCGCTCCCGAAGGCTACCGCTCCATTGGTTTGACCTGCATCAAAAATAATCGTGAGATCGACGTATCACGCTTCAATCAATTGCTGATCGCCAACCACAGCCTCACCATCAACGGCGGTTACGGCAAGATCAAAGGCATCACCTTCCGCGTATCCAACATGGGCGACGAAACAGAACAAAGCATCAAAGAAGTACTGTCCGCCATGGACGACTCCCTAGCCAAACTCTGATCAACCAAGTGCTCAACCATCATCGAAAAACATTCCGAGCTTTATTCCCTCAATCACCCAGCTTTATAAATCATCCGGCCCAAAGGGCCAACCCTATGTCAGCCCAGGGCATCGCCCTGGGTAAACACCCACTCTCATAAAAGCCCCAAAGGGGCGGCCCTAAAAACCCCACCACCATGGAAATCCAGTTCCGCACCCTCCACCTCAACAAACGCTACCCACTTAGAATCAGCCGCGGCACATCCACCGGTTCTGACAATCTCTACGTCGGGCTCAGCAAGGATGGCATCACCGGCTGGGGCGAGATGTCACCCGGCATCAGTGAAAAAGCCTCAACTCCGCAAATTGGCGAAGACGCGCTCAAAGAATTCTGGCAACCCGCCTACGGCGAACTCTCCATTCATGAAGTGTGGAACAAGGCCCGTCAAGCAGATGTCGCCCCTTGCGCCCTCGCCGCGCTCGATGTAGCCCTATGGGATTGGTTCGGCAAAAAATGTGGTCAACCACTCTACCGAATTTTCGGTTTATCCAAAAAAATGGTTCCCACCTCGGTCACCATCGGCATCAATCCTCCGGAGATCATCAAAGAACGGGTGCCCGACATCCTCGACCGCACTGGCAGCAGATTCCTAAAAATCAAACTCGGCTCTCCCGAAGGAATTGAAGCCGACCAAGCGATGTTCGAAGCCGTCCGTGAATCGGTCAGCGAACGCAAAGACCTCGCCCTACGGATCGACGCTAATGGAGGTTGGACCCCCGACGAAGCGATCAACATGATGCAATGGCTGGCCGATCGCGGAGTCGAATACGTCGAGCAACCGCTCAAAGAAGGAGAAGAAAAATACCTGCCACGGCTGTTCGAAAACCGCCCGTTACCGATCTACCTCGACGAGTCCTGTCGCTTTTCAGAAAACATCCCCCACTGGGTCGAGCACGTGGACGGAGTGAATCTTAAACTGATGAAATGCGGAGGCCTGACCGAAGCCCTGCGCATCGTCGCTACCGCTCGTGCCCACAAAGTGAAGGTGATGATCGGCTGCATGAGTGAGTCCACTCTTTCCATCTCGGCAGGCGCGGCCATCGGCTCACTGCTCGACGCCATCGACCTCGACTCGCAGCTCAACATCACCAACGATCCCTGCAGCGGAGCCACGCTGATCGACGGCGCGGTTATACCCAACGAACAACCCGGACACGGCGCCACATTCACCAACCTACAACAGGAGAACTAAGATGCTCAAACCCGATCAAGCACTGGCTATTTTTATGGAGGAAAACCTCGGTGAATCCGAGGGCAAAATGGGATACGGCGTGATGCGCTATTCCCCTAACCCCATCGCCTGCGTCATCGACTCCCGCCACGCTGGAAAACAAGTCAACGACGTGGTCGATATGCCACGCAACTGCCCGGTAGTCGCCACGGTCGAAGAAGCCCGCGCGCTCGGAGCCGAAGTCCTTATTCTCGGCATTGCCCCTACCGGCGGACGTTTGCCCGAAGCCTGGCTGATCAAGTTGGAACAATCCCTCAAACTCGGCATGTCGCTCGCCAACGGACTACACGACGATCTCAACGCCAAGTTTGGACACCTGCTCAAGGACGATCAATGGATCTGGGACATCCGCCAGCCCGGCGAAGCTCCACCCATCACCAGTGCCGACGCCACCAAGCTCAGCAACAAACGGGTATTGATGATCGGCACCGACATGGCAATCGGTAAAATGACCGCCGGACTGGAAATCTACCGTTGGGTGCGCGACCAGGGCCCGCACTCCACCGCCTTCCTCGCCACCGGACAAATCGGCATCACCATCACCGGTCGTGGCATCCCGCTGGACGGAATCAAAATCGATCACGCGGTCAACGCCGTATCAACTCTGGTCACCAGCGCCGCCGCTGACGATATCGTTTTTATCGAAGGCCAGGGTTCGCTACTACACGCCCGCAGTTCGGCCACCCTCGCTCTGATGCGTGGATCCTGCCCCACCCATTTCATCCTTTGTCACCGCGCCGGCATGGAAGTGCTCGACCAAATGCCCGAAGTCAAAGTTCCCGATATCAATGAGTTCATCAAACTCAACGAAGACCTCGCCAGCGCCTGCGGCACCTTCCCTCGCCCCAAAACCATCGGCATCGCCTTGAAAACCGCCCACCTCTCCGAGCAAGAAGCTCGCGCCGCCATCGCCGAACTCGAACAACAAACCGGACTGCCGGTGGAAGATGTAGTGAGATTTGGGTCTGAAAAGCTAGGCAACTTGTTGATCGAACAATCCCTCGACCCAAAGGTCTAACCCTATGTCAGCTCAGGGCAACTCCTTGGGCAAACCCCATCCTCTATCAGCCGTCAAAAATACGGCCCTAAAACCAATGACCCTTACCCATCGCTCCTCCTCCAATCTTTTGGTTATTTTTTTTAGCTTATCATTGATAGCCATCCCTATCTGGGCCGCACCAATCAAAATCCAGGTTTCCCCTAGCGGCCCCATCAGCAACCTGCCCCAAGCACGCGATGAACTGCGCAAACAACGTGCCGCCCATCCTGAGCTTGCCAAACAAGGCGCACACATCACCATCGCCGCCGGCACCTACCGCATCGACCAAGCCATTCAGTTCGATTCCAGGGATGGCGGCAGCAAAGGCGCTCCCGTCATTTATCAAGCCGCCCCTGGCGCCCAAGTCATCATCTCTGGTGGGCGCCCCATCACCAACTGGGCACTCAACGCCGACGGCTTGTGGCAAACACAAATCCGCTCGGTCGCTGACGGCTCCTGGTCTTTCGAACAATTATGGATCAACGGTCAACGCGCCATTCGCGCCCGCGAACCCAACCAGTTCTTCAACTACCTGCAAGACGTTCGAGAAGAAGATATCCCCGATCAAAAAGGGCAGCCAAAAAACCAAGCCCGTCAGGTCCTGACGGTCGATGCCAAACAAATCAGCAGCCTCAAGGGCATCCCAGACAAAGCCCTGCAACGCATCCAACTGCTGGCCTATCACAAATGGGACAATACTCGCCGTTTCCTCAACTCCGCTGACCTCGTCAGTGGAACCCTGACTATCTCCGGTCAAAAAATGAAATCCCACAACCCGCTGAAACGCAACACCGGGTATATTTTGGAAAACTACCGCGCCGCTCTCGATCAAGCTGGAGAATGGTTCCTCGACATTGACAGCGGCACCCTGCTCTATCATCCACGACCTGGCGATGATATCAAAACAGCCAAAATCGTCGCACCCGTGGCAGAAAAACTCATGATCATCTCCGGTGATTCCACTGCCGAAAAATGGGTCGAACATCTGGAATTCCGTGGATTAAATTTTCACCACAGTCAATGGATCACACCCAGCAGTGGATTTGATCCTGCCCAGGCAGCAGCTCCAATCGAAGCTGCGATGCAAATTGATGGTGCCCGCCAGATTCGTTTCAAAAATTGTGAAATCGCCCACACTGGCATCTACGGCATTTGGTTCCGTCGCGGATGTCAAAACAACCAATTTATTCACAATCACCTGCACGACCTCGGCGCTGGCGGGGTGCGCATTGGCGAAACTCGTATCGCAAAAAATCCCGCCGACCAGACTCACCATATCAAAGTGGACAACAACCTCATCCACAACGGCGGCCATGTTTTCCCCTGTGCCGTCGGAGCCTGGATCGGTCAGAGCGGTGACAACCAAATCACCCACAACGACATCGGCGACTTCTTTTACACCGGTGTCTCCGTCGGTTGGCGCTGGGGATACAGCAACAGCCTCGCCGCACGCAACCACATCGACTTCAACCGCATTCATCATATCGGCAAAGGTCTACTCAGTGACATGGGCGGCGTTTACACCCTCGGACCCTCGCCGGGAACCACGGTTAACAACAACGTCATCCACGATATCCTCTCCTGGAGCTACGGCGGTTGGGGGCTCTACACTGACGAAGGCAGCAGCGGCATCCTGATGGAAAAGAACCTGGTTTACCGCACCAAGTCCGGCGGCTTTCACCAACACTACGGCAAGGAGAACATCATCCGCAATAACATCCTCGCTTTTGCCCGCGAGCAGCAAGTACAACGCTCACGAGTCGAAGAGCATCTCTCCTTCACCTTCGAGCGAAACATCGTTCACTGGGATAAAGGTGACCTCTTCAAAGGCTCGTGGAAAGATGACAAGGTCAATCTCAATCACAATCTCTACTGGCAAAATAATCATCCCAGCCCCCTTTTTGATGGCCAAAGTTTCAGCGAATGGCAGGCCAGCGGAAAAGACCTCGGCTCGCTGCTGGCCGACCCGCTGTTTGTCGATCCTGCCAAACATGACTTTCGTCTTCAAAAGGATTCGCCAGCAGCAAAAATCAGCTTCGTCCCCTTCGACTTTTCCAAATCCGGGGTTTACGGCGATACCAAATGGATGCAAAAAGCCCGGAACTTCACCACCAAGCTGCCCGCGATGCAAGACCCTCCACCAGCTCCTGAGCTGACCTTCCGTCACAACTTCGAGTTCGGCCGTATGCCGATGGATTCCAGAATCAGCAAGAGTGAAAACAATGGCAAAGTCGAAGTGCTCAAATCACCCCTCGCCCAGCAAGGCAAATCCGCGCTCAGGATGCTCAATACCACCGGGCAAAAAGGCAATCACTGGTATCTCAATCTCAAACATGAAGACCGCACCAGTCGTCTCGCATTTGCCCTGCGCTTGAGTCCTGGCGCCGTATTCCAACACGAGTGGCGCGATTCAGAACGCCCCTATCAAGTCGGCCCCTCTTTCCGCATTGCCAACAATAAACTGACTCTACCCGGCAACAGTATCGACCTCCCCAGTAATACATGGATCAACATCGAGGTCAGCGCCCCGCTCGGCAAACAGGCTGGTCAATGGCAACTCAAAATCACCTTTCCCAAAGGCGAGCCACGCATCTATAAAGATCTGCCACTGCGATCCCCCCAATGGAATCGTGTCAACTGGATCGGCTTCATCTGCCCACCCAAGGTCGCCTCCGAAATCTGGATCGACAACATGATACTCAGCCGCTGAACAACGGTCACTTCATCTACTTGGCCGTCGTCAGGAACTCCAGTAGATCCGCTACATCCTGAAGACTCAAGGCACCCTCCAGTCCCTCCGGCATCAGTGACATGCCGATCCCTTTCATGCCTTCGATATCC
The DNA here is from genome assembly GCA_024277195.1 of Verrucomicrobiota bacterium. Classification (GTDB taxonomy): domain Bacteria; phylum Verrucomicrobiota; class Verrucomicrobiia; order Verrucomicrobiales; family DEV007; genus JAADHD01. The sequence continues at coordinate 13,364 of JAJRVS010000366.1, read as the reverse complement.
TTGCGCACCACTTTTTTCTCCACTCCAAAGGGTTGGCGAATCGTCACCTCGGTGGATGACTCGTTGGCGATCATCCCCACCACCACTTCACCGCCTTTCAGGGTGAAAGCATAAGTTTGGAACTGCGGAGCCACCTCTTTATTGGGATCAAATATATTGCCCAAAATCGAATCTTTGCCTGCCGCGATAAAGGTCACCACATCCGGTCCCAGAACAAAACCCTTGTCGCCATAGCGGTGACAGGATATGCACACCGTTTCGTATTTTGCCTGGCCTTTTTTTGCATCGCCCTTCATCGTCAAGGCTTTTTGGTAGCGCGCCACCACAGCAGAACGCGCTTCTTTTTTCACCACAGGAAATACCGTTGCCGCCAACTCCTTCACTCTTGCATCGCGGTGCCCGCGCAACATATCCACTTGGTTCGCCGATAAATCCGTCTTGGCTATCTTTTTATCCTGAACCGCTTTCAACAAACTCGTGGAACGATCGGGTCGAGCCAAAAACAAGTCCATCGCCACCGAACGCACCTGCGGGTTCCAAGCCGCCCACTTCGATACCAACAAGGTTTTCAACTCAGCGGCATTGCGGCGACCCAACGCATTGAGCAAAGCCAGTTGCAACTTCACCAAATCTGTCCCCTTCAATGCCTCAGCCAAAATGCCCGACGTTTTTGAATCAGGAGAAAAAGCACTCAACTGAACCGCCTGAACACGTTTGTCTTCCGCTGCCTTGGGCTCACTCACCGTCGTCAGGGATTGAGCAAAAACCGGTGCCAAAACTTTGTCCTTATCCGCTTTGGCCAGAGAATTTTTCACCACCGCCAAACCACTGCCCAACTGTTCCACCAAAGCCAGACCCACCGTGTTTTGAGCATTCTCTACCGCTACCTTCAGCACCACCTTGATCGCTGCCTCGTCGTTGGTTTTACCTACCACTTCAGCCAGACGTGCCAGAAACGCTCCGTTGGCCTGCGTATCCTTGGCCAGCGTAATAAACAAATCCCGTGCCTCCGCACCATTGCCGATGGCATTCAAAGCCGCCGCCTCCACCCACAGATCGCCGCGTGATTGATTCACCAGGCTTGCCAGTTCTGCAGCTTTGCCTTTGCCGTCTTCTTTAGCCAAAGCCAGGGCCCGACGAAACCGACCTTCCGCCGTATCCGCTGCCGGAGCCACTCCCCAACCTGCGCCCGCACGTTTGTCCCCGCGTTGCCATAACAATCGCTGAGCCGTCACCCGGTGCCAGCCATTGGCATGATTCAGCAAAGCCGCCAACTCGTCATTCGAAGCCTCACTTAATTTTTCTGTCTTACGCCGCTCAAAATTCTCTGGTTTCACCCGGTAAATACGCCCCTGATCGGTTCCACTGTTCAGGTCGAGAAATTTTTTGATCCCCGGCGGCAAAGACCAGGGGTGCTCAATCGTCTCGCGTGACATATCCACCACATACAGACAACCATCAGGCCCATTGGCCGAAGCCGTGGCGCGGAACCAATTATCCGTAGAAGCTAGGAACTCCAACTCTTTTTCATCCGCAGGCCGGGTAGCCACCAGCGCCGTCTGTCCGGCTTTATGCTTCACCAGTTTCCGATGCACCAGATTGCTGCCCGCATCCCCGGTGAAAGCATTATCCACAAATTCATCCCCCAACGCATCGCCAGTATAAAGTGTGACCGCTGTGCCTCCGGTGAAATAACCCGAAACCCGTCCACCTCCCTCGGCTCCACCGCGCACCACCCCCGCTACCCGCCAACGGGTGCGAATGATACGCCACGGCTCGTCTGGGCTGATCCGGTAAACCGTGCAAGCGGCGCCATCATCAGCGATACCCACCAGCGCATTGGGTAGGGAAAAATACGGCCCCGGCTGGGTCCAACCTTTTTCCCACATAACCGCTATGATATGATTACTGTTGCTGCTGACAAAACGTCGCACCGTGGAATCAAAGCTCAAACCATACTGGGCAGTGCCATTCTCAGTGCGGAAATCCAGAGTTTTAGGATCAAAGGAAAAGTCCCGCCCATTCACCGAAACTTCTTCCGACTCCGCTTGCTCAGGGCGCCTTACACTGCCGCCGGTTCCCGCCGTCGCCCCCCAGATCCGATTGTCCGGCCCCCATCGCAAACTGTTGGCAAGTGCCTGCATATTCAAACGCTCCTTGCCCTTGCCAAAACCCGTAAATACCACCTTCTCAATATCCGCCACCCCATCTCCGTCACTGTCTTTAAAATAATACAAGTTAGGCGTCGCGATCACAAAAACCCCGCCATCGTAACACACCACCCCGGTCGGCCACTTCAATCCCTTGGCGTAAATCGTCGCTTTTTCATAAACCCCGTCATCATCTTCATCCACCAACATCCGGATCCGTCCACGATCCTCGTCACGCCTCTCGGAATATCCACGCATCTCCACCGCAAACATCCTTCCATCTTCATCAAAATCGATCGCCACCGGGTCCATCACCTGCGGCTCATTCGCCACCAACTCTAGCTGTAAACCCTTCCTCACTTCGAAAGTCGCCAGCGCCTTGTCAGGTGGAGTAGCCGCAATTCTTGGCATATCCTTGGCATTCGCCTCCGGTCAATCCGGATCACCTTTATAGTCGAGTGCCATCAGCGGCAGTAACATGGATAAAGAACAAAGACAAAACGTTGCAGGTAAGCGAAATTTATTCTTGTTGTACATAACAATTGGGGATTAGTTTTCGAACGACATAGAGATAAACTCCCTTTTAACAAGTTCCACTTGTTTTTTATTAAAATCCCCAGCAACTAAATACCCCATGAAACGCCGCACTTTCCTCAAAAAAACCACCCTCGCCACGCTGGCCTCAAGCCCACTGCTGCCCTTCACTTCCCAGGCTCAGGAAAAAGAGTTCATTATCGACATCCATCAGCATCTCGCCTTTCATGAAAGAAATGATGCCGTCTTGCTAAAACACCAAAACACCATGGGCATTGGCAAAACCGTTTTATTGCCCGCCGGCAGCCCTGTCAAACGCCCGTCTACCCGCAACGGCGGTGCCAACGGCCTCGCCGCCAAAGTTTCCGGCAACGAACCCGCCGCCGCCCTAGCCGCCAAACATCCTGACTCTTACATCTACTTCTGCAATGAAGTTCCAGATCTCCCCGAAACAAAAAGCGTGATTGAAAAATGGCTCAAAAAAGATGCGCGAGGCATCGGTGAACAAAAATTTCACCTTGAAATCGACTCAAAGGAAATGCAACTGATCTACCAGATCGCCCGCGAATTCGATGTGCCCGTCTTGATGCACATCCAGCACAACACCTATAACCTAGGTTTTGAGCGCCTTCACAAAATGCTCGAAAAATACCCCACGGTTAATTTCATCGGTCACGCCCAGACCTGGTGGGGCAATGTCGATAAGAACCACGATCAAAAAACCATGTATCCCAAAGGCAAAGTTACTCCAGGCGGACTAACTGATAAACTGCTCGCCGACTACCCCAACATCTACGGTGACCTCTCAGCCGGTTCCGGCCACAACGCCTTCAAGCGCGACGAAGAACAAGGCGCAGCCTTCCTCCACCGCCATCAGGACAAACTCTGTCTCGGCACCGACTGCGCCGACACCGTCGGCGAAGGCGGCAAATGCTCCGGTGCCCAGCAAATTGCCATCGTCCGCAAGCTCGTCCCCGAAGCCGATGTGCGCAAAAAAATATTCTCTACCAACGCCCAGAAAATCATCCGATTTTAAAGCCTGCACATGCACCTAAAAAGAACTAATGGCATTAACGACTCTTTAGATCAGGAACTAGCCGCCTGGAAACAGGGACGCAGAATTTAGTCTAGTTCAGCATAAGCTACTCACCTCATCATTCGTGCTTATTAACTTAGTCTACTTTCTACGTTCCAGCTCGCGCCCATCCTGACTCGCATTAGCTTTAGCGGTGTAGGCTAGAGTTTATCTACTTCCCTTCCTCCGCCTCAACCGGAGGCGCCGGCCCCAACATAATCGCCAACCACTGCGTTTGCGGAGATCCTTCAGCAATAATTTTGACCACCATCGTCAAAGGCACCGATAACAGCATCCCCACCGGTCCGAACAACCAACCCCAGAAGATCAAAGACAGGAAAACAAACAGGGTTGATAAACCAACCCGTTTCCCCATCAGCATCGGCTCAATAATATTCCCCATTCCCACATTCACCGCCACATAAATTCCGGCTACCACCAAGGCCATGCCTGAGTTGAGCTGTAACAATGCCAGCAAAACCGCTGGAACCGCTGCCATGATCGAACCAATGTTAGGAATAAAGTTTAATACAAATGCCAGAAAGGCCCAGAGAATGGCAAAATCCAGCCCGACTATTTTGAGCCCAATCCAGACCAGGGTGGCTGTGATCAAGCTGACAAAAGCCTTGGTTCCGACATACTGGTTCATGCTCTCCATAATACGGCTCATACGCTGCACTGCGACTTCTCCAGAATCGGCTCGCATCAAAGTTAACTTGCGAGGAAACCCTTCCGCTTCAACCAGCATCATCATCACAGTGAAAATGATCAACAGCGCATTGCTCATCACCCCTGCGAGGCTTCCAATCATGGTATTGACAAACCCCATCGCCATACCAGGATTAAAAACTTTCTCAATGCCGGTTTTACTGACATCCACTCCATGGGACGCCAACCAGGCCATCAGCGCCTGGGTTTTTTCAGCAAGACTCTCCTGGTAACCAGGTAAAGCCTGGTTGAACTGGTCCACCGTTGCCCCCAACATCACCGCCACCAAAACGTTCAATCCAATCACGATCAAAATCACCACCCCCACAGCTGCCCCAGATGGCAGCCCCCGCTTTTTCAACCAGTCAATCGGTCCAATTGCAACCACGGCGATGAATAGCGCAAGCAAAAATGGCACTACGATATCCGCTGCGTAGCGTGCACTGAACAACAGCGCCGCAACTGCAGCCATCGTTACTACCCTATTGTGCAAATCCGTTTTGTTTATATCATCGCTCATTGTTAATTAGCCTTCCTACTCACACTTCCGGATAAACCCACGGCGCACGGTATTCCCTACGCAACAGCCCATTCGCCTCTTCATCACCAACAATTTCCTCTTTCGCTCCATCCCATTCCACACTACGCCCTGCTTTCAGTGACAGCATACCTAATAAACTAAGATTAGTCGCCCGGTGTCCAATCTCAATATCGGCGACCGGCTTACGCCCCTGCTCGATCGCATCCAGGAAGTCCTTATACAAAGGCGGCACATTATGGCCATCCTTTTGATTATCAAATTGTGGATCCTGATGAACCACTTGCGCTCCTTTTTTAACCGGATAAAAATTCCAACCATCCCTCCACCCCATGTGAAAGACCCCCTTGGTTCCGTAAAAATAACAACCCACCCGTGATTTCTCCACATCGTTGCCGCCAAAACGACGATGCTCCCACACCGCTGTGAACTGATCAAATTCATAAGTCGCTACCTGATGATCTGGCGCATCCGTCGTCTGCTCTTTATCATTCAAAACTGGTGCCCCTTTGATCGGTCGACCGCCAGTGCTGTAGATTTTTTTCGGATAAAGCTCATCCGTCCACCACAGCATTTGATCCAACCAATGCACCCCCCAATCTCCCAGCGTGCCATTGGCAAAATCGAGAAAATTACGGAAACCGCCCGGATGGATTCGGCGGTTAAACGGACGCAGTGGAGCCGGCCCGCAATACATATCCCAGTCCATGCCTTCAGGAATCTCACTATTCGGAGTCGGTTTTTCCGCCCCACCGCCTCCATGAGAAAACATCCGCACCATGCCAATTTTACCCGCACCCCCCTTTTTTAAAAACTCCATGCCCGAAACATGATGCGGACCGATACGCCGATGCAGCCCCACCTGCACCACGCGATCGGTGACCCGTGCCGCATTCAGCATCGCCCGACTTTCCTCAACCGTATGCCCGGTGGGTTTTTCGATAAACACATGGGCTCCCGCCTGCACCGCCGCGATTCCCTGCAGCGCATGCCAATGATCCGGGGTGGAAATGATCACCACATCGAGCTGCTCTTTTTCGAGCATTTCACGATAATCTTTATACATCTTAGGCGTCGCCCCCGTCAAGCCGTCCACTTCATCGGCAGAAATTTCCAAAGCATCCGCATCCACATCACACAGCGCCACCACCTGGGTGCGTCCCTCTTCCAGCGCCACGCGCAGAATATTCATTCCCCACCAGCCAGTGCCAATCAAAGCCGTGCGGTATTTTTTGCCCGTTTTCTCCGCTGCTCCCAAAATCAACGGAGCCGTCGCGATCGCTGCCACGGTACCTCCGGCTCCAGTTAAAAATTTTCTTCGATCCAGTTTCAGTTGACTGTGCTTGCTCATCTCTAAAGGGTTTCGAATCGGGGATTTTTTCAACGCTTGGAAACCTTCACCTTTCCGGCGCTCTGCGCAAGGCGATAACACACCACTTCACGGTCATTCCTCACCAACAAATAACGCCCCGCCAAAGTTGGCACATTCCAGGTCATGTGATCCAAAACCTGCAGTTGGAACAGTTCCTCATACCCCGCCGGATCCGCCTTGACGATGGCGATACCTCCCTTTTCCGTCTGCACCAACAAAACATCCCCCACCAGCAGTTGTTGCCCAAAACCATAACGTCCGCCCTTCCACACCTTCTTGCCCGATTTGAGATCAATGCACGCCATGATGCCGCCATCCAAACCGTAAGCATAATCCCCCCGGATCACGGCTGAACTGAATTTGGTTTTCATCTTCTTGCTCTGCCAAATTTTTTCCACCGACCAAGCTGCTGCCGTCTGTTTCACCTTCAGTAAAAAACTGCCCGCCCCATAACCTGCCGTCAGTAAAATCTGATCCGCCCCCACCAATAGGGGCTGCGCTACTTTAGGGTATTTGCCCGGCCAAGCAAAAGACCACAACTCCCTGCCCGTTGCCGGATCATGCCCCGTAGCATCCTTGCCATTGATGCTAACGATCTGCTGCACCCCATCCACTTCGAGCAAACGCGGAGAGCTGTAACTCGCCCCCCTACCGTCATACACCCAGGCAGGCTTGCCCGTCAGCGCATCAAAAGCCAACAAGGTCGGCGCGGCATTTTCCGCCCCGCTCACCACCACCAGCTTATCCACCACCAAGGGCGAAGTGCTTTTGCCCCAATCCGGAAAATGCCCCTGCATTTGCGGTCCAAGATCCTGAGACCAGATCAACTTGCCGCTGCTTAAATCCAAACAGTTTAAAATCCCAGTGCCACCAAAAGTATACACCCTGTCACCCACCACCGTCGGCGTTGACCTTGGCCCCAGCCCTCCCATACTCGCTTCCAGGCGTGCGGTATCACTGTGAACCCACAGCAAATCCCCGCTCAATAAATCATAACAAGTCACCAGTTCTTCTTCGCGCCGTTGTTCCTGGGTCAAAGCCCGTCGCCCCACCACCGCAAAACCCGACCATCCCGCGCCAATCGGCTGACGCCACAATTCCTGCGGCGCTTGCTTTTGCCAATCGAACGAAGCCGGCGAATCCTGCCACACCCCGTCCCGCTTCGGACCAAGAAACTGTGCACTGTCCACCACCCCCTCGACGGGTTCCCCGGCCGCGCCAGCTTCTTCACCTCCGCTCGCAACAGGCTGAGCCAAAGCGATCGCCTCATCAACCACCGGCATCCACTTCCACACAAATCGTGGCAACGACGTGCCACTCACCGATCCCTCGTAACGGGTCAGAGAAACAAACAGCCCACCGCCCACCAGCAGCAAAATCACAAAACCGGCAAAACGTTTTAAGCGCTTTTTCCAAATATCCGGACCCATCACCACATACCACAACGACAGCAAAATCACCCCCGCAACCGGGGCCACCAGATAAACCCAATAGCGGGCAAAGTCCTCACTGTACCAGGCATATGACATCCACAGCGGAGCAAAAGCCGCACACAGCAATCCAGTGATGTTTCGTATCGTCTTGACCATATTCCCCCCTTTGATTCACCCCACCGTAGGACAAATTTCCATATTTGTCCAAGCATCACCTGCTCCATCCCCAACGACAGAATTGGAATTCTATCCTACACACTCCCGTAGGATAGATTTCCATATCTGTCTCCTATCAATACTCCCGCGATCTACTAATCAGAGACAAGCGTGGCCCCATAATACAGCGGAGCTCCCCCCCCATTCACCCCGTCTTCGCCGCCACAAATTCCTTCTTCAGAAGTATCTTCCTCTCCGCTTTTTCATACCAACCCGCCCGAGCATGCTGATTGGTATGCAGATAACATTGCGCCAACACCTCTTCACTGCCTGGTGTAAAAGTCAGCAAGCGCGACATCGGCACATTAGCGACATTCACATGATAACGGGTAAGCGCACTGCAATTAACAAACCAAGCTCCCCACTTCTGTTCGACGTGACTGCGCCCCCCATAGCTATCATCCGGACTGGTGTGGGTATGCCCACCAATCCACATATCAATCGCTCCCGGATGTTGCGCCAAGTATTTTTCAAAAGCCTGCGCGTCGGGCTTGTCATCGAGCCAATACAAATAGGACGCCCCCTCAGGCCCACCATTAGGATAATAACCATGATAATAAGGCTTCCACCCCCCATCCGCTTTTTTACGGAAACCCTCCCACGGGCCGGATGCCACTGTGGTTTCGCGCAACATGTGATGATGCGCACAAATGATAATGCTGTCCTGATTGCTCTCGACCTGATCCTTCCACCAGGCAAAAGTTTCACTGCTGACCGCCCCAGCGGGATAACCTCCACGTTTCCCACGCCCTACCGGAGGCCCCCCATCATTGCGATCACTCATGATCAGGAACAACATATTACCCACTCGAAAAGAATAACGCTCCCAAGTTCCACTGACCGGAAATCTTCGCCGTGCATTATCCACCCCTGAAACCACCGTATTCTCACCAGTAGGGTCGAGCCATTTACGAAACCACCACTGCCTTTCCTCGTTTGCAAACGAAGCGTCATGATTGCCCGCCAGGGAATAAAAATCCTCGCGCCGATGTTTTTTCATCGCCGCCAGCTGCCTGACGACTTCCTCCCCCTCGTCATCCTTCGGCGATCCTTGATTGCCTGAAAAATCGCCTACATGCAAAGCGATATCCCAGTCAAAAGACGGAGCCCCACGTTTGGAATCTCCAAATTCTGATTGCCTGATCGCTTCGGCCAGTGATTCCCTACCTCGTTTTTTATCTGTGCCAACATGGCAATCCCCCGAAGCCCACAAGTGGAAAGGTTTTGACGAGGCAGCCTCCGCCGCATTGATACCAAGCGCTGACAGCGCCACCGCTGACCCCTGGCCGATAAAATCACGACGCTTGAGGGAAGGTTTATTTATAGCAGAGTGGATTTTCATAAAAAGTTCAGCTTCCCGATAATACAAAATTCTGCTAAACCTCATTCCAAATCGCCAAATCTCAATCCTTAAACCTAGAAATACTGTTCCCCCCAGCTCCGCAAATACGTATCTTGTCGATACGACAGCTGCCCCGAACCTTTAATCCCATGAAAACCAAGAACCGCCTTCACTCCATCACTTACTTGGCAGCCCGCTGTTATGCTTTTGCTCTGCTAGCCAGCCCCTTGCTCGCCGCCGAGCGCAATATCATTTTCATCATCGCCGACGACGAATCCCCCACCCTCGGCTGTTACGGCGACCCCTCAGCTCGCACCCCCAGCATCGACGCGGTCGCCGCAGATGGAGCCATCTTCCTCAATGCCTTCGCCACCACCGCAAGCTGTGCAGCCAGTCGCTCGGTTGTCATGTCAGGGCTGCACAACCACCGCAACGGTATGTATGGACACCAACACGGCTTCCATAAATTTTCCTCTTGGCACAACGTCGTCTCACTCTCCCTTCCCAGAGTGCTAGCCAACGAAGGGTATCGCACCGCTCAGATCGGCAAATACCATGTCGCCCCGGAAGAAGTTTACCACTTCGAAACTTACCTCAAAGGCAACCCGCGCAATGCTCCCTCGATGGCTGATGTTGCCAAGGACTTCATCACCGACACATCTGATGATCGTCCTTTTTTCCTCTATTTCGCCACCGCCGACCCTCATCGCAGTGGAGGATTAGACCAGAATTCCAAAAGCAAACTCAAACCCAACCTGTTCGGCAACAAAGCCAACCAAGGCTCTCACGCAGGCGTGAAAGAAGAATTTTTCAAAACCTCAGAGGTCACCATACCCCACTTCCTCACCGACAGCCGCGAGACCCGCGAAGAGCTCGCTCAATATTACCAGTCCATCTCCCGTGTTGACCAAGGTGTCGGGCGACTAGTGAAGATCTTAAAAGAATCCGGTCTCTACGACAAAACTCTCATCGTTTTCACCGCCGATCACGGCATGGCTTTTGCCGGAGGCAAAACCACCGTTTACGAAGGAGGCCTGCGAGTTCCTTTTGTGGTGCGCAATCCTTACCAGAAAAAACGCGGGCTCAAACTCAAAGGCATGATCAGTCACATCGACATCACCCCCTCCCTACTCGACTTCGCTGGTGGCCTCGATGCTAAAACCAACGGACCTAAAAAATGGATCGATCCCAATCAATATTGGAAAGACAAAGCTTACGCCAATAAAGAAAACCGCGGTCCACGCAAAGAAAAGTTCAACTCCTACCATGGCAAATCATGGGTTTCCATCCTAGACAAACCGGAAGCCGAACATTGGGACACCATTTTTGCATCGCACACCTTTCACGAAATCCAGATGTATTACCCGATGCGAGTGGTGCGCGACAAACAATACAAACTCATTTGGAACATCGCTCACGGTCTTCCCTACCCCTTCGCCTCCGATCTATGGGCAGCCTCCAGTTGGCAGGCCCAGTTCCAACTTAGCCTCGATGCTCCCTACGGACAAAAAACCGTTGGCGATTACATCAACCGCCCCAAGTTCGAACTCTACGATATGGAAAAAGATCCCAACGAATCCAACAACCTCGCCGCCGATCCCGCTTTTGCTAAAATCCTCGATCAATACCAAAAGAAGATCAAAGCCTTCCAGAAAAAATTCGACGACCCCTGGATCACCAAATGGGATTATGAGTGAGCCCTTGACCTCAAACTGCCCTCACAGCAAAACTCAGCCTTTATGCCTACAGCCGACCAAATGGATCCACTTTGGCGAGGCCGGGCTGCGGCTAATGGTCAAACGCCTAGGAAAAGGCCGTTTCATTTGATTGAAAAAATCACCGAGGAGTAACCATAAGCCCAAACCCCCATTCATCAATTCCATCCTAACTGCAATAAAAATGCCGGATCCGCCACGCAAGCCGAAGTCGTCAATTTAGCTCCATAAGAAACATCCGCCAAAGCCTTGCTTGCCGATTTAAAATACCCATTAGTGATTGAATCTCCCACCATCAATACACGCGGTTTATCTTTTAAATTTGCTGAGGTCACCCAAGTATTACACCACTCCGTGCCTTCCCGATGCACAGCTTCCTTTGGCTCCGCCTGATTAATTTGCGGCAGCGCCACCAGGGCAAAACCCAACAGTAAAATAATAGTTTTTTTGTTCATATAATATTAAAATATACAAGTTATCCTAATTTTTATCTATACGCTCAAAGCGCAAAAATCTCGCCACATAAGGCAGATATTTACAATAATAAGTTTCGTTTTTGGCTTCAAAGTTTTTTTCTTGATCCAAAATTCTCAAAGTATCTTTACGGACAAGTTTGACCGCTTGCTGATCGCCACTGACTAAATTAAAATTAAAATAGTCCACTTTTAATGGGTTATGACGGCGAAATGCTTTGCTTTGTGGAGATATGTAATATGTCACTGTCTTTTTAGAATATTGCACATTAGCGATGCTTCCCTTCACTTCTTTAGGCCCCACGATCAGTTGCAGTCCTCCAGGATAAAACGCTGCCAGTGCCGCAAGCACTACCAACACCGCCACGCCCTTCCATCGCGCGATTCCGCTTTTGAGGAAATTATAAAAAATCGCCAACAAACCAAAAAAAGTAAGTACAAATACCCATAAAGTCCGCGCCATCAGAAAACGACTCCAGTTCTCCTCTGTCAAAATCGGAATCTGCGTGATCGCTGGGGCCACCAAGGCAAAGACCAACAAGGTCACTCCCAAAGTGATGAGCAAAGCGGTGTGTTTCATATCAAGACGCTCAAACTAACCCTGATTGCCTCTAGCTCAAGACTAAACTACCCAAGCCAAGCACTCAGAGACGTTGCTCGCTCATGCCTTGAATAAGATTTTTTTGCAGATCAAGCCATTTTCGTCTATTTTGAAATCCAGCCATCTCCTTCGACCACAAATACCGAACCCTCCCCATGACCACCCCCCAGTCAGATCTTTCAGCGCCCCAAACAATTACATCCACCAAACCCCCATCGCTCTCAAGCCTGTACTATTTCATCCGATTTTTTATCCGCGTAGGAGGTTGGTTAGCAGTCCTCATCCTTACCGTAGGTCTGGCAGGCACCCTTTCCTCCCTCCGATCAAACTCCAACTCTCGCAAACTAGCCGCACAAGGAGAGGTCTTAACGGCACAAGTCACCGGTAAACGGTTGACTGAAGGCGCCACCAACAAACCTCAACGATCGCAGACATTCAGCAAACATTACGTCAGCTACCAATTCACCACAGAGGGTTCGCAAAAAAACATCCAGAACGAGCGTAAGGTTGACATAAGTTTCTACGACAGCGTTCAAACAGGTGACACTTTCGAACTCACCTACCTGCCCTCTGACCCATCGGTGCATGAACTTTATGAAAACGAATTATCCCGCAAATCTAGCGCGTCGTTAATAGCTGGCACCGCCTTCAGCTTGTTTGGACTAGCCTGCTGTTACTGGGCATTTGTGGTCAGCAAACGCGCCATGCGTGCCCGATACTCTGTGGAAGAAATCATCGAAAGCTTTGTCACCCGGCGCGCCCTTTGGCCACCTTTGATCAATCGAATGCAGTATCAATTGCGCAGAGGCGAACAAGTCTCTTTTCACCTGACTTTTTTGCGCCCCACCTGGGCTTATGGAACCTTGAAACGAGGAGACCCTACCCGTATCGCCATAACTTCAGAGGGTCCTTATTGGGCTAAGGACTTATTCCTATCCTAAATCCCCTGAAAAAAGGCTCGAAGAGATCTGCAAAATCACGCAGCTCTTACTCACTCAATTCACCCTGCTTGACTATGATAGGCTTGTCGACTTTCGCCGACTTGCTTACCTCGGATGATTTCGATTCATACCATTTTCACAGTTATATCATCGTAATGGATGTCTATAGGCTTTTGAAAGACGCGCTCCGCGCCAACTGGTAGAAACCGGGATCTTTGCCGTCAAATCAGCGTTCTCGCTCAGTCGTGTAGCCCGCTACACTCCGT